>CAZEJW010000043.1:0-27465 GCA_964512685.1 uncultured Leptospirales bacterium | reverse complement strand
TTAGCAGTAGTTATAACTTATTGGGATTTTAAAAATATAATTTTTAGAGGTTCCCTTAAGCTTTATTGCAGGAGAAAAAGTGTTAATATGGAATAAATACTGATTTTGGGTGGTCTCTTTGATGCCACAACCTTAAATTGATAGCTGTAAAACAGAATGAGATCAGGATCGTAAGAATTGCCGGGAAAGTGTAATTAATGTAATCGATGAATTGAGAGTAATAATTGTGTTGAAATTTTCGGTACATGAATGCAAATGGTACCGGCTCTCTCCTGCTGTTCTGTTATTATTCCAAAACAATATGAGAAATTAAAAGGAGGCTCTGTTATGAGGAAAGAGATTTTTGCAGGTAACTGGAAAATGAATACCAATGCTGCTGAAGCAGTTAAACTGGTTAGAGGTATTGTTGAAGGTCTTGTGGAGAAGGAAAACAGAGATGTTGTTGTATTTCCTCCTGATGTTTATGCTTCGCTTGTGAACGATATAATAAGTGGATCTGCTGTATATTCCGGCCTTCAGAATATATATTATGAAGAGTCAGGTGCTTTTACCGGAGAAATATCTCCTCTGATGTTAAAGGATATTGGGTGTACACATACTTTGATTGGACATTCAGAGAGAAGGCATATATTTGCTGAGACTGATGAACTTGTAAACAGGAAAACAAAGGCTGCTCTGAAACATGATATAATTCCTGTTGTCTGTGTCGGGGAGCTCCTCGAGGAAAAGGAGAGCGGTCTTACGGGAAAAGTAGTCAAAAAGCAGGTCGAAAAAGCCCTTCAGGGTATTTCAGCCGAAGATATGAAAAAGCTTGTAATCGCCTATGAGCCAGTGTGGGCAATCGGAACCGGAAAGGTTGCCACTCCGGAGATCGCAGAGGATGTGCATGCCCTGATCAGGGAGCTTCTTGAAGATTTGTACGGAACTGATGTGTCTGATGTTGTACCGGTTATATACGGCGGATCAGTAAAGCCAGACAATATTGAGGGGCTTTATTCCAAGCCGAATATCGATGGGGTTCTTGTTGGCGGAGCCAGTTTGAAAATTGATTCTTTTCTTGACATTATAAATGTATAATGGTTTTTTTTGAATTATTAGGAGAAATTAAATGGGAATTTTAGTCAGTGTTTTAACAGTAATATTTTTGATACTATGCCTGCTTCTTATAATTTTGATTCTTTTGCAGTCTGACAAAAGTGCGGGCATGGGTATTCTTGGGGGGTCAAGTCAGTCAACTTTCGGTTCTTCCACTGCGGATGTAATTACCAAGATTACCGCTGTAATGGTGGGTGTTTTTATGGTGGGTTCTCTGGGACTCTCAATTCTTGAATCAAAAAAAGGTGTTTCAGTAAAGGATTCTCTTGAGAAGACAGAAAAGGCTCCAACTGGAGTGATTGAGTCAAGCCCTGAGAAGAAAAAAGAGGATAAGAATTAACTCTTCCTGCTGCCATTGTTGTAATGAAATAATAATAATCAGGCTGATTTTTCATCCCGCTTAAAAGGCGGGGTGTGTTATTGATGGCTGAAGTCTGTCTGATTGCCGTATTTTTGGGCGAATACAGCAGTCAGACAGAGGCTGTCAGATGTATTGCATGGGGGGGGCAGTAAATGCAAAAAAAACTGTATGTTGATCCTGAAGTATGTACCGGCTGTGAGCTCTGTGTTGATGTGCTCCCTGATGTTTTTGAGATGAACAAAAAGGGAGTATCTGTCGCTTATAACAGTGTAGGTGCAGGAGAGGCGGAAATACAGGACGTAATAGATAATTGCCCGGCAGAGTGTATCTGCTGGAAATAATGTGGAGGAAACATGTCAATCAAAGATTATATTTTTACATCTGAATCAGTATCTGAAGGTCATCCTGATAAAGTTGCTGATCAGATTTCTGATGCTATTCTTGACGAGCATATCAAAGGAGATAAGAGGTCAAGGGTTGCAATTGAAACTCTGGTAACTACAGACAGGGTAATACTCTCAGGTGAAATAACATCTTCAGAGACTGTGGATTATGAAAAAGTTGCAAGGGAAGTTGTTGCCGATATTGGCTATACTGATCCGGATATTGGTTTTGATGCAAAGACCTGTGAGGTTTCTACATATGTTCACGCTCAGAGTGCTGATATTTCCCAGGGAGTTACAGAGGGTGAGGGACTTTATGCTGAGCAGGGCGCCGGTGACCAGGGTATGATGTTCGGATATGCTGTTGCCGAAACAGATGAATTGATGCCATTGCCAATTTCACTTGCTCACAAGCTTGTTGAAAGACTCGCATATGTGCGTAAATCAGGTGAGCTTGATTTTATCAGGCCTGATTCAAAATCACAGGTAACGGTTGAGTACAAAGACGGTAAGCCTTCCAGGGTTCATACTGTGGTTATATCAACCCAGCATTCGGCTGATGTCACTCAGAAAGAGGTTTATGAAGGCGTTATCGAGACAACTATAAAGAAAATTGTCCCTGCTTCTCTTATGGATAATGATACAAAGATATATATTAATCCCACAGGCAGATTCGTTATTGGCGGGCCTCACGGAGATACAGGCCTTACAGGAAGAAAGATAATCGTAGATACCTATGGTGGAATGGGCCGTCATGGAGGAGGGGCTTTTTCAGGCAAGGATCCGTCCAAGGTTGACAGATCAGCCGCTTATATGGGAAGATTCATTGCAAAGAATATTGTTTCTGCCGGTCTTGCCTACAGGTGCGAGGTTCAGCTTGCATATGCAATCGGAGTTGCAGATCCTGTTTCTGTTATGGTTGACACTTTTGGAACAGGGACTATCCCGGAAGAAGAGATTGTTAAGAGGGTGAAGGATGTTTTTGACATGAAGCCAGCCGGAATTATTAAAGAACTCAATCTCCTTAATCCAATCTTCAGAAAAACCGCTGCATACGGACATTTTGGAAGACAAAACTGCGGTTTTGAATGGGAAAACACTGCAAGAGCAGAAAAGCTTAAATAGGATTAAAAGTGCCCGTAAAGGCATTCAAATCAGAATAATAAAGAGGCCGATTCAATCAATCGGTCTCTTTTCACATTGAGTCTCTTTTTGTATGAACCGATAATAATCGTATCCAGTGAAATTATGTGCAGCATGCTGCGCAAATACACCGGATAATCTCATTTCAGGAGGATTATTATGCAGGATGTAAAATTGAGAAATTTTATTTACAGATGCAGGTGCGGATATACCGTCAATGTTTTCATAGACTTCGGAGTGCCTCAGCAGTTCTACAAATGCAGAAAGTGCGGAACGAGTGTTGAAAGAAAGGAGCTCTGAAAGTTTTTAATGAATTATTGAAACTAACCCTGTGTGCACATTGCCTTTAGGGGATTTCTTCATATAACCGATCGGGGAAAAAATACAGAAAATATGATAAAACTTGGTGTAAAAAAGATTGTTACAGTAATTATGATGATTGTTATATCAGGTTCTGCCGGGGTTTTCGCTCAGGAGAATCATTATACTGAGCCCGAATATGCTCCTGAGGTTAAGACTGAACAATCCACTGAGGCCGGAAAGGAGCCTGTATCAGGGAATGTAAACATTGATACAAAGCTAATGTATGGCCAGTACAATAATATTTATACGGCTTTCAGTATAACTCAGAATAATGAATTTTTCACCTATCAGATAAACTCCAATTTAAGAAGATCAAATGATTTTGGATATACGAATTCAGCATATTATGAAGGTGAAATCGGGTTTACCGGAAAGGCGGATATTTCTGATTCATGGAAACTGATTCCTCAGGTCCAGGTTAATAATGAGTCACACGGCATGTTCGATAATTCTGTTTACAGCCGAGAAGAAAAGGACAGGATAACCTTTTCGCTAAAGAATGAATATAAACCGGCTTCCTCGAGATGGGATTTCAATCTTGGGACTTCGTACTATGTTCACAGGCTCACTCCTGCCGATTCTGTTGATTCGGATTCAACCAAATTTTTCAAGTTCTATGAAAAGATTGAATGGGAATATATCTGGTCTGCTTCAAACAAGTTTGGGATGAAACATGAGTTTTCTCACTATAATTATTCTCTTGAATCTGCTGATCCGGATCAGCATCTGTCGAATGAACTCTACAGCAGTTTTAAACTCACTGAATACATGAAATTAAACGGTGGTTTTATCCTGGACTGGGACAGGGATAAGGAAGGATTAAGCGGATTTTTCCCCTCAGGGAAAATTGATATTTCTTCTGTTGGATTCAAATATTCCACAATTGGAATATCCTATGAATATGATCTTGCTCCATTCAGGCCAGAAGATTTTTATTTTCAACAGAAGTATATTCTTCCTACATATGATCTTCCTCCTGGAAAGGTCCACAGGGGAGAGGTTAAAGGGGATTTGCTTATAACATTAACCGGCGATGATTTTTTTTATTTAAAGAAACTGAAACTTAAAGGCAAGGCTGTTGTCGAAAAAAATAGTGATTTTTACAATTATTATTCCATGCCCGGGGATGTGTTGAATGCTGACACAATACCTGTTAATTCATATGAATTTGCTGGAAATGTTGTATTCGATTTTATGATCAGTGGAAATACCCTGAGCTTTGATTTCAATTATACTTATTCATATTATTCATCTGATGAAAATGTCACCTATAGACCTTCTCATAAGGGTGGTGCCAGGATAAGTTATTCCGAAAAAAGATGGGGTCTTGAGTGGGAGAATCAGCTCAGGGATGAAGTGTATATAGAGCCGAATTCTGATAAAAAGTTAGACAGATCAGTTATCGGAAATCTTGGCTTTCAGATTAGTGTTATAGATGCTTTTTATTTATATGCAAAAATTGATAATCTGTATGGTAATGAATATTGTTTCAGATATGGCTACCCGGAACCCGGAAGAACATTTCTTGGCGGGCTCAGGATAATTTTTTAAAAGGAAAAAATATATAAATGTCTGCAAAAGTTATAATTTCCATCTTCGATTCCATCCCTCTTGCCGTAATGGTTGTTCCGATACTAATGTGTTCTGTTGTACTGCTGGCTGTAATGATAGAAAGAAGCATCTTTTACCGTAAAATCAATATTGATTACAGGCTGATAATGGAAAGCGTGAGTCGAAAGGTGGCAGAGGGAAGGATGGATGATGCTTTGACTGCATGCAGCTCTTATTCGGGCCCTGTTATATCCATGATCGAGAATACCGTGAAATCATGGAACCCGGGAAAGGATCAGGAGTTCCTTGTAAGGAATGAATCCGAAAAATCTATCATCTCAATCGAGAAGTATGGAGGAGTTGTTTCAACAATCGGGACGATATCCCCAATGCTCGGTCTTCTGGGAACCGTCACCGGGATGATGAAATCATTCAGTGCTATTGCAAGTCTCGGGCCTTCAGCCCAGGACCTTCTTGCCGGTGGCATAACTGAAGCATTGATTACAACAGCACTTGGTCTTCTCGTTGCAATCCCGGCTATCACTTTTTATAATTATATGGTTTCAAAAGTAGAGTTCTTCGTGAGAGAAGTGGAGTCAATTGCTAATGTTTTCATTGATGTTCAAAAAGACAGAGATGCTGAATCTCTCTGATGTAACAAAATTATACTAAAATGATCTGAAAAATAACCGGAATAAAAATGCATATAAAATTCAGAACCAGGCTTAAGCACAAGGCTCTTATAGATATCACTTCATTAATCGATCTCGTTTTTTTGCTGGTTGCTTTCTTTATGGTTACTTCTACACTTGGTTCTGAATCGTCTATAACCGTACATCTGCCAAAGGCGGTTCAGAGCAAGAATTATCCTGAAAGAGGGAATCTCATTGTTTCAATGAATGAGGCAAATGAGGTGTTTTTGAATGATGAGAAGTATGGTACTGAATCTCTTCTTGATGAATTTAAGAAGAGAAAAGAGACAATTGGCGATAAAATGGTGATAATAAGAGGAGACCGAAAAACCGATTATGAAACAGTCGTGAAAATTATCGATCTTCTGAACCGGGCGGGTATTCCAAGGTTCACTATTGCCACAGTTAAGGGGAGTGAGTGATTCATGGTATGTGTCCTCTTTTTTGCGCCTGTATAAATTCTTGACATTAAATTAACTTATATGTTAAGGGTCTCAGAGATTCAGCACCGGATATCCGGATTGTAGTTGGTCCAGGCATTTGCATTTATCTTAGTGTTTTCCGGATTTTCGGATTCCTGCCGGGATCCTTTATCATAAAATGGCAATGGTTACTCATGAATAAAAGAATAGTATCAATATTAACTCTGTTATCGATCATATTTATTATGCCCTCCCTTTTTTCTCAACCCTCGAAATATGAAGGTAAAAAAGTATATAAAATTGACTTCACTGGCCTTATCAATACGAATTCTGAAGATCTAAGGTATTTAATGAGGACTACTGAGAAATATCCCCTCAAGTCTTCTGAGGTGAGAAAGGATATAAAGGATATTTTCAAAAAAGGTCAGTTTGAGAGTGTCGAAGTTGAAATAGAGGAGTATAAGGATGGAGTAAAGCTCAGGTTCGTGTGCAGGGAAAGGCCGGTTGTAAGCGAAATTGAGTTCAAAGGCATGGAAGAGGTGGTTGAGTCTGATATTACGGATGCTATTTTACTTAAACAGGGTGAAGTTTTTAGAAAGGATTATCTTAAAAAAAGTGCACTTATAATAAAGGAAAAATATACTCAGGAAGGCTGGTTCAACGCTGTTGTAGATTACAGGGTTTCTTCTCTTGATAAGGAGGATAACTCTGTAAAGGTGAGTTTTGTTATTGATGAAGGCGAAGAAATCAAGGTCCAGAAGATTACCATTCTTGGAGCGGAAAAGGTATACCCTGATGACATCCTTGACCAGATGGAGACCGAGGAAGAAGGGATTATACAGAGCGGATCTTTTAAACGCGATGTGTATGAGCAGGACAAGGGAAAGATCCTCGCATTTTACAAGGAACAGGGTTATCTGGATGCAGAGATAATTGAAGACAGGGTTGAGTATGAGTGGGTTGATCCTGAAACAAAGGAAGAGAGGGGAATCTTTATTATAATAAAGGTAAGAGAGGGGCAGAAGTATTATTTTGACGGATACACTGTTAAAATTGAAAAAACCGATGCTGAAAAGCCTGTCTTTCCTGTTGAATTTTTTATGCAGAATTTTGAGCTCAAGGAAAAGGGAGAGCTCTTTAACAATACAAAATTTCAGATGGACCGCCAGTTTATCAGTTTTCAGTATGCATCAATGGGATACATCTTTGCACGGGTAATTCCCAGAAAAACTGTTACCGAAGGTGAAATTGAAATTGATGGTGTAAAGGAAAAAAGAAAACTTGTTAAGATTGATTTCAGCATTATGGAAGGAAGCAAGGCATATGTTGAATCGATCATTATAAAAGGAAACAAAAAAACCAAGGATAAGGTAATCAGAAGAGAGCTTATCGTAAAAGAGGGTGAACTCTTTAATTCCAAGAAGATGCAGATATCCCGGGAAAAGGTTTACAACCTTGGATTTTTCAAACAGGTGAATCTCGATGTACGACCCGGAAGCCGTGAAGGTTATATGAATCTCGTGGTCGATGTGGAAGAACAGCCTTCCGGAACGATTTCTCTTGGGGGAGGCTACGGAACAACATCCGGTTTTTCAATTTTTACAGATGTTGCCGAGAACAACCTTTTCGGTAATGGACAGCGCGTTGGTGTGAAATTTGAATATGGTCCTCAGAGAAGTTCGGTAACTCTTTCGTTTAACGAAAGATGGCTCTTTGATTATCCGGTAGGATTCAATGCATCGATATTCTATACAAAATATACTATTGAAACTTCGTCATTATTTTCCAATTCGAGTGATTCCGCGTATTATGACAAACAGACATTCGGTTATTCTCTGGGCCTGAGCTACAGGTTCTGGTATTACTACACTGTTGGTACAACCTGGGGTCATGCTTTCAAGAGTTACATGAATGCAACCGGTAATGCTTCTGACGATGTATTCGACTCTGTGGATGATGGTGTTCAGCAGAAACGTACACAGAGTTTCTATTTTTACAGGGACTCAAAAGATAATTACCTCAATCCTACAAGGGGATGGAGAATTGGTTCTTCTGTATCATTTACAGGAGGTAATGTCCTTGGTGGTGACGATCATTTTATTAAGCTTTCTCCTGAGTTTACAGTTTATTATTCACCTTTTCATCTTCCTTTTCTTAAGTCCCATCCATGTGTATTTGAGCTGAGGGCAAACGCGACATTCCTTGTGCCGCCAATGTTCAGGAGCAGGCTCGAGGATAAGTATCCTTATGCCAATAATGAATGGCTTGAGATTGATGACCGTCTTACTATTGGCGGGCCAGAAACAATCAGGGCATGGGATTATTATGATTATGATTTTCCTGATTCATGGAGATATGTTGGCCTTTATCACAGAATACTATACGGGCTTGAATTCAGAGTGCCTATTCATCCTCAGATGCTGTGGCTGGCGTTCTTTTTTGATGCGGGTTCATTGTGGTCTGATTCATACTGGGAAAAACAACTGGATGAAGATTATCAGGACGAAGTACAAACAGACCTTGCAAGCGGAGAACTTCACAGGATTGATGAATTTTTTGATAACGATGTAAATCTCATGAAGTATTTCAGGTATTCATACGGTTTTGGTTTCAGGATTCAGATTCCAATGATGCCATTGCGCTTCTGGTTCGGCAGAAAGATGATCTATGATGACGGTTTTAAGACCGTGAGTGATTTTACATTCCAGTTTGCGATAGGGGATATGAGATTTTAATGAAAAAAACAGCCGCAGTAACAGTCGCTTTTTTGCTGTTATTATCCTGCCGCTCCATTCCTGATTCATCAGGGAAGACCGGGGCAGGTATGCGGATTAAATATGTTAATCTTACTGCTGTATATGATTTTATGTTAAGGAAAAATCCTGCTGCTTTGAAACTGACTGAAGACAGAACAGGACTGGAGTCAGCTATCAGGAAGTTCGAATCAGAATTTGCAGATAAAAAGGCTGCTTTTGAGAATACTGATGAAAAGAGCAAAATGCTGACAGAGCTGAAAAGGATTGAAAAAAAGGAAGAGACACTAAAAGCCGGTATCCTTAAAAGGATTAAATCTGCTGTTGATAAAACAGCATCCGTATACAGGGCTGATCTCATCATTGATTCTGCTGATAATATCCTTTATGGAAAGCCGGAACATGACCTTACTGACGAAGTGATAAGGGAATTGCTGCTGTTCGAAAAAAGGACAGGCCCTCTCTCCCGCTGATTTTATAAAACAATCCCGGAGAAATAATGAAGAAAATATTTTTTACAGTAGTGGCATTTCTTTGTGTATCATGTGGTGCTGCCCATGATGATATCTATGATGATGTATTCAGCGCGAATTCATCCCCATACCTCTTGAGTGTCAGTAAAAAAAATTTTACACTGAGAGTTTATAACCGAAAACTTGATGTACTGGAAGAGTTCAGGATCGGTTATGGTAAAAATCCGGACATGAAGACCAAACAGCAGGAAGGTGACAGCAGAACACCTGAAGGAGTATATAAAATTGATGAAATCCTCAGCATGGATGCTGATCGATCCGCTGATACATACAGAAAACTCAAAAGATTGAATTCCCTGAATCTTCTGGCTTCTCACGGGCATTCCAAATACGGGAAACCAGCAGAAGACCTTGGCAGAAATGCATACGGGCCAAGATTTTTTTCCATTGATTATCCCAATAAAAAAGATCTCGAAAGATATAAATACAATGTTAAAAAGGGGATAATAAGACCGGTTAACGGTAAACTCCCGCGGCCCGGATCAGGGCTGGCTGTTCACGGGAACAATGACGAAGCTTCGATTGGTCATCTTTGTTCCGGAGGATGTATCAGGATGTTTAACAGGGATATTGTTGTACTTGATAAATATGTGAGGCTTGGTACTCCGGTTGTAATCCTTAAAGACTGAATTTGTTAAATTTAAAATGACTTGAGATAATGTGTTGACATTCTGTGCTTGATTATTGAAAATTGGCACTGATTTTTTAATCAGGAGGAAAAAAATTGAATACGATTGGAATGGCATTTGCACAGGGACAGGCTCCTGCCGGTGCAGCAGGAAGTGGTTGGATCAGTTTTGTACCCATAATTCTTATGATAGTTATCTTCTATTTTCTTCTAATAAGGCCTCAGCAAAAGAAGGAAAAAGAAAGAAAAAATATGATAGCTTCCATACAAAAAGGCGACAAGGTAATCACCGTTGGTGGATTATATGGTATTGTAACCAATATCAAGGAAGATGATATTATTGTATTGAAAATTGCTGATAAGACAAATGCGGAATTTTCGCGATCTTCAATACAGGCAAAGGTTTCCTGATCTTCATTATGAGACTTTCATGTTATATCATAGCTCTGATTCTTGTTTTCACATGCCCGGGATTTACACAGACTCCTGAAACAGATGGAGATGGCTCACAGCCGTCCGTCCAGGAGTCTGTAATTGATTCAGATATTCAGACAGAAGATAAAATCAGTGCTGAATCCGGGCCCGCTAAACCTGAAGAGGCTGCAAAAGAAATCTTACCAAAGCCTTCTCCTGAAAAGAAGGTTCCTGCTGTTGTAAACGATGATAAACCCGTCATGACCAGGCAACCTGTTACAAAAGATGTGCAGGAATCAAAACCAGCCGTACATGAAACAGGCCCTGTCCTGCTGACCGTTGATCCGGAAGAATACAGGTACGACCGGATTCCCGGATTCGCTTCCGGGAAACAGTCTGATGGAGAAAAAGAGGAAAAATCCTCATCCGTCGGAATATCCACAGAAAAGGCTGGTGATGAAAAATCAGATAAAGACGGCCTTTTCGGGTACAGCAAAAAAACGACTGATGCTGTAATGAAGTTCAGTATAGTCTTTCTTGTATTTATTGTATTTGTGCTGTACAGGGTTAGATCCAGGAAGTCAAGCGGGAACGTTTTGCGCAGATATTCCCGAAAATAATATTATTTAAGAAGTGAGTGTATAATGACAAGAGGAATGATATATAAGGCTGTTTTTATAGTATGTCTGGTCGCATTGTGTGTGCTTCTGATTCTTCCGACTGTTGGAGAAAAAAGGATGGAGATTCATTTCTCCGAAAATATAACAGCCGGTCAAAAAGAGGCAATCGACAAAAAGTTTTCACAGGATTCATATCTGCTCGAAAAAAAAGATCATTCGGTTATAGTAAAAGGCAGTAATCTTACTGATGCAATAATGAATGAAATGAGAATTTATCCTGGTGTTAAAGAGGTAAGTTTTCTCAAACATCCGGTTGAAGAGTATCTCCTGGCAAAGAAAATCAATCTGGGTCTTGACCTTCAGGGTGGAATGCACCTTGTTTTGAGGGCTAATTTTGAAAGTATTCAGAAAAAACTCAACAGGGAACTCACTGAAAAAGACAAGTACGAGATAACCCAGCAGGCTCTTGAGCTTCTCAGAAACAGGGTAGATAAATTTGGTGTTTCCGAGCCATCCATCAGGCCAAGCGGTTCAGAGGCTATTGAAATACAGCTTCCTGGCGTCAAGAATCCCAAGGGAGTAAAGAATGCCATTGGTACAACAGGGAGCCTGGAATACAGGTTTGTAGAAGAAGATCAGACCCTCAATGCAAGAAAGTGGTTTGCTGAAAATATGAAAGACACTGTAATCCCTGAAAAATGGGAAGAGCAGAAAGTTCTTCTTCAGAGAGTGACAAAGGCTGTCAGGCTTCCAAATACATCTGAACTGCTTTTTTTGTTCAAGAGGGATGAGGATACAAAGAAGGTACATCCTGTTGAGCCGCTTGTTCTTGAGAAAAAAATTGCACTTGCAGGTACTGATATTCAGGAAGCTGCAGTGGACACTGATGAATATAACCGAATCGTGGTAAGATTTAAAACCACTGCCAAAGGCTCAACCAAACTTGCATCTGCCACAGCAGAGGAGAATAAGGGGAAGCGGCTTGCAATTGTTCTTGATAACAAGATCAGAAGTGCTCCAAGCATTCAGGATCAGATTTCAACAGGAAATGGTAATATCAGCGGAAGCTTCACAAGACAGGAGGCTCTTACTCTTGCAAGGATAATAAAAGAGGGTGCACTACCAGTTGATCTCTCGATTATAGAAGAAAGAACCGTTGGTCCTTCTCTTGGTCAGGATTCCATTGAATCAGGGGTCAAGGCAATAACAATAGGACTTCTTGGCATAATGATTTTTATGCTTATTTATTATAAAGCCGCAGGTATAATCGCAACACTCGGTCTTGTACTGAATATCGTCTTTATGCTTGCGATACTGTCACTTCTTGGATTCACTCTTACCCTTCCGGGTATTGCCGGTTTTATTCTTACTGTTGGTATGGCCGTTGACGCCAATGTTATTGTTTATGAAAGGATCAAGGAAGAAATCAGGGCAGGTAAGTCTCCCAGGATGTCAATAATGTCAGGTTTTGACAAGGCTTTCTGGACTATTTTTGATGCTAACCTTACAACCATGATTGCAGCTTTTATACTTTCCCAGTTTGGCACTGGTCCTATAAAGGGTTTTGCAGTTACGCTGTTTATTGGGATTCTCTCGAGTATGTTCGTGGTTCTGTATATTACCAGGTTCGTGTATGAGATTATTTCGCTTAACAAGAAATTGAAGAAGCTACACATATAACGAAGGAGTCGCACTTTGAAGGAAAATATAAATTTTTTAAAGTTAAAATTCGTTGCAGCAGGGTTTTCTCTCGCATTGCTGGTTTTGTTTAGTGCCGGGACCGTGATAAACGGGGGGTTTAATTTTGGCATAGATTTCGTTGGTGGTGTGAAGATAATTGCCGCTTTTGAAAAAGGTGTCAATGAGAAGGATATTAGGAATACTCTCCAAAATTTTAATCCCCTTGTTCAGCAGATTGGTGAAGATGAGGAAAATCAGTACATAATATCCACCAAGTTGAGTGAAAGCAAAAAAGAATCAAAAAGTGATCTCGACGAGATAAGGTCACTTCTTGAAAAGAAATATAAAAAAGTGGAATTCCTGAATGTTGAAAATGTCGGTCCGGCAATTGGAGATTTTTTGAAGAGATCTGCCATTAAATTGTTTCTGGTTGCACTGATTCTCATGGTTATTTATCTTTCATTCCGATTTGAGTTTAAATATTCTGTCGGAGCAATGGTTGCAATTGTTCATGATATTTTGATATCTGTAATGTTCTGCGGGATGATGCAGGTTGAAATCAATATTCCAGTTGTGGCAGCACTTCTTACCATATTTGGATATTCAGTAAATGATACGATTGTTATTTTTGACAGGATTCGGGAAAACGTGCAGTTGAAATCCAAGCAGACATTTGACGATGTGATAAATAAATCAGTAACTCAGTCAATATCCAGAACATTGCTGACATCACTGACAACACTCTTTGCAGTTCTGTCTCTCTATCTTTTGGGCGGTGCTGTATTGAATGAATTTGCACTTGTGCTTCTCTTCGGTATTTTTATTGGTACTTATTCGTCAGTTTATATAGCTTCACCTGTGCTTCTTGCCTGGGAAAAGCTCATTAAAAAGTAGATTGAATGACGCAGGATATTTTTGCAATATCCTGCGGTAAATTCTGGAAATGAGAATACAATCCTTTCTGAGATACTCGATAATTACAGCATTACTGGCACTGTTTTTTTTTCAAACTGTTTATTCGAATGATATCGGCAGCGATTATTCCCCTGACAAAATATCCGGTTTTGCAAAACATCTCATCAGGAAAAAAGAATACTACCGTGCATCAGTCGAACTTGACAGACTGAATTCGTATTATCCTGATTTTCTTACTCCCTCTGTTTATAATATTTCAAGGCTTTATCTTTACTCCCGGTCACTGAGACATGATCTCCTGCTTGAATTTGTAAAAAAAGAAAAGCCATATGATTCAGGATACATCATAGCATTTGATTCGGCAATATCTATGAACAGATTTGAAACAGCAGCGGAGTTTCTGGAAAAATTTTCTGATTCAACTTTCTATTCTGCAAATACTGCATCATTTGCCCCATTGCTTAATAAAAGACAATTTGCTTTTTATTTAATGGAAGACCGTGATGTTGATGCTCTGCAGATTATGAAAAAAGCCGGTTCAAAAGAATTCAGGCTTTACAATGAGCTGATGAACTGTTACATAGAATCAAAGGAAGAAAGAAAGAATCAGTGGATTGCTCTCGGCCTCGGGTTTGTTCCTGGAATGGGATACCTCTATGCCGGTTCTCAAATGACAGGTGTTGTTGCACTTACTGTTACGGCAATATCGTTTGTTACTTCATTCTTTGCTTTCAAAACAGGAAATACTGCTACCGGTCTTGTTGTTGGTTCAATTGGCGCATTTTTTTATACAGGCAATATCCTGGGAGGATATCTTGAGGCCCGGAGATACAACAGGATAAACAGCGAAAGACTGAAAAGCAGGCTGATGAGTGATCTTAATATGGGAAGAGATATTGAAATGATTTATGACAGATACGGATTAGGAAATGAAAAAAAATAAACATATGGAACTCGCTCTTTCGATTGCATTCAGCAAAATAGGGAAAACCTCTCCAAACCCAGCTGTTGGAGCTGTGATTGTAAAAAACGGTAATGTAATAGGGCAGGGTGGAACCTCTTACTGTGGAGGTGATCATGCTGAAGTATGTGCTATCAAAGACGCAGTTCAAAAGGGCGAAGACCTGAATGGAGCAGAGATGTATGTTACTCTCGAACCATGCAATCATTTTGGCAAAACACCCCCGTGCACAGAAGCGATTATTTCTGCCGGGATTAAGAAAGTGAATGTGGCAATTCTTGATCCAAATCCACTGGTAGCAGGAAAGGGATTTGCCAGACTAAGAGATTCAGGGGTGGATGTGAGGCTGATGAGTGAATATTCCTCTGCGGGAGCAGATCTTCTTCGTGCGTTCAAAAAATATATTCTCAGGAAAGAAACATTCATTATCAATAAATCAGCTATTACACTTGACGGAAGAATCGCTACAGATCAGGGAGATTCAAGATGGATATCGTCGTCCTTCTCGAGATATCTGGTACACAAGCTCAGAGCAAGGGTGGATGCCGTGATAGTAGGGAGAAACACTTTCATGAATGATGACCCTGCACTTAACGTAAGACTCGATTCATTCGATGCTGAGATAAGCGACTTCTTCGAAGAATTCAATCCCGCTTTTACAGGAAGAGATAACTGTTTCCTGAGATGTCTTATAATGAATAAAACAGGAGATTATTGTGATCCGGCTAAGGTAATAATCGGTCTTCCTGAAAACATATCCCCATCCAGCAGGGTTTTTGCTGACGGTAAGGTTCTAATTTTTGAAACAGAAAAGAGACGCGATGAGACAGTTAAACGAAATCCTAAACTCTCCGGTCTGATGGATAAATTTGAACTCGTAATATTGAGAGGTAATGATGACACAGAATGCGTTCATGAAATAACCAAAGAACTTGCAGCCAGAGGTATGTTGAATGCAATGCTTGAGGGAGGCGGTACTCTCAATGGTTCATTTCTCGATGCAGGATCGATCGATCACTTTCTTTATTTTATCTCTCCAAAAATTGCCGGTTCAGGCGTTCCGGTAATTACAGGCAGGGGATTCGATTCTATGTCTGATGCAATAAGACTGCATGATGTTTCGTCATTGATGATCGACAGTGATATCCTGTATTCGGGATATCCTGAACCATATAATTTTGAAATGATGTGAGGTTAAGATGTTTACCGGATTAATAGAGGAAGTAAGCAGTGTTAAAACTGTAAGGAATGTATCAGACGGCAGAATAATTGAAATTGAATCAAGGATTGTAATTGATGGCAGCCGAACAGGAGATTCAATCGCAGTTAACGGAGCATGCCAGACTGTTACTGAAATCGGCAATACATCCTTTTCTGTTTTTGCATCCAGGGTAACCTGTTCTCTCACCACTTTGGGAAATTTGAAATCAGGAGATCCGGTTAATCTTGAAAGAGCTCTCACTCCGACAACCAGGATGGGAGGTCATATCGTACAGGGGCATGTTGACGGCACTGGCAGGGTGAGATCAATATCGAGAGATGCAAACGGGGTTGAGATAGATATTGAGACAGATTCCTCTTTACTTAAATATATAGTTTCAAAAGGGTCTGTTGCTGTTGATGGGATATCGCTCACTGTGGTATCTATGAATGATTCGGGTTTTTCACTCTATCTTATACCTGAAACCCTTGAGAAAACTATTATCAGGACATGGTCTCCGGGGAGCCGCGTTAACCTCGAAACAGATATCCTTGCAAAATATGTCGAAAGAATGCTTACGGCCGGCAATGATGATAAAGGTTCAGGTGACGAAGCACTGATGGGAAAGCTAATGGAAGGCGGGTTTATTTAAATTTTCTTTCATTTATGAAAATCTTTCCATCCTCATCATTATCTGATATTTTGAAAAAACCGATTACTCCTCCATCAGTAAGGGTGCGCTTTACATTTTGGGAAATATCAAAAAGAATGTAACTGATCCCGGCATTCTCAGAACGGTTTCGGTTCTTCATCAGAATACCAATGCCTGATGAATCTATGAAGTCTACATCTTTCATCCTGATAATTATTGCACTCGGTTCTTTTTTTAAGAGGTGTTCAATTTCGCTGTCAAAATCCATCTCAGCATCTATAGTAAATTTACCTGAAAGCAGAACAGCAGCTTTTGTATTTTTGGAATACAGTGTTTTAATAATCATTTTATATGCCGTTTAAATTTTATCCCATAGATTTCTCTTTTCAATTATCTCAAAGAATTTCTTTTCGAAGCTGTCAACCTCTTCGTAATTGGGAGTATTTGGATTCCCTCTGAAAAGAACTGTATACTTTGATATGTATTTTACTGCTTTTGTAAGGTCACCTTTTTTAATTGAATTGAGTATCTCATGATATATTATAACTGCCGTAGAGTCGAGTACATCTTTTTCTATGCCGGGATTGTTGTATTCGATTTCATGAAACAGTTTGTAAACGGGAATGTGCCTGTCAGGAGCGGCCGGATCGGAGAATTTCAGAAGATAGGCGATCAGGTGTCTTTTGGTTTCAACCACTGAGATTTGCCTCGACTTTATTTTTATTTCATCCACTGCCCTTTCGGACAGCTCTTTCATAAGAGTATTTTCCTTATCTCTTACTTCCCTAATATCAATAAGTTTTTCCACTTCCACAGAATCAGCAGTACTAATTTCATCTTCGAATTTCTTGTTCATCCTGATGAATTCTTTTTCAGAATAATCCCTGAAGGGGGGCCTGAGGATGTTGACAAATTCGATTGCCTCGTCAGAGACAGAGACCGGTTTTTCTCTCATCTGTTTTAGAAAGTTAATGGAAATGTTTCCTGTAAGTGAAAGGTTGAATTGATCCGGTGCAACAGATCGTATAATTGCCATTTTATACAGAAAGGAGAGCTGTGCGCTTTTTTTATTTTCAGCATTGTCAATTAACGTCAATAATTTATCCATAGGTTCAACCGGAGCGGATTTTGACCAGTTTGAAAGGGGCTGAATGAAAAAGTCCTGATAACTGTTTCTTCCTCTTTGTGCAAGATTTCTGATTATTCTGATATAATTATCAATTAGTGCCGGACGGATTACCTGAATTCTGTTGTTCATTTATTTTCCCTGAGGTTAAATATTCTTTCCAGTCTGACTGATGAAGGTTTAACCGGAATTGCTGTTTCCCGGGCATTTTTATATGCTGAAAGATAGATAGCATGAATCGTTTCAAGTGCTTTCATTCCGTCATATCCTGAAGAAGTAATATCAGAAGGTTTATTATCCAAATGGGATTTTACCTCTGTATAAAGATTATGAAAGCAGTTTTTTGAGGAATAGGAGGGAAATTTTTTTTCTTCGAGATCCCTGAAACCTGTATAGTGCTGAGATGTTTTTGTAAGGAATAGTTTTTTGTAACCGTTTCCGATTACAAGTTTGCCATGAGTTCCGGAAATAATAAGTTCAAACACGAAATATTTTCTGGATCCTCCTGCTTCAAGAAAAATATCGATACCGCCTTCAGTCTTCAGCCATGCAACTGCCCTGTCTTCAAATCCTGAATCCCGTTCATCTCTTTGAAATTCGCCGCGTACATGTTTTATTTCCCCGAAGTAAAATCTCAGCAGGTCAACAATATGAGTGCCGTCATGGAGCAGTGGACCACCGCCTCCTGTTACCTCTGATTCGCCCCTGTATCCCCCGGTAAGAACTGAAGCATGAACGGTTTTAATTTTACCGATTTTTCCCGAGTCGATTATTTCCCTGACCTTTTTGTAGCCCGGATCATATCTCCTCTCGTGATTGACGATCAGTTTTGTATTGTTCTCTTCGCAAGTTTTTATCAGTTTCTGTGCATCTTTGAGGTTTGATGCAACAGGTTTTTCAACAACGATTATCTCTGCTCCGTTCATGGCAGCCGATATTCCAATCTCTGCATGAGAATCTGTGGGAGTTGCAATGATTACGAGTGAGGGCTGTTTTTTATCCAGAAGCTGTTTGAAATCTGAGAAGCAATTCTCTTCTGCAATATTGTTTTTTTCTGCGAAGTATCTGAGCCTTTTAATGTTTACATCACATGCAAAATCTATTTTAATGCCGGATTTCGCAGCTCCTCCAATATGAGAGCAGGGCTTGTTTCTTAGAGGATCTTCCTCCAGCAAAAAAGCAATACGTCCGCATCCGATTATGGCTGAAGTTTTTTCCCCTGTCATATCACGTTACAGTATAGGCAGATATTGATCAATTTCATAGTCTGTTATATATGAATTAAATTTATTAAGTTCATATCTTTTATTTTTCACTAATGTTGTATGAACAAAATCCCCAAGTGTCTCTTTCATGAATTCACTGGATTCAAAATGTCCCAGCGCTTCATCAAGGCTTACCGGCAGATTCGGCAAGGAGTCCTTTGTGTTAACGACTTCAAGAGGTTCGGGAAGCTGGTATTCTTCTTTTATCCCCTTAAGACCGGCAGCAAGAATCGCAGCAAAGGCAAGGTATGGATTACACGCCGGGTCGGGGTTTCTTAATTCAACGCGCATACTGTCAGGCTTGTCCGGTCTGCATTTAGGTATTCTGATAAGTGTGTTTGGGCTTGAACAGCTCCATGCGGCATGGGTGGGAGATTCAAAGCCACTGACAAGCCTTTTATAGGAATTTATCCACTGATTCGTTAAAATAAAAAAGTCATTGCTGTGTTTCAGCAACCCGGCAATGAAATGTTTTCCTGCCTTTGAGATCAGGTTTGGTTCATTTTTGTCAAAGAATATATTTTCATCATCCATGAATAATGACTGATGAATATGCATGCCCGAGCCATTGGAGTCTGCAAATGGTTTGGGCATGAAGGATGCATAGATATTATTGAGAAGAGCAATTTCTTTGGTAATCAGCTTAAATGTCATGATATTGTCGGCAGTTGTCAGTGCGTCTTCATGCCTGAGGTCAATTTCATGCTGACTGTAGGATGCTTCATGATGTGAGGATATTACATCGATTCCCATTTTCTCCAGTGTCAGAACCGTCTGTCTTCTGTAATCTGCGGCTATGTCAAGAGGTGTAAGGTCGAAATATCCTCCCCTGTCTAGAATTTCTGGCTTTGTTGAATTTTTAAAAAAGAAGAATTCAATCTCAGGTCCAGTATAGAATGTAAGGCCTTCTTCAGCAGCTTTTTTCAGATTCTTTCTGAGAATGTATCTTGAGTCACCTTCAAAGGGTGTCATGTCTACATGAAATATATTGCAGAACATCCTTGCAACAGAATCATCCTTGGGTCTCCATGGCAGTATACTGAAGGTTGAAGGATCAGGCATTGCAATCATTTCCTGTTCCTCTGTTCTCATGAATCCCTGCATAGTCGCTCCGTCAAAACGAACTCCTTCGTTCAGTGCATCTTCGAGCTCATCTATCGTGATAGCAAAACTTTTTAGAAATCCAAGTATATCAGTAAACCAAAGTCTGATAAATTTTACCTGGTTGTCATTTGCACGTTTGAGTATGTATTCATTGTCCTGATGCATTTTAAGGCCTCTGTTTATAAATTGCAGCTTATCTCCTGCATAAAATTTAAGATTGATTTTAGCAATTAAAAATCAGGAATATTGTTTTTTTTGGTAAATGTGAGAAATGAGAACCGGTCAGAGACTCAATATTATAAGAATGATGATAAGAATCAGAATCAGGCCAAAAAGGAAGAGCATAACCATGGTTCCTGTGGAATATTCCGCTTCAATTTCCTTTTTTACTGCTTTTTTATTTTTATTTTTTTTATCAGGAATTCTGCCTTTTGATAGCTCACCGTCAATTTCAGGATCATACATCCTTAATTTTACCTGGTTTTCATCCTCATAAAATTTTCCAAAAACACCGGGTCCAATCTGTGTCATTATTTCAACAGGATCATTTCTTGTTAGCCCGGCCTTAATGTCAATGACTTCGGCAACCGTTGGTTTAATCTTGTCTTCTGTTCTGAGGCCCAGAATATCTATAAAATAGTTTGCTCTGTCAGAGTTGGGAATAATTCTGATCATTATCCTGTCGCCAATCTTGAGAGAGTAGAGTGGCTTTCCGTTTACAGGAGCGAGAATTGGTTTTATAGGAAGAATTACTGATCCTTTATCAAGGTTATCATCATCCTCAGGTGAATTGATTTCATTCTGTTCCTGAGGGGCTGAGTCACGGTCTGATCTGGCATTCCTTATTTCTTCCGGTGTTACTTCCTGTATCCCGGTTTCCAGTATCAGGTTTTTTTCGTGAACAATTCTGTTTATGGTGTCGTGAATTATCACCTCAAGATTGTCATAATCATAGTTATATGTAAGGTTAAAGAGTTCCTCTGTAGACCTTGAATCTTCAGCGAGTTTGGTAAACTGATCCATCAGAGAGGCTGTCATACTGTTATAAAAATGGCCTTTCCATTTCAGGTCTGTTATAAATTCTTCATAACTTTCCCATCCTGTATGCGGTTCAAGGCTATATGCGTCTGAATATGTTGAGATAACGATGTTGTATGAATCAATTTTACAGTCCTGATTAAAGAAAAGGATGAACTGCCCGTAAAGATTCATTGAATTGGATTTAAATCTGCCTTTGAGAATAATTATGTTGTTGGAATGTCTGACCTGATCAGGATTCATATAGTCTTCCGGAAATTGATATTATAATATGGCTGCTCTGCCACACCAGGAAATCTGAGTTTACTTTCTGATATTAGACTCAGAGTAATAATTGTGTCAATAAATAATTGATATATTTTTTTGTTTACACGGAGCAGCCTTTTTTGTAGTAAAAATTAACAAATGAGATAATACCCGGAATTTAGTGGAGATTTATATGAAAGAATACTCACAGAGCAGACTTTTCAGACTTATTGACAAAATAGGTTTGCTCAGCAGGGCAATTGAAAAGCTTGGGATAAAGTTTAAATTAATTTCCAGTTTTTCCTTAATCGTTCTGTTCCTGTTTCTGGTCTTTGGCTTTATCTCTCTCAGAATGGAAGAGAAAAATCTTCAGAAGACCACGGATGATCTTTGTAAATCTCTGGCTGATCAGATGATATCATCCACTCTGGATCATGTTTCAGTGTTGAAATCAAATGATAAGAAGAGGTGGGTACTAAAAGAGAATCTTCTGAGACTCAAGAAACAGGAAATCAACGGACTTCTTTCCATGAGTATTATTGATCTCACAGGTGATGTTGCCGGTCTGCCGGGACGTTATGCAGCTCATTTTGATGCTTCATACCTGGGCAGGAGGGTGCATAATTACAAAGAGCTAAAAGCCTCGGATTTTGAAGGCAGGTTTGAGAAAACCTTCATGGATGGTAAGAATAATATTGGAGTAATTTTATATTATCATCCTTTTTCTCTCTATGATAAAAGGATTGGAGTAATAGAACTTTCTTTTTCGAAGACTATCATTCTTGAGCCACTTGAGAGGCTGAGATTTGTTTTTTTGATTCTGCTTGTTGTTTCTGTTCTTTTCACTATTGCTGCGATTTTTTTTATGGGACTGAGAATAACCAGACCCATCATATATCTTTCAGAAAGGGCGGATATCGCAGCAGGAGGCAATCTTGATATCCTGATAGAAAAGAACACACATGATGAAATCGGCAGACTCTCTGATAATTTTTCCAATATGCTGAAATCCATCAAAGAGAATCAGAAAGCTCTTATTGAAAAAGAGAGAATGGAAGAGGAACTCAAAATCGCCAGAGACATCCAGGAGACCCTGCTTCCGAAAGAGCTGCCTGCAATTGAAGGTATGACGTTCCATGCCAGTTTTATGCCTCATTCTGAAGCGAGTGGTGATTACTATGATTTTCTGATGATCGATGAAAACAGGCTTGGCATAGTTGTAGCGGATGTCTCAGGACATGGAGTGGGGGCAGGTCTTGTGATGGCTATGACAAGGGCGATTCTCAGGACACATGCTGTAAATGAGTACTCTCCTGATAAATTATTGAAGAAGATTAACCCATGGATTCATGAGGATACTCTGAGTACGATGTTCGTGACCATGTTCTATGGTGTTTTGGATGTGGATAAAGGGTTAATGAAATATACGAGTGCAGGCCATAATCAGGGACTCGTATACAGCCGTGAGGCAAAACGAATCAGGATTCTCAAGCCGGGCGGGATACCGCTTGGCGCTGCATCATCTGCTTCATTCGATAATTTGTGCACACTGAACCAGATTACTCTCAAGAAGGGCGATGTGTTTCTTCAATATACGGATGGTGTTACTGAAGCCCAGAATGCTGATGGTGAAGAATTCGGAGAAGAAAGACTGATTGAGTCTATAAGAAAATCAAGGGCAAACACCCCGAAAGAACTGATCGAAAAAATAATCGATGATTTGAATGTTTTTATGGGTAAAAGTACATTTCACGATGATATTACACTCGTGAGTTTCAGTTATGACCGTTAGAATTTTTATTATTTACCCGGCATGATCAGGTAAATAAAAAATAAAATATTTGATTTGAGGTTTTTATACGATATATAGTATATGAAAAGCTTTAAAATCAGTTTTTTGAATAATCTTTCAAAAAAGCAATATATCTATCCAACTATCTTCGCAAACTGGAATAGATAGAATTTGTTTGAAAGTATTTGAGAGACAATACTGATTTTATTTTATTTTCCGTTGAGTCTTAAAAACTAAACAGGATATATGCCATGTATTATTCAAAATTTATAAAGAGTACCCTTCTTTCTGTAGTGATAGTAATTATTTCCGCACTGCCTGTTTTTTCCTTCTCTGATCAGATTACAACTGAGAGAATCCTGAAAGAAAACAAGGTCTTTGTTGAGTTTATCAATGTATGCATAAGTAATTTTGCAGCAGATAAAGAAACTGAGTTCATGAAAAGCTATGAGAAACATTTTAATGCGGAAATAGCCTTTCTTCAGTCTGATTACAAGAGGGCGTTTAAAAGAATTTATTCATCTCAGGGGGATATGGTCGAATTATACAGATACATCCTCAAAAATCTTTATCTTATGGACTCTAAGGAATTTCTCGATAAAATGGCCCCGGATATTATCAGGTCTAAAAATGCCACAGCCCGGCTATATCTTACTCTTGCATACAGAGACAGAACCGTAAGCTGGACACACTACACCGTGGGAGAGGCCTCCAATCCCCGTTTGCATTCATATAAGCTGTTCAAGTTTGTTGAGGGAATAAAAATGGCAAGAAGATCTAAGAGATATGGTTTTCTTGCACTTTTCGCCAGTCAGAAGCCTGAAAAAAAGAGACAGATCTACAATCAACTTCTTAAAGGGGAGAATGAAAAGGGAAATCTTTTCTTTAAAAGGTTTGCAGGCCTTAAAGACAAAGAATATATTGATCAGATGAATCTCTCTTACAAACAGTATCAGGAAAAGAATCCTGTTCCTCCTGAGGCAGCCACTTTTGAACGAAAGCTGGAGAAAAAGGTCAGATTCAGGAAGGAAAAGAGGACAGCTGATTTTCTTGTGAATCATGATTTCGATCAGGCAGAAGATATTATGAGAAAGTATGTGGATGATTTTAATTTCAAGTTGACAGATGCCACTCTTACTGTTTTATCAGGAGAAGGCAGTGAGGCCGGACACGCTCCTGTTGATTATAAAAAAATGAGGATTCATCTGCTGGATAACTATTCAAGACTGTCATCAGCTTCCGTACTTGACGGTTTAATGAAGAAAGTCAGGGTTGAAGATGAAGTTCCTTCTGAGAAAAAAGAAGTCAAACCATCTGTTGAGAAAAAAACAGAAGCAGAAGATCATACTGAAGAAAATAAAGATAACAAGGAAAACAAACAAATTGATGAATCCAAACCAAAATAGTGAAATGATAAAAGCGGCAATTGATATGGATCAGAGTCTCAGAAAAATGATAGCTGAATATTATATGGTTCTGAAGCAGATGGAAAATCCCTCAAAAGCGGTAAATTTTCTTGCAGAACATGTTGCGATAATGGTTGAAATGATAAACGAGTTCAAGGGTGATTACAGGGGGTAGGTTGGAATTATGAAAAAATACTGCACTCTTCTGTTGATTCTGTTTCTGTCTGCCGGATGTGCAAAAAAACCTGAATATCTGCTTGGAATACAGGTGCCCGTAGGTGATGACAGGGTATCTGAAAGTATGCCGTATGTTGTTACAGGAGTATACGAGGACAGCCCGGCTTATAATGCAGGAATCAGGCCGGATGATATAATAACTCAGGTTGACGGAACGGATTTAATCGGCCTTAAGAACGGATATGTTTATAAAAAACTGCTACTTGGCGAAAAAGGAACTGATGTTACTATTGTTGTGAAACGTAAGGAAAAAACAATGGTGTTTGTTGTTAAACGGGGAGGGTGATTAATGAAGTCATTTGACCTGTTTAGAAAATCAGTCCATTTTTTTATATTCATTTTCTGCGGTATTGCAGGCGTTTTGATTTTTTTTGATATTTTGTACTGGATGTTTTATTGATTCATTGTAAATGATTCTGAATCAATTAGTAAAAAAGGCTGTAGAACTCAACCTTCTTTTGAGGCTGAACTCTACAGCCTTTTTTTTGTTATTATTTTTTCCCTTTCCTGCTTTAACAATCGTATAACATATAGTACAATAATGATGGAGCCAGTATGTTATTTTCTGATACCAGGACTTGCCTGCTCCATTATAACTTGTTAAGTTGATTAGGAATTTCATTATTCAATACCAAATGAAGTTTATCATTATCAATGAAGAGAGGGTCTGTATGAAACCAAAAATATTTATCTGTTTATTCAGTATTGTTGCTCTGGTAGCTGTTTCAGGGTGTAAAAAGGATGAAGAGGTCAGCCTGAAAAACGAAGCCAGGGTTATATTCACTATCGGCGATGTAACTGTTGGAAGTGTTGATCAATGGAAGCCTGCCTCTGAAGAAATGAAGCTTGAAGAAGGAAGCGAAATCAAGACAGGTAAACAGGCCCAGTGTAATATCGTGATTGGAAAAGATTCATATATCACTGTAAAAGAAAAATCACATCTTGTTTTGAAAACTCTTTTCAGGGGTGTTTCAGGTGTTCAGGACAACACTCTTGAGTTAAGAATAGGAGCCAGTGTTGTCAATCCCAAAAAACTCCTTAAGGGAGACAGCTTCAGGATTAAAACACCTACAGCTATTGCGGCTGTAAGGGGAACACAATTTGTAGTTGAATCCAATCCTGAAGGGAAAATGAAAATTGCTGTAGTCGATGGGAAGGTTGAACTCAAACGAAGAATCCCGGCTTTGGAATCAATAGAAAAAGATCTTGTTGAACGATCTGAGGCTCTTACATCCCTTAAAGAAAAAGTTGAGGAAGAGAGTATTGTCGTGGATGCAAACCAGTCGGCATATATTGACAACAGGCAGGCTGAAAAGGAAAACAGGATTGTCGAAGAGGTAGTTGAAAAACATATAGAAGAGATTAAGAGAATCGATGCAGTCGAACAGAAAAAAGAAGAAGAAAAAGAAGTGGCTAAAACTGAAGAAACGACTGGAGATGAAAAAACCGCAACAGTGAATAAGGACCTTGTGAAAGTTGACAAGTCAATTGAAATAGTGATTTCGAAACTCGAGATAATGAAGAAAGAGAAAGATGAAGTAAAACAGATCACTGTGGCAAAGAAAGTAGAAGAAAAGGACAAAAAGGCTGTAGAGGACCTCGAGAAGGTCATCAGGGATGAAAAAGAAAAGCGGGCTGAAGATAAGCCCAAAACAGAACCTGTTGCAGAGTTAACTATTGAAACCGGACTTGAAAAAGGAGCAATATACGTGAATTCCAGATTTATTGGATACGGAAACGCAGCTCTCAAGCCATTGCCTGACAGAAAACTGAAAATCGAAGTCAAAGCTGATGGCTATGCATCTTACGGAAAGGAAATAAAACTCAAAGCAGGAGAAACACTTAAACTAAGGCCGGAGCTGCTGAAACTGGCATCTCTTACGGTAAGACCCCCTGTAAAGACCAGTAAAATATACATCAATTCAAAACTTGCAGGCAAGGGCGAGCTCAAAAAGAATTTCAGGCCTGGTGAAAAAATCAGCATAAGCATTAAGACGAAAGACCTTAAGGATTTTGACTATGAGATAGTATTGAATCCCGGAGAAAACAGGATACTTAAACCTGTTCTGGAGAGAAAAAAGGCCTATGACAGGGTAAGGTGGACACAGAAGGTAGGTACAGAGGTTTCATCGAGTCCGGTGTATGCAAAAGACAGGCTGCTTATTGCAACAAAGGATGGATACCTTGTCTCAATGAACCGTGCAGGAAAAACCCTCTGGAAGGTCAATCTGCACAAAAGGGTTGAATCAACGGCTGTAATCAGCAGAGACAAAATCTATGTAGTAACCAATGCCGGAGATTTTTATTCGATCAATCTATATACAGGAAGAACGGTCTGGAAGAAAAAACTTTTTGGCGCCCTGCTTTTTGGATCAAAACCACTGGTTGTCAAAAACAATATCTATCTTGCCACAAGTTATGGCAGAGTGTATTCCTTCAGCATAAACGGGAAAGAGCTGTGGAACAGGGATATCGAGAATGGAATTTATACATCCACAGCATATATGGATGGTAAAATCTTTTTTGGGGCTGAGGATTACAATATTTATGCTCTTTCGGCAAAAGATGGAGAGATCATCTGGAAATTCAAGGCAGACAGCAGAATGGTGTCTTCATCTCCTGTAATTGTTAAAAAATCCCTGTATATCGGATGCTACAGCGGTAAATTCTATTCAATAAATACCGAAAGTGGAGAAGAAATCTGGAATTATAAAACTGATGATTCGATTTTTTCAACACCTCTGATCAGAGATGGACACATATACTTTGGATCTAATGACGGAACTCTCTATGTTCTTTCTCGGGAAGATGGCAAACTCATCTGGAAGTTCAACACAGGAAACAAGGTTACCAATCCGCCTGTAATTAAAAACAAACTGGTCTA
>CAZEJW010000042.1:0-27521 GCA_964512685.1 uncultured Leptospirales bacterium | reverse complement strand
GCAGGACGCCCGCAGTAAAATTAATAACTAGGGCGCATCACTTTCGCACAACTATTTCATATCCGTATTGTGGATAAAGACCCGTAAAGGGATAAAAAACGAATTGTAGATAAGCGATACTGGCTGGGTGGAAAGAGAAAAGCAAGATAAAAATCAAAAAAAATCATCGAGCGGGCTTTTTATCCTGCCAATATCTTTCTGGCTTACATGAGTATAAATTTCTGTTGTTTTGCTGCTTTTGTGGCCCAGAATTTCCTGAATGTATCTCAGATCAACCCCGTTTTCGAGCATGTGTGTAGCAAATGAATGCCTGAGAGAGTGAACACTTACATCTTTTTTAATGTCTGCTTTTAAACATGCATTTTTAAAAACTTCCTGAACAGTTCGTACTGTAATATGTTTCTCTGAATCCTGGCCTTCAAAGATCCATGAAACAGGCTTGAATTTTAAATAGTATTTTCTGAGCATTTCAAGCAGATTGACAGAAACAACAGTATACCTGTCTTTTCTTCCTTTGCCGGCTTTTATGTGAAGAAGCTTCCTGTCATAATCAATGTCTTCCTGCTTAAGGCATACTGTTTCGCCAACTCTCAAACCGGAAGAGTAGATAAGCATAAGGATGGTTCTGTGTTTCAGATTCAAAGGCGCATTGATTATTCTTTTAATCTCATCCCTGCTCAGGATTACAGGCAGTTTTTTATCCTTTTTAGGACGTTCAATATCATAGATGAATTTCTTTTTATGAATTGCTGAAAAATTAAATTTGAGAGCGCTGATTGCAGTATTCATTGTGGATGAGGATGAAGATTTTGTATTACTCAAAAAATACAGGTAGTTTTTAATATCATCATTTGAAATTTCATTGCTAAATTTATTAAACATTTGAAGAAGCTCAAGATTATAATGAATGTAAGCCTTTATTGTTTTCTGGCTGTATTTTCTTACAGACATCTCTCTTTTCAGGATGATGATATCACGCTTAAAATTTTTCCGGAAGTGATTTCTCAACTCATCATCAGGTTCCATTTGATAATCACTGAATATATCTTTGAGAGATAATATGACATTCTCATTGAAGGGGAAGCTCCATTCTTTTGTATTCGGATGCCATGAATAATTTTTGATTGTTTTAAGTTTTGGAATTATCTCTTTGTTAAAAGCGAAGCTGATGTAAATCCTCTGATCGTATTTGCGTAAATATACATTATTATCCATAAGGGTCTCCTGTATATTTATACGCAGGTTAGTGATGAAAAATAAAAAAACACTGATATTTTTTAAAAAAAATCACACATATTTCAGATAATCATCTCTTGCAGGAGCAAATACCTCTATTGCTGTTGAATCCTCAAGAATCTCTGCTTTGTGGGTAACGTTACCCGGTATATTCCAGCTGTCTCCCGGATTCACTTCGTAAGAATCATCCCCAACGTACAGTCTCAGTTTTCCTGAAACAAGGTAGCCTGTCTGTTCATTGGGATGCTCGTGAGAGGGAAGTTCATATCCCTTGAGAAGCCTGAACTCTGCCATAAGGGTTTTTTCTCCATGAACTGTTGTTTTTATAGAAACGCCCTCTGTTATTTTTACATAATCCTGGGAGTCTTTTTTCCTTATCATCTTTTTCTCCTTCATTGAATTTCTTTCAGGATTATTGTTTCTGACCTGTCAAAATCAAGGTTATTTTTCTTTGAGCCTGTAATTAATACAGGCTGGATCTGATAATTAAGTTTTCCCGCCTGCCTTCGGCGGGCGGGAAACAAAAGCACTGATTTTAACAGCAGTTATAATTCATTGGAATTTTAAAATATAATTTTTAGAAATTTTCTGTGTTTAATATTCATATTTAAATAAAAAATGACTGTTATGTGCAAGAAGTGGTTGACTATTGATGCTGAATTCAATAGCTTGAACAGTGTTTATAAAACATTATAAAGATTAAGGTTGTGAATTGAACGTTATTAGAATTTACACAGGCTGGTTTATTCCCTCACCTGGGGATTGTATTTAACTTATTTATGTATTCTGTCTGATCAAAAAGTCACCATGGCTGGTTGTTTTTCTTAACGGGTATTGCTGCGGGACAGCTGCGGTTTGGTGTTGCTGACCTTTTATTGAGACAGGGCAGGTTTCAGTATATTAAAAATTGCAGTTTTGTAAAATATAGATTGACAGCCTGAATTAAAACAGAGAAATTTCGTGATTTTTTAAATTTATGGAGGGGTAAGTCATGAAAGGATCATTGTTCCCCTGTCCTCAGGACTGGTTTAATCAGTTTGCGCATGGAGTGGTATCTAACGCGTCCATACAGCTTGTGCTGAAGCTCGAAGGCAGACTTAAATCCTCCCTTGTGAAAAAAGCTGCAGAAATCTTTATTGAAATGGAACCTGTGCTTGAATGCAGGTTTGTTGTTGAAAACAACATTCCCCTGTGGAAAAGAATAGAAAGCCTCACTCCTGAAAAATATTACAGGCTGGCGGAAACAGAAAGGGTAAGGCAGGAAATAGATTTATTTATCGCAGAAGATATTGATACGGAAAAATCTCCTGGCATAGTTGTTCTGCATGTTAGAAGTTCTGCAAGAGACTGGCTGTGCATAAAAACAAATCATTCATGTTGTGACGGCGGCAGCGTCAGGTATTGCCTTAACAGGCTTGCGGATATTTATTCTGTTCTTGAAAAAAGAAAAAAATATTCTGTAAAAAAACATGCTGCAGACAGAAGCCTTCAGCCGGTTCTTGATTCGCTTGGCATAAAAAGTTCATATCATTTTTTTGATCCATCAGAGAATGACCTTGAGTCAACCTGGAGTGTGCCCGGAGGTTCCAGGTGCGATCACAGCAATATTTCGTGCAGGTATGTTGGAAGGCAGCTCGAACCATACCTGTTTGAACCGGTTGTAAAAAAATGCAGAGAGCAAAATGTAACAGTAAATGATCTCCTTCTCGCTGCATTTTACAGGGTTCTTAGAACAAAAGCAGGCGTTTCAATTGATGATGAAAGAGAAATGCAGTTCATGACAGATATGAGAAAATATCTGCCGGAGGGAAGCCCTGAGTGTGTAAGAAACCTCTCTTCTGTTGCAAATGTAAAACTTCACGATCCTGTTGAAGAGGATTTTACCAAAAGCGTTAAAAAAGTTTCTGCAAGAATGAAAGCTGCAATGAGAAACCAGCCGGATATTCATGGTGCAATTGGTATGGAACTGATGAGGCCATATGGATATGAAATGGCCAGGGAAATGTTCATGGAAGAATGGAATTTTTCACTTCATTCCGGTAAGAGCACGCCAATGTTTTCAAACCTCGGTCTTTTGTCCCCAGGTAAAATCAGGTTCGGAAAGACTCCTGTTGATGAGCTCACTGTTGTGCCCCCTGCTTTCAGGTATCCGGGCTTTATGTTATGTGCGGGCTCATATACAGGGAGTCTTACGATGGGAGTGTCATTTTTTGAACCGGAAAGAACAGAGCAGGAAGTCGGATATATCCTCGATGAGACATGTTCATATCTCTATGAATTTTCTGTAAGCAATAAACTGTCTTCTGTATAAAACTGAAAGTTGTCAGTTTACATCTCTGTTACAATTGAGAATCTTTTTCTTATAGACATGGACTGCACTTTTATTTTACTGGACAGACCTGTAAAAATATACTCATCTGAAAAAAATCACTGAAAACGAATACAGGAATAAATCAATCTGAGGTGTAATATGTCTTCACTTAAATATCACAGGGAGCCCTATGCCGGAAAGACAGAGGTGTGTCCAACAAAGAGCTGTGTGACACAGGAAGAACTGTCATATGCATATACCCCGGGCGTTGCCGAACCCTGTCGGGAAATTTACAAAGACCCATCGCTTGCGCGGTATTATACGAACAGGGGAAACCTTGTTGCTGTAATAACAGACGGAACAGCGGTTCTCGGGCTCGGTGATATTGGTTCACTTGCAGGCAAACCGGTAATGGAGGGTAAGGGGGTACTCTTCAAGCGTTTTGCGGATGTGGATGTCTTTGATATAGAACTTGCCACAAAAGACCCTGACAAAATTATTGATACAGTTGAACTTCTTGAGCCAACCTTTGGAGGGATCAATCTCGAAGATATCAAGGCTCCTGAATGTTTTTACATAGAACAGGAACTCAAGAAAAGGCTTTCAATCCCAGTCTTTCACGACGACCAGCATGGCACAGCCATTATCTCAGGTGCTGCCCTTATCAATGCTGCAGAAATATCAGGCAAGAAGCTTGAGGATTTAAAGGTGGTTGTAAACGGTGCAGGTGCAGCAGGAATCGCATGCTCACAGTTCTACGTTGACCTTGGAATAAAAAAAGAGAATATAATCCTCTGTGATTCAAGGGGCGTAATATACAAAGGAAGAGAAAAGGGGATGAACCCCTACAAGGAAATGTTTGCTGCTGAAACAGAAGCAAGAACCCTAGCTGATGCAGTAAAAGGATCTGACCTCTTCCTGGGACTTTCTGTTGCAGGTGCAATGACAGGCGAAATGCTCGCAACAATGAATACAGACCCTATTGTATTCGCTCTTGCAAATCCGGACCCTGAAATTCTTCCTGATGAGGCATTTGCAGCAAGAAAAGATGTAATCATGGCAACAGGAAGATCTGACTTTGCAAACCAGGTAAACAATGTGCTTGGCTTTCCATTTATATTCAGAGGAGCCCTTGATGTGGGGGCGTCTGACATTACTCCAAACATGAAGGTAGCGGCGGCACATGCCCTTGCAAAACTCGCCAGAGAAGAGGTTCCTGAATATATTAAGGCAGCATATAACGCTGAAGAAATGACTTTTGGAAGAAATTATCTTATCCCAACTCCATTTGACCAAAGGGTTTACTATGAGGTTTCAGCAGCAGTTGCAGAGGCAGCGGTTAAGGATGGTGTTGCTGTTTACGAATATCCCGGAAGGGATGAATACCTGAAGGTTCTTGGGAAAAGATACAATGAAAGAATCTCCAGGTTCAATAAATGAAATTTAGTTGACTGAATTTAAAAATCACTAAGAATAATTTCATCCCCTTTTTTCAGGAGATGAAATTATTCGTGAAGGAAAAATATGCCGGGAATAATTACTCACAGAAAGGTCTTCCAGGATTCAATAAGGCTGCTTTCAACAAGAAAGAAAAAATCATACGTATTAAAATCAATAGAAACTCTTCTTAATTCTGAAGAATACATGAAAGCCGCTCTCTTTGGCGTTATTGGTCCTGACCTCTTTGATTATATGCCCTCGTTCAGGCAGAAGAAGGTATATGGCCATCCTGTTTCTTTTCAGCTACACGACGGAGGGTGCTCGGATTTTATTCCTGCAATGATCAGAACCCAGCTCGGGTATTCAGACAATAATAATGAATGGGCCGCTTTTCAGAGGGCCTATATCTATGGTTTCATCTCACACTATATTCTGGATTCATTTCTTAATCCGTTTATCTTCTGCTGGTCAGGGTTCCCTGACAATTTTACTTCTTCAGAGATTCACTATTTCAGGCAGCAGAATCTTCTCTTTAGATATAATATAGACAACTACTATCTCTATTTCGATGATAAAAAGGATGAGCTTCGCACATTGGTTAATGATTTTTTGCCAATGGAGAAAAATAAACGAAAATTAGTGATAAATAAATCTCTGAAGACGCTCATCCTTGAAACTCTGGCAGAGATTTATCCGGATGCAGTTGATAAAATGTTTTTCAGAAAAAGGGATGAAGCAGAACTGCATGAAAATTCAAGCTGGCTTGACATCATCCCCCGAATAATGAAGCTTTCAGACTGGATGCAGCACACTGATAATCCAAAGGCTGTGAGTATAATTGAAAGACTGGGAAGATCTCGTTTTTTTAATTCAGATTTTTTTGTGAGATACCCTGAGCCCAGGAAAACAGACAGGCATGTTCTGAATTTTCACAGGGAGAAGTGGCAGTATCCTGGAGTTACAACAGGCTTCAGGTATGATTCTGTTGATATTATTTGTGAGAATGCTGCGGTAAAGACAGTTGAAATTTGGGAAAAGCTTGAAAAGGAAATTTACGAAAAGAGTGGTGCTGATTTTTCGGATGATTTCCTTATCAATATGTTTACGGGTGAAGAAAAAACCCGCTATCATGACATGAAATTCAAGAATCCTGTTAAACTCGGAACATGGTACTGACAATCATTGCATTTTTTTAAGAAGATGCTGAAAGTTCATTTTAGAATATTTTTTAAGCTCTGCCGATGACATGTTCTTAACGAGCTCCGGCTTTGTTAAAATTTCTCCTCTCCCGGATTTTTCACTTATATATTTTATATAATTCATAGCAGCAATCCTGTGAGGATTTATTGCATTGTAGTTAAGGTAACTATACATAACCGCGAGTCCAAGATATGGATTGGCATAAACCGTGCTGCATAATGAGAGATGCTCTCCGGTAACCTGGTCATAGTAATTAAATCTGTTGTTAACGATTTTATGAGTGAGTTCGTGAATTACGAACATCCTGAATATCTCATCCTTTATGTTCTGAGTATCACTGAATGCTCTTAAAAGACAATAGCTTATATCTTCATTAACGATTGACCCTACAAAGAACATGGACCTGGTGTTCCTGCCCTCTTTGATGTTTTTTGCAATGATGAAATCGTTTTGTACCTCCTCCGGATTTATGAATATCATGTCATAGTAAAAGGTTGAATTACTTGTAGAGAATTCATCATAATAAATGTAGGGCTGAATATTGTATATATTTTCATTGATGGTAAAAAAAGGATGTTTGATCTTAATCTTTTCTTTCTTCCCGTATATGCAGTATTCCAGAACAACTCTGTTCAGTTCAGGATTTTTGTCCCTTGAAAATTTAAGAACAATATTTCGTTTTGTCAGAAGATTCTCCAGCGAATTCAGTTCAAGTCTGTTGAATTTATCAGGTTCTAGATATACCGAAAGCAGGATTTTTGCTGTTTCTTTTATACTTGAGTCTCTGGTGACAGACAGGTAGTTTTTATAGGCTCTGATGTGAAATCCTTCACTGCTGATCAGCCTTGGTGGTATGGTATCTTTTTGGATCAGATTTACAAAGTGCGGATTCTCATTGAAAAGAAGAACGATATATGCATAGAATTTGCCATTAATATTTTTGATATTCGAAGGATGAGAAGAGTACAATGAACTGTATGTTCCGTATGCTTCAATAGAAACAGAACTGTAGAGTATAATGAGCAGAAAAAGGATAATTTTTTTTCCCCGAAAATTCATCATTCAGGAGGGCTCCCTGCATCTATATTGAAATTTCAGGAGGTGTTCCCTCCTGTTCCGATGTTTAACTGATATATGAAGGCAGTGTTAAAAAAATACCAGTCAAATATTATCCAATAATAAAATATGCAGGGAATTAATGAAAGATATTTTTCATATTGAGGATGAATACCATGGCCAGAATGAGGGCTCCCGCTGCCATCAGAAGAATAATGGCAACATTCTGGTTCTTCTGAATCCAGCGGTATATCCCTTTTTCAGGATTTTCTTTTATTGATTTGTAGATTTTTTTTAGAAATTTTGATCTTCCTCTGTATTCTTCGCTCATTAATATCCTCCTTATCGTCTGAATCCCTTGAGCTCATAAAGCTGCCTGAACAGGGGCTTGCCGTCTTTATCATAAATAAGAACAGCTACTTCGTTGAAAAAGAAGTAATCATACCTGTATTTACTGAGATGGCGGGTTCTTAGTACGAGTTTATCCTTAAGAAGGTATGGTTTGCCGGTTTCAGGATTGATTCCCTTTTTGGGATCAACGGGGTTTTTGACAAACATGAGCCTGTCCATCCCTTTTTCATCTTTCCTGACTTTTCCGTTTCTGTCAGTATAAGGATACTGAAAATTTTTGATGTCATCAGGATATGGAACAAAACTCTTTATTTTTTTTTGAGGGGGGATCGGGTGAAGGAAGCTCGTTTCTTTTCTGTGCTTTTTTTCATAAGATGCTATCACGAAGATGTTTAATTCCTGTGGATCGTCAAGATGACTGCGAAGAATCAACTCAACTTCGAGAATTTCACCAACACCTTTGAGATCGATCCTTTTATTGAAGTAGATGTTTTGGATATCGAATCTATCAGTATATTGCGCCTGTATAGGTACAGGCTTTATCTTGACGTTTTTTTCTTTCTCTTCGTCCTTGTTTTGGGCTGTCACTATGCCTGTGAAGAGTATCATCAGTGATGTAATCATAAAAAAAGAGACTTTTCCGGATATCGATTTACTCATTTTATCGCTCTCATCTGAAATATTTGCTTTTTTAACACAGAAATAATATTCCGGTTTTTATTATTTTCGGAAAAAAAGCCTCTGCTTTTAAGTTAATTTTAATTTATCAGAGCAGTATTCTTTCAACTCCGTCATTCTTTTTAACGTGCTTGAGAAAATCCTTCTTCCAGTTCTTTCCGAGAAACTCTTCAGCAAGGTAGACCGCCATGTGTTTGCCTGTAATCGAAATTTTCCCATCTATCTTACTGAGACCCTGAACACAGCTTGGGCATGTTGTAAGGACTGTTGCCTTTTCATTTTTTGATAAGTGTATAGCAGTGTTTTCTCTTTTTCTGTTCCTGAGAGAATTTGCAATATGTGGCGAGGAGAGCGCCAGTGTCCCGCTCTCTCCACAGCAGTTTGGAATAGCCTTTGGTTCTGAGTTCAGAACCTTTGAGAATACTTTTTTGTATCCTTTTGTTTTAAGAGGAGTGTGACATGGATCGTGATAAAGAAGTCCATCTGTTGAATCTGTCTTTTTATAAAGTGCCTCACGTGAGATGAACTCGCTTATATCAATTATCGAGGAATTCTGGAAGATGTTTTCGATCTGATAGTCCTGCAGCATTTCATAGCATGTGCCGCATGAAATAAGAACATTTTCAATATCCATGTATCCGATAGTGTCTGCCATCCTGTGGAAAACAACTCTGTTTTCATAACTCTTGATTTTCGCCTGTTTTACCTTTCCGTTTGAAAGAAGGGGGTATCCGCAACACAGGTATTCAGGCGCTATAACCACTCGTATGCCCGCGTTGTATAAAAGGGCGATTGCTGCAATGGAGATGTCAGGGAACATTCTTTCTGACCCGCATCCAGGAAAGTAAACCACGCTCTTTTTTAGTTCGCTGTCAGCTTTCATGAATGCGAAAAAGGTATTAGTTCCCTTAAGATTCAGTTCTTCTCTTAATGTTTTATTGCCAGACTTCGGAAGTTTGCCTCTCAGTATGCCGCCAATCGTCGGGAATAGTCTTTCTGTGATTTTTCTGAAAGGCTTGTTCAGGTAAAAGGCTATTCTCTCTGAAGAGTAACCGATTTTGAGGAGAAGTATTCTCATAATATAGTTAATGTAGTATCCGCGTCTTCTAAGGTAGAAGAGTACAAATGATGTTATTGCCTTGAATTTGGATCTTTTTCGTTCAACGAGAAGTTGTTTGATGGCAAGTGTTACTTCACCGAAGTCGATATTCACCGGGCATGGTTTGTAGCAATTGTGGCACATCGTACAGTGGCTTGCTATTTCTCTCAGCAGTTTGAAGTTTCTGAGCGAAAGGCTGTTGGATGTCTGAGTGTCATAAAGTACTGCCTCAGTAATAAGTGATACTCCAAGGATCTTGTTCCTGGGACTGTAGAACATGTTTTCAGCAGGATAATGGGTGTTGCACACTTCCTTGCATTTCCCGCACCTTACACATGCTGATATGGAAGAAGTGAGATCCATGAGGTCTGCAGCTTCAAGTATGAATGCCTCCATTTCAAGAAGATTGAGTGATGGAGTGTATATTCTGCTTACAGGAAAATCTGATGAGAGTTTACCGGGATTGAACAGATCATTGGGATCGGTCTCTTTTTTGTATTCTGCGTATCTGTCAAGAATATCCTGATCGATAAATTTGAGTTTTGTAAGACCGATTCCATGTTCTCCGGATATTACTCCACCCAGTTCAGTAGTTTTTTTCATGATAATTCCAGCTGTTTCATCTGCTTCCTGCATCATGGAATAGTCGTTTGAATGTACTGGAATGTTGACGTGAATGTTGCCGTCTCCTGCATGCATGTGGGTTGCGATAATAATTTTTTTCCCTGCCCAGGTATCTACAATATCCGTAAAATTCGCAACCAGTTCGTCATAGCCGTGGAAGGTCTGGCCAAAAGAATCAATAATGTCTTTTTTGAAGTCAATCTGTATCTGGCGGTCTCTGATCAGTTCGAAAAGTGTAGAGTCTTCTGTGCTGATGTTTCCCGGTTCGAGAGAAAGATCTTTTGCCCTGCATTCGAGTTTTTCAATAAACATTGTGTAAACACTTTCTGTTTCATTGATTTTTGAAAGCAGTGAATTTTTTTTCGAAACAAGAAACTCGTCTTCAGATTCATCCTCTTCGTTTTTTTTCAGCAGAAATGATCTGAGGTTGTCAATAATGCTGATATTGTTTTCAAGTTCTTTTTGAATGTTGAGTTTTTCAATGAAGTCAGAGAAAAGCGGGAGGGATTCTATTGGGATGACAACATCTTCATTTAGTTTAAATGCATTGGTGTGCTTTGCAATTGCTCCAAGGTTTTTTCTGTCCTGCCAGAAAATTTCTCTCGCCTCTTCATCTTTAGCAATGAATCCTTCTGTGTTGTAGGGCTTGACCATTTTGAGTATGCTGTTGCATGCTTCATCCAGATCATCAGAATTATTGCTTTCTACATCGATGAGAAGAACTGCCTTGGGAAGCTCGCTTCTGTCTGATTTATTTCTGTAGTTTATTGCTGCTTCATATTTGTCATCGAAGTGTTCGAGGGCAGTAAGATAGGATTTTTCATTTTTTTCAAAAGCTTCTGTTATTTCAACAATTGCCTTTGATGCATTGATGAGATTAGTGCCAAAAAATTCGAGGCAGATGGTCTTAACGTACCTGAATGGGCGGTAGAGAACAAATTTAGCGCTTACAATGATTCCATCTCCGCCTTCCTTCTGAATCCCGGGAACTCCTCCAAGTGCCTTGTTCGTTATGTCTTTGCCTACGCCTTGTTTCCTTATGTCAGTTCCTTTCAGTGAGACCGAATCTATCTGCTTTGAGCCGTGTTTTTTCGAAAGCTGGAATATATCAAATATTACCTCATCTTCAGGTTTAATTTTTCTGTGAGGATGGTTGCGTCTCTTTACTTCCAGTGTTTCTCCTCTGGCGTTAATTATTTTAAACGAGTAGAGATTGTCAATGGCAGTACCCCACATAACGCATTTTTTACCGCCGGCATTCTCGGAAATGTTGCCGCCAATTGTCGACGCCCATGAAGAAGTGGGGTCAGTAGCGAAAATGTATCCTCTTTCTTTACAGTAGTCCATGGCTGAATCAGTAATAACACCTGATTCAAGTTCAATAACAGGTATCTCGACTCCTGATTCGCTTACGGTTTTTATTCCATTGATCCTGCGCATTTTCTCTGTGTTGATGATCATTGTGTTCTTATTTACAGGGATGGCACCGCCTGTGAGACCGGTACCTCCGCCCCTGGGGATAATGTTGAGATCGTGATTTGATGCAGTTTTGATGAGTTTGGATATTTCTCCTGCCGATTCAGGATAAACCACCACTTCAGGATATTCAACTCTCCAGTCTGTTGCGTCAGTTACGTGGAGAACTTTGTGATAGGCACTGAAGAAGATATTCTGGGGTGAAGTGACTCTCCAGAGAGCATTCGTTATTTTTCTTCTGAACTTCTTTTCTTTTTTAAAATTTTCAAAAAATGTAGAGTCCAGCCTTTTTATTTTATTGATAATATCCTGAACAAGTTCATTTTCAGTATTGTTTTCGATTGCAGTAATCTTGAGGGAATGAAGTTTTTTCAGATGCCTCAGTTTCTTTGGGGTATCTATGAAGTCATTATATATATACGGGTTTCTATCAATGATGAAAATATCCCCGAGTATTTCGAAGAGAAGTTTTGCACTTCGGCCTGTAATTCTCTTCTCTCTCAGTTCGTTCAGCTTATCCCAGGTCTCCTGATCAAAGTATTTGAGTATAACCTCTTTGTCCGAAAAAGAGGTATAATTGTAAGGGATCTCTCTGTATTTAAAATCTTTTTTCATTTTATAATCCTGTTATATCATTATATAGTTCTGTCAACAGCGTATCGGGAAAATGCAGCGGATAAAAAAACTGCGGTTGCTGAAGAGGAAAATATTATATACCATTTGTGTCAAGTTTTCTTTAAAAGTGACATAAAAGCAAATTTTTGGTTCAAAAAAACTGTAATTCCGATTGCCCGGTTCCCAGATTCTCATTTCTTGAGTAATTCCATTACTTCCTCCAAAGACATTCCGTTTACAATTATTCTTTTCTTTCTTCCCTTTTCACCCTGTCCGATGTTTATGCTGGATTTTGCAATGTGAAGTTTTTTTGAAAGGAGTTTTATACATTCTGAATTTGCTTTCCCGTCAACAGGAGGCGAATTCAGATACACCCTGATCCCATTTTCTCCATCGACCTTAATCATGCTTTTTGATGATTTTGGGGATACCGTAATATCGATGGTTGCTTTTTCAGCCATTTGACAGCTCCATTTATGTTGCATTATTCCACTCGCTTTTATTTTAAGCAGGGTGTTGGGATTCAACCGAAAAGAAAGATACGTGAAATTCAGGCAAAGTCTGAGCTTCATATAGCAGGATAAAGAAGATGTGTCAAATTATATTTGACATACATGAGATAACTGTTGATTTTGAAGAAAACAATATGATTTCCGCAGAGAGGATGAAATGCAGATATATAAATTCGAAAATGGGCCGTTCATGGTCAATACTTTTCTTGTTGTGAATAAAAATACAAACGAGGCATTCATCCTTGACCCCGGGAGCGGTTTGGGACCGCTGTTTAAAAAAATAGAGGCTGATAAAATCAAACCGGTTGCAGTGATTGCAACTCATGGACATATTGATCATGTAAGTGGTGTAAGCAAGGTAAAGAAAAAGTACAATATTCCGTTTTATATTAATGAGAAGGATAAGGAGCTGATTGAGGGGTTACAGTCACAGGCAAGGATGTTTGGCGTACCAGTTGATGAAACTCCAGAAATTGATGGCAATCTGCCCTCCTCAGGAGAAATTGAGATTGCCGGATTAAAACTGCAGCTTTTATATACTCCGGGTCATTCTCCGGGTTCGGTTTCAATTAAAATTGGTGATGTCGTTTTCTCCGGAGACACTCTTTTTAATTTTTCAATAGGCAGAACAGATCTTCCCGGCGGAGACTATGCAACTCTTATGAAATCAATCAAAGAAAAGCTCTTTAGCCTTAAAGACAGTACTAAAATTTTCCCTGGACATGGACCGGATACAGAGGTGGGCAGGGAAAAGAAGATGAATCCTTTTTTTGGGTAAAATACAGATGCGGGTATATAAAGAGAGAGGGTGGAATTTTTCAGGAAAATCCACCCTCTCTACTTTTTGTGATGCATAAACTTTACATCCACGTGGTACACTAACGTACCGAAATTGAATCACCCTGAGGTGAATAGAACAAGTTAATAAGAAGCTGTTAAACCTCCATAAACTTTCTAATTTGATAATATAAACATGGAAACAGAAAGTCAATAAAAAATCATCGAATTTAAGAAATAAACTTAAATAATCCCTTTAAAGATTTTCCAGCGCTTCATCTATTGTGTCATAGAGTTTTATAACTGATGTTACTTTTGTCAGGTCGAGAACTTTCTTAACCTCATCGTTTGCTGCTGCAATACAGAATTGAGATTTCAGGCTCTGGTTGATGTTGAGAAAGATCCCTATTCCCGAGCTGGTTATCATGTTTACGTTTGAAAGGTCGAGAACCAGTTTTTTTATGCTCTTGTCTATTATTGTGTGTTGCAGCTGCTCTTTGAGATCAGGTACATCCAGGGTATGAACTTCCTGCATGGAAATCGTGACAATAAAAAGACCATTACCTTTATCGTTTACCTGTATCATTTTTTTTCCTCTCTTTGCATTATAGATGCCTGTGGAATGTTTCCGGTCGTCTGTGAAAAATCATCATAGACTGCTTGTTCCAGAGATTAGTCCTAAACTTTTTTTGCAGAAGAAAAGTTCTTTTGTCCCCACAGTAGGGGATGAAAGTTTTCATCCGGTTGCTCAAAAAAGTTTTTTAGTAATAAATACTGAATTTATTATCTTTTTCCAGAATTATTTTTACTTAGTCAATAAGTTTTTATATAAGAGCATCGTAAGTATGTATTAAAAATATGAAAGGTGGCAGTAGTGGAGATTAAATATAGACTTGACTAAAATGAAGTATATCTTTAGATTTACCTTATCGGCTGACAGATAAATAAATTCCAGATTCCGGAATCATAAATGGTTTTAACAGATAATCTAAAAAAGAGCAATATACTAATCAGGGCCACTTCCAAAAACAGGTGGGATCTCATTGATGAACTGGTGGAGCTTTCTGTCAGGAACAGGGATATCCCGGAAGAAGATCGCGAGACCATAAAAAAGGCCCTGGTTGAAAGAGAAAAGTCGATGAGCACCGGCATTGGGAATGGTGTTGCCATACCGCATTGCACTACATCAAAGGTCGATGAAATGATTATTCTTATGGCAATAAGCCATGATGGAATTGATTTTGATTCAATAGATGGAACCCCGGTAAAAATTGTAATCTGTCTTATTGTTCCAAAGAACAAGCTGACACAGCATATTAAAACTCTTGCCAATATAGCCAAGATGATGGGAGATAAAGACCTGCGGGAAAAAATATTAACTTTTAAAACCGCTGATTCCATTGTCAAAACCATGAAGAACTACAGGAATTCATTGGGATAGATTCCATAATGGATTCGTATCTTTTTTTTAATTAATCGATTTATTTTCAGAGGGAAACAATGGAAGAATCTTCACGAATTGTGAGTTCCTGCAAAATTGAAGATGATTTATATAATGAAAAATCCCTGCGTCCGGAAAATCTGGATGAGTTTATCGGGCAGGAGAAAATTACTGATAACCTCAGGGTATTTATTGAATCATCCAAAATCCGCAATGAGCCTCTCGATCATGTATTGCTGGCGGGCCCTCCCGGCCTTGGCAAGACCACTCTGGCATGTATCATTGCCTCTGAACTTGGAGTGAATCTCAGGGCAACCTCTGCCCCGATAATAGATAAGGCCGGAGACCTGGCGTCAATTCTCACAGGCCTGGAGGAAAACGATGTGCTATTCATCGATGAAATTCACAGGCTTTCTCCGGCAATAGAAGAGATTCTGTATCCGGCAATGGAGGACCGTTCTATCGACATCGTTATTGGTCAGGGTGTTGGGGCAAAGAGTATTAAGCTGAATCTGGCGCCCTTTACCCTGGTTGGGGCAACAACCAGAACCGGACTTCTGACATCTGCACTGAGAGACCGTTTCGGTATTCCTCTTCGTCTGAACTACTATACTCCGGATGAATTGAAAATTATTGCTCTCAGAACTGCCGGTATTCTTGGGAAACCGATTGATGATGACGCTGCCGCAGAGATTGCAATGCGCTCAAGAAGAACTCCCCGTATTGTCAACAGGCTGGTTAAACGGGTAGTGGATTTTTCAACTGTTAAAAATATGGAAATAATCGATAAGGATATAACCTGTTATTCACTCGAAAAACTTGATATTGACGAGCTGGGCCTGGATGAAATGGACAGAAAAATTTTATCCACAATAATCGATTCGTACAGTGGTGGACCTGTTGGTCTCAAGACAATTGCCATATCAGTTGGAGAGGAAACCGATACTCTCGAAGATTTTTATGAGCCCTTCCTTGTTCAGACAGGGCTGCTCAAGAGAACCCCCAGGGGAAGAATGGTAACTCCAGCGGCATATTCACACCTGGGAAGATCTTTCCCTTTGAGTAATGAACCTGCCGGTCTTTTCAGCGGGGCTGACTGAAAACTCTTGAATCAATAAGAGCCTTGAGCTGTTGTGCTGCAGAGAAATCAGGTTTTATTTTTAGTACATTCTCACAGTCTTCGATTGCTCCCGGGAAGTTTCTCAGGTCAAAAAATGTAAGTGCCCTGCTGTAATATCCGTCAATCTGCATATCGTTTATTTCAATGGATTTGGAAAAATCAAGCAGTGCAAGATCAAAATTTTTCAGCATTCGCTGAGAGAGTCCTCTGTGGTTGTATGCCCTGAAGTTGTCAGGGTTGCTTTCGATGGCCTTTGTGAAGTCATTCACTGCTTTTTTATAGTTGGACATAACAAAGTGGGCCATGCCCCTGTGATTGTAAATAACAGATTTTACATTTCCTTCTGGTTTGAGCTTCAGTATTTTTGTATAGATTTTTATAGCACCTTCACAGTTGCCTGAGCTATGGGTATCAAGTGCTTCAAAAATCAGTCGTTCCATTTCATCTCTTGGTTTGATGGTAACTGGTTTTTCATCCTCTGAATCCGGGAGCTCAAGTCTGGGCCCTTTTTCAGTATCAAGAATGGATATTGTGTCAATCATCTGGGCTTTTTCCTGAAGTCTTTCCCTTCTTTTTCTGCCCCGTTCTTTAATTTCTTTCTGGAAATCACGTATCTCCTGAAAAATAATATCAGAGAGGGTCAGGGTTGCATTTAGAGAGGCCAGTTTTCTTTTGGCAGGTTCGTTTAGCAGAGAAAAATCAGCCTTGTATATAAGTTCATGTTCAACCTCTGCCCATGCCTCCTGAAGAATTGTTCTTATCTGTATTTCGCAAACTCCTGATACATACTGACCCGGATTTTTAAAAGAATTTTTGGGGGGTTCAACGAGAATATGGATAGAATTATAGCTGAATTCCTTGAAGGATTGATCTGCTCCTTTTCTTTCGATTTCGCAGACATCAAAATTTGCTGTGATAAGTTTTTCGATAGTATCCAGGTCTTCGAGAAAAGGGCAGATTATCCTAAGGCCAATCATGTCAGTTATCTGGATGTGAGAAATTTCACTGTTGTAAAGTCGATGCAGTTTGTCATAATAGCTTTCGAAGCTTTTTGTGCGGAATTTTATTGTGGCATTGATATCGTTTTTTATCAAAAGATTTTTTGTTCTGCGGTAGAATGATCTGAGTACTGCATCGTACTCATGCTTACTTTCATCGTATTGTGCTCTGAGTTTGCTCTTTTCAGGAAGAGACCTTTTTCTTTTTATTAAGTTCAAGATTCACCTCTATGCTGAGATTATTTTTACAATAACTTTTCTTGTTCTTGGACCGTCAAATTCACAGAAATATATCCCCTGCCACATGCCGAGGACGGGTTTTGCATTTTCGATGATAACAGTCTCGGAACAGCCAACGAGGGATGATTTTATGTGTGCAGGCGAGTTGCCCTCCATGTGTTTAAAGGCAACTGATTCAAGGTCCAGACTCTTTAATCCCTTGATTATATCTTTTTTTACATCCGGATCGGCATTTTCATTTATTGTTATTCCTGCGGTTGTGTGCGGGGTATAGATTATACACAGGCCTGATTCAATATGCTGATCTGAGATTGTTTCCATGATAATTCGTGTAATATCAATCAGTTCTTCCCTTGCGGAAGTTGTTACAGAGAAGCTTTTCATTATCAGTCTCCGCTTGTATTCAATATATATAAAATTCATTAACCAGTTAAGAAACATTTATTATATAAGTTGAGAATAGCAAGGAAAATATTACATACCGGGTTCTGAAACTGCTTGCGGAAATATTTATAATCGTATTTAATTAATAAATACATCCGGATGGCTTTTTTTTCTTGCTTGTAGATATCTCCTGTGAATTATTGGAAAAAACTGTTTGTGACAGTTGGATCTATTTTGTCCATGTTCATTTTTAAAAGGATTATTTAATGCAGGTTCCGAATATTCAGAAGAAGATTTTTGAAGAACGGCCCATGTTCAGGCTTTTTCAAAAGCTTGCAGGCAGAATTTCGTTTACTTTTGCACTTGTATTTACTTCTTCGTGGTATATTTGGGTTGCTGCATGTTATGCAATATATTTTGTATATGCTACTGTGGATTTTTCAGCGGCTGATATTTTTGCGGGAATAAAATATGTCATTTTCGCAGGTATTGCAATCCTGCTGATTCATTATACTCATTACGGAGTTTTTCATAAATTCGGACTTTCAGGCTTTGGAAAATCCATAAAAACCATTAACAGATATTTTGATTCGGATTACATCTTTAAAAACTACAAAGAGATTGACGATAAGAAAGTTGAAGAAATCTATAATTTGATTCTGTATATGGCAAGAAGAAACCTGATTGTATGTGCAGTGTATACTTTTGTTCACATTCTTTCTGTGGTTCTTTTCTACTATTTCTACCTGGATCCTTCTGCTCATCCTGACAAGACAAGTGATCTCGTTCTTGTCTTCACCGGCGGTATTTTTGCTACAATAATTTACGGATATTTCGTTTTTAATATCACTGAATACCTGCTTGGCCCATATAAGGAAAAGCTTGAAAAGATAATGTTTGAGAAAGGAAGGATTTATCAGGGCGGATACATCCTCAGTTTCAGATACAAGGCTATTTTCGCGATTCTGCTTATCCTTTTCAGTATGATTGTACTCACCATATTTGTTCGAAACAGCGTTAAACCTCTGGAATATGTTTACTTCTTTATCTTTTTGAGTGTGGTTGCTATTGGGTTTCTTCTGTTTATTGTTGTAAATAATTTCAGCATTGAATTATCCAGGGTAAATATTGCAGCAAAGGACCTGGCATCAGGCGGGGATGGACTCTATTTCCCCTATTTCCTCAATAAAGAAATAATGCTCTTTTCACATCATTACAATACTGCTGCAGAAGAAATAAAGGAAATAAGGTCAGATCTTGACAGAAAGGTTCAGGATGGAACGCGTGAACTTCAGGCGGCATATGAGAAACTAAATACCCTTTATAAGCAGTCTCAGGCAGATATTCATCTTGGCAAAAGGATTCAGGAGGGGATTCTTTCGCGGGATTATGAGGCTATTGCCGGAATAAAAGTTTTTCTCAGATATTATCCCATGCGTACAGTTGGAGGAGATATCTATGATATTAAGGAAATATCTCCCGGATATATAAGAGTCTTTCTTGCTGATACAGAAGGACATGGAGTACGCGCGGCACTTGTGACAATGATAATAAAGGGAGAATATGAAAAAGTCAGATACAGTTATAATACATCCGTTCTTCTGGAACAGCTGAATCGTTCCTATGTTGATTTGTATTCAAATCTTGATGTTTTTTTCTCCTGTGTTGTTTTGGATCTTGATCTCAACCGTGGGATTCTCAGTTATTCGTCTGCCGGTCATCCCGGACAGATATTGATCCACGACGGGTTAATAAAGGAACTAACTCATACCGGGAAACTGGTCGGTATTGTAAGGGATGCATCCTATCGCCTTGAAGAAAAAGAAATATCCATACACGATAAGCTGATACTTTTCACTGACGGTCTCTATGAGCAGTTCAATGATGAAGATGAAGAATTCGGAGAAAAAAGGCTTTATGAATTTATTGAAATAAATATTCCTATAAGTATAAGAAAGATGTTGAAATCTCTTATTGCTACTGTAAGTTCATTCCTCGGAGGAACAGAAAAGTTATCTCTCCACGATGATATAACTCTTATCGGGATCGAAATCGAGAGAAAAACCGGCAGAAACCGTATAAACTGATTTGTTTTATCCACTATCAAACCAAAAGAGAAGCAAGATGAAAATACTACACACCTCAGACTGGCATCTGGGCAGAATTCTGCACGAACATTCTCTCCTCGAAGACCAGAGATTCATACTTGAAAAAATACTCGCTATCCTTTGTGATTATCATTTTGATCTTATGGTCATCTCCGGGGATATTTATGACCGCAGTCTTCCTCCTGCTGAGGCTGTTGAGCTTTTCAGCTGGTTTTTAACTGAACTTCGAAGAAGATTGCCTCTGGAGGTCTGTATCATTCCCGGAAATCATGACAGTTCTCTCAGACTGTCTTACTGTTCTGAACTTATGAAAATTTCGGGTATACACTTCATGACAGATCCTTACAGATCAGACGAACCGGTTTCTTTAAAAGGGGATGGTTTTGAGGCGGATATATACTGTATTCCGTATCTTTATCCCAATACCTTCAATATCCATTCTGTTTCAGAGAAACACGAGAGGATGACTCATGATATGGCACTTAACGAGGTGGCTTCAAGAATAAAAAAAAGAATGAATCCTGAAGTAATAAACATTGCTGTCGCTCATCTTTTTACAAGAGGAGGGGAGGTCTCTGATTCTGAACGAAGATTCGTTGGTGCATCTGAGGAAGTTAATCCTGATTTTTTTTCGGATTTCGATTATACAGCTCTCGGACATCTGCACAGGCCTCAGAGGGTTGCAAACAATATTCATTATTCAGGATCTATTATGAAGTATTCATTTTCGGAAGTGAACGATTCAAAGGGAGTAATCTCGGCGGATGTCGAAAAGGGCAGCTGTGAGATTGAGAAAATCGAACTGGTTCCGTTAAGAGACATGCTAAGATTGAAAGCCGGTTTTACGGATTTTTTGAACAGCAATGAATTTGATGGCTATACGGATGATTACATTGAAGTTGAATTAACAGACAGAAATCTTGTTACAAATCCTCATTCAGCTCTCAGGGAAAGATTTCCCTGGCTCCTGTCTGTGCGGCAGCAGGCTCTTCCAACCGGAGGAGATGGGCCGTCAGTAGAAATATCCGGAGAGGAAAGAAGCATATTTGATGATTTCTCCGCTTTTCAAGATTTTTTATATCAGGAAGAGCCTTCATCGCAACTGGCAGAGCTCTTCAATGATATTTACCAGAAGAGGAAAGAACAATGAGACCACATCAGTTGACGATGCAGGCTTTTGGACCTTTTGCATCAACAGAAGTTGTCGATTTTGACAGCAGTGATGATTTTATTCTGATAACAGGGCCAACCGGTTCAGGTAAGACAACGATTTTCGATGCGCTTACATTCTCTCTTTATGGAGAGTTCCCGGGAACCAGGGATGGTTCAGGAGCAGTATCTAATCTTGCAGAAAAGGATGCCAGCCCCTGTGTGCAACTTGAGTTCAGTGTCAGGGGCAGGAAATATCTTGTAAAAAGAATTCCTCAGCATCTCAGGCCTGCAAAAAAAGGCAGCGGTCTGGTTGAATCTCCTCAGAGCGTGGAATTCTATGAACTGAAAGATGACAGATGGCATCCTGTTCCGGGGACCCTTAAAACCGTGAATTCTAAGATTCAGGAGATTCTTCATCTCAGCCCTGATGAATTTCAGAAGATTGTTTTATTGCCTCAGGGGGAGTTTCAGAAATTTCTTGTTTCAGAGACAAGAGACAGGGAGGCGCTGCTTGCCAAGATATTTCCTGTAAAAGACCATGAGTCTGTTTCGCAGTACGTGAAAGACCTCAGGAATGAAAAAAAGGCGCTTCTCTCTACAGAAAGAAGGGCTCTTGATGATGTCCTCGCAATCTTCAACCCGGCAGAGTATGAAGATAAACAAAAGGCACAGGTTGAAAAAAATGAAGAGCTTAAGGCAGAATACAGAAGGCTCAGGGACGATCTCGATTTATTTGTGAAAAGAATAGCCGATGATGAGCATCTCGAAAATGAATTTGCTGAACTTGATTCTTTAAATGTCGAGCTCAACAAACTTGTGTTTTCTGAGAATGAGATAGTCAAACTGGATCAGGAAAAGGAAAAAGCAAAAAAACTGCTTATTCTAAAACCACAGATCGTTGCATTCAGGGATACGCAGGTTGCCCTTGAAAAAAGAGAGAGGGACATAACAGGGTACAGAGTAAAGCTCGATGCAGAGAGGAAGAGATATTCATCGATAAAAACTGAAGCTGAAAAAATACCGTCACTTGAAAAGGAAAATGAAGAGGCTCATGCTATTGTTTCAAGGCTTGAATCACTCCTTCCAAGGGAAAAAGATTTAATCTTAAGGAAGAAAGAATATTTAACCTGTCTTGAAGAAAAAAATTTTTTTCAAGAGAAGCTGGAGGCTGAAGAAAAAATTCTTACTTTGTCAGAGAAGGATATAACAGTTCTGAAAAAAACAATAAGTGAAAGAGAAAATTTATCGCTGAAAAATGATTCAATAATTGAAAATCTGGCAAAGGTCTCTTTAGCCTTTGATAAAATGCTTGATTCTGAAAGGAAAAACAAAGAACTCGATCAGCTTAAAAAAAGCAGGCTCGCATTCATCAGCTCCCTGAAGGATGCAGAAACATCCCTTGCAATCAATCAGGAAACAGAAAAGGATTACATCGGAAAGAAGGAAGAGGCGATGGCATCAGGTCTCGCGTCAGTGTTGGTTGACGGACAGCCATGTCCTGTATGCGGATCAAGGGAACATCCTGAGCCGGCTTTTAAAAAAACAGAGCCCTTTACAGAAGAAGATAAACTTAAAGCAATTTCTCTTAATATCAGGAACAGCGAAAAGGAGATTGCAACACTCAAAGAAAAAATAAAATCATCTGAAAACCGAATTGAGCAGCTTGTGCATGAAATTGAAAGCCTTGGTCTGGATCAGGAATTGACTCTTTCATTTTTATCTGATGAGAAAAAAAGACTCGAGGTCGAGAAGAAAAAATCTGATCAGAACAGAGACGCTTTGGTATCTGAAAAAAAGACGTTGAATGAAAAAGAAAAAACTGCACAGGAATCAAGAAAAAGATACGACAGTCTGCTTAAAAAAACATCAGAGAAAAATTTACAGTTTGCATCCATTGAAAAAGAAAAAGCACTTCTCGAAGAAGAACTGAGAGGATATGAAAATATATCTGAAGAGATTGGAAAGACCCTTAAGACTATTGAAAAAAGGAAAGAGTATATTGCGGATGTGACTTTTCGTCTTCAGAAATCTCTTCAGTCAGGAGAGGGACTTTCAGAAAGGATGAATATGGCAAAGGAGGAATTCGAAAAACTGAAGGATACTTCCCTTTCCGCAGAAAAGAGACTGCTGAAAGATATTTCATCGCTTGGCTTTTCTGATATTTATGAAACAGAAAAAAATATGATGAGTGATGATGAAATAAAAAAAACAGAGATAAGGATAAAAGAGTTTTATGATAAAAAAACCGGAGTGGAGTCGAGACTGTCTTCTGTGATAAAAAAAACAGAAGATAAAAAAAGGCCAGATATTGAATCCCTGCAAAAAGAGAAAGAGAAAAAAGTAAAACTCTGTGATGAGAAAGAGAAAGAAAAGAGTGAAAACGAAAAGGGTCTCTCCGAGCTTCAGGGGATGAAGAAAAAGTATGATAAAATAATCAGCGAAATAGAGAGCATGAATGCTGAGTTCAACCTGCTTGACAGGCTTGCGAATGACCTTAATGGTCAGAATCCCAAAATGATCAATTTTCAGAATTTTATACTGAATGCATATCTCAGGGAAGTAACCGGATATGCTACTCAGAGATTCAATGTAATGAGCGAAGGACGTTATTCCCTTGTGGTGAATGAAGAGGTCTTTCACGGGAGGAAACAGACCGGTCTGGAACTTGATGTTTATGATTCATTCTCAGGGCAAAAGAGGAGCGTGAGAACACTTTCCGGTGGTGAGAAATTTCTGGCATCAATATCCCTTGCACTTGGACTTTCTGATGTTATTCAGTCGCGTGCAGGAATGGTTGACCTTGATTCAATTTTTATTGATGAGGGGTTTGGTTCGCTGGATGAATCCGCTCTCGACAGGGCATTGACAATCCTGGACACAATAAAAGGCGACAGGCTGGTTGGAATAATTTCCCATGTCTCCGAACTTAGAAACAGGATACCTTCACAGATACAGGTAAAAAAAGGAACCAGGGGATCATATATCGAGCAGAATTACTAAATGCTGATTTCCAGAACTATTGGCGCGTGATCAGAACCCATTACATCCGGCAGAATGTAGGATGAATTGAGGTTGTCTTTCAGCAGTTTTGAAACACAGAAATAATCTATGCGCCACCCAATATTCTTTTCTCTTGCCCGGTTCATGTAGCTCCACCATGTATAGTGTCCGCCTTCCTTTTCGAATTCCCTGAATGTGTCAATGAATCCTTTTTTTACAATGTTGTCAAACCCCTGCCTTTCTTCATCAGTGAATCCTGCATTGAAATGATTTGTTTTTGGATTTGCAAGGTCTATCTCTTTGTGGGCAACATTGAGGTCTCCGCAGAAAATCACGGGTTTCGTTTTCTCGAGTTTTTTAAGATATTTAAGAAAATCCATATCCCATTCAGAGTGTCTGTATTCAAGGCGGGCGAGTCCTCTCTTGGAGTTCGGAACATAGACATTTACCAGCCAGAATTTTTCAAACTCAAGGGATATAACCCTTCCTTCGGTATCATGTTTTTCAACATTAATGCCATTTATTGCGTTAAGTGGTTCTGTTTTTGAGAAGACCGCGGTTCCGGAATAGCCTTTTTTTTCAGCTGCATTCCAGAAATGGTGAGGATAACTTTCCAGCTCAATGTCAACCTGTTCAGGATGTGCTTTGGTTTCCTGTATGCATAAAATATCAGGATTTTCCTGATGAATAAAATCAAGGAGTCCTTTTTTCAATACAGCTCTTATTCCGTTTACATTCCATGAAATTATCTTCATGCTTTCTCCTGTGGGGATAAAAAAATAGAGATTCAGGGTTTATTGTTAAACTTAATTATTTTATAAAATAGCTATTACAGGAGAAGTGCTATCGTGAGCAATGTCAAGAAGAAAGAGAACTCAACGTTTTCTTTAGTAGAATAATTTTATCAGAACAATGAGAGTGTTATTGACTCTCCTGAAATATTTTTTACAAGACTTTTATACTTCTATAAAACTTAATCAATTACCAAAAGGATTGTTGATTTCTGGCAATAGTCCTTTTCAACATGAAAAGTCATTGATTAATACAGTGGGTGTTTTTTGATCTGTATTGAAAAAGTACTGCTCAGGGGCTGTCTTCAGGATGAATTATTAAAGGAGACACCCTGACTGAATTGAAACCAGGAAACAATAATGAAAAACATGGAAATATATAAGAGAAAACTCATTCCTCTTGAAGAGGCTTTGACTCATGTCAGGAGTCATCATGAAATAGTTTGTGCGCTTGGGGGGTGTGAGCCTGTAGGTTTTCTGAGCAGCCTTCATACTGTTAAAGACAGGGTTGAGGATGTCTCTGTGGTGAATGCACTTACCGCTGGAGAATATGATTTTTACATGAAGCCGGAAATGAAGGGACATTTTACACTGAACAGCTGGTTTTATACTGCCGGATGCCGAAAGGCCCACAAGTATGGAACTGTATCGTTCGTACCGCTTCAGTTGCATGAGTTTACCAGGAAGAGACTTTTTCACTACAGCCCCAATATCTTTGTAGGAGCTGTATCCCCAATGGATAAACATGGATATTTTTCACTATCACTTTCAACAGTAATGGAAAAGGATTTTATTGAACAGGCCGACCTGGTTATTATGGAAGTCAACCCCAGACTGCCAAGAAGTTATGGGGACACTCATGTACATATATCAGAGATCGATTATCTTGTTGAATCAGACAGAAGTGTTCCGACCTTGCCGCCGGTAAAGCTTTCTGAAAAGGACCTGCAGATTGGATCATATGTTGCAGATCTCATTGAGGATGGTTCAACTCTCCAGATCGGTATTGGCAATATTCCCGGAGCAATTGCACACAATCTTACGCACAAGAGAGACCTTGGTATTCACACTGAGATTTTCAGTGACAGTGTTCTTGATCTCTATGAGGCCGGAGCTGTTACCAATAAAAAGAAGACCCTGTGGAAGAATAAATTCGTGGCTGACTGCATTATAGGAACAGAAAGACTTTATGACTTCATTGATGACAATATGGCAGTAGAACTCCACAGGGGGAGTGTCATTAACGATCCCGCTGTGATTGGCAAAAACAATAAGATGGTATCAATAAACTCGGCTCTTGCGATAGATCTCACTGGCCAGTGCTGTGCGGAATCGATTGGTTCGCGTCTTTTCAGCGGAACAGGCGGGCACAGGGAATTCATCTCCGGAGCCCAGGAGTCTGAAGGCGGGAAGTCAATTATTGCTTTCTATGCGGGTGCAAAAAAGGACACTATATCACATATAGTTCCTGCCTTTGAGTCAGGCACTGTTGTAACTACCTCGAGGGTTGATGTGGATTATGTTGTTACTGAATACGGGGTTGCCTCTCTCAGGGGGAGATCCATAAAGGACAGGGTGAACGAACTGATAAATATAGCCCACCCTGACTTTAGAGATTATCTTTCTTCAGAGGCAAAAAGGCTGATGATCTGGTAGGATCAGTCATCCGGATTATTGCCTTCTGACTGTCCTGAAATTTTCAACAGGCCATTTGCATTTTCAAATATTCTGTCTGATGTGTTTGCAAGCTCCTGAATCTCTTCAACCATCTCGGCAACGATTTCGTTAACGTGTTCGATGGCTTCGGCAGAACTCCTGATGGCATTCTTCTGTTCTTCTGTGCCGGATCCGATGTTCCTTGATTTCTCAAGATTGTCCATCATCTGTTTCATGATGGAGTTTATAAAATTCTCCTCTTCTTTCAGGCTGTTCTGGAGGTATGTGATTTTTTCCGAACTCTGGGCAATGTCATCAATCATGCCCCGGACAACAGTGGCTGTGTTTTTTATTGTTGCTGCTGTTTCATTCGTTGCCTGTGAACTCTGAGACATGACTGATTCAATTTCCTTAATGCTTTCTCCTGTTTTTGTGGCAAGCTTGCCTATCTCGTCGGCAACAACTGCGAATCCTCTGCCGAAATCGCCGGCCCTGGCTGCTTCGATACTGGCGTTGAGTGAAAGAAGATTGATCTGGTCGGCAATATCCACAATAATCGAAACAGTTTCCTTTATCTCAGAGCTCTGGCTTATCAGCCTGGAAAGAGTTGCCTCGACATCTGTAATGCTTTCAGTTGCATTGGCGCTGTTATCAGATGCGCTTATTATATGATTCAGGGTAAGTGCGAGGTTCTTGTCTGTATCGTTTTTCATCTCCCGGAATCTGTTGAGAGCTTCCTGCATTTGAGTATTGCCTGCAAGCATATCCATCGAAGTATCGTTGATGTTTTCGGATGATGCAAGCAACTCCTCGAGAGCGGATGAAACTTCCTCAAAGGTTGCTGACTGGCTGTGCATTTTATCATTGAAGCTCGTAACAAGGTCGTTCTGTTCATGAACTTCGGTTGTAAGATTGCCCATTCTGTCGCGGATAGTGTTGGTTATTGTTTTTTGAATTTCTGCCTGTTTTTCGATTCTGACTCTCTGTTCAGTGGTTTGCCTGTCGAATTTGTCAATTACCGGTATATTCCTGTAAGCGACATATGCAAGAAGTACAGTCATCACTATGAGGAATATTTCTCTGGTAATTATAACCCCGTGAATAACCTCTCCGTTTTGCAGAAAATGCAGATGGTATTCAGCACCACTATTTACTGCAATCAGCACGAATGTAATCCAGTTTATTATCCCATAAAATGTGACGGCTATGAAAGCTTTTCTGTTATAAAGAAGAAAATAGGTTAACAGCGATGTTAT
>CAZEJW010000041.1:305-27792 GCA_964512685.1 uncultured Leptospirales bacterium | reverse complement strand
GGGATAAAAATCATAAAGCTTCATATACGACTTTAGCTAATTATGTTACTTGGTGGGGTATAACAGAGAACAAATCTCATAGATTGCTTTTTTGCCTGTCATTCCGGCTGGAGTGAAACGGAATGCCGGTATCCATACGGTAATCTAATGAACTTTGTTCCATGAGATTCCTGCCTTCGCAGGAATGACACGCAATTCAATATACGATGACTGAGAACAAAAACTACCGCAAAAGAATAAAATGCTTTAGTCACATATAAATAATCATTTTATCTCTATAATCTCCTCCTTATCTCCCCATCTCCTTCTCTTCTAAGACTTGTGGGTACAAGTCAGCCATCCTGGGGAGGGTGGCCGGTAGGCCGGGCGGGAGGGGGCATGCAACAAAGTCCCGGTTCCTGCACAAATTGATCTAACCTCTAAAGGTTTATGAAAAGAATCTTTAAATTGAATCGGAAGATTGATACATAAAAGACAATATTTAATTGACATAGCCACATTAATAAATATTATTCAATTTATGGACCTCAAAAATTAAAGACTAATATTTAAATAATTGCCTGGTCTAAATCTCTTAACTGGAGTATTCAAGCCATGCTAAAAACCTACAAAGCAAGAATTATTAGAGATTCAATAAAATGGATTGATGATAAACCTGAAGAACTAATTAAAGATGATACTATTATTGCATATGTAACAATAATAGAGAATAAGGGTAAAGCCATAGAAACTCCAAATTCCCTTGTAGATTTTTTCAGGAATTCACCTCTTTGCGACTCTGGCATTGACTTGCAAAGAGATCAAGATACTGGTCGTGAGGTCAATTTGTGAAATTTTTACTTGATACATGTGTAATTTCGGAATTAATTAAACCACGGCCAGCTCAATCTGTAATTGATTGGTTAAAATCTCAAGATGAAGAAACCATTTATATAAGCGTCTTAACAATCGGAGAAATTCAGAAAGGTATCTCAAAACTTATTGATTCCAGAAAGAAACAGGATCTACAAAATTGGCTCAATGATGATTTACTACAGAGATTCATAGGTAGAATACTTGAAATTAACAATGAAACAGCTGTTCGCTGGGGCAAAATCCAAGGAGAAGCAGAACAGCATGGAAGGAAGATGTCCGTTATTGACAGTTTAATTGCCTCCACCGGAATTGTATTCGACTGCGTAATTGTCACAAGAAATGTGGCGGACATTGAATTCTCCGGTTGTAAAATCTTCAATCCCTGGGAATAAAAGAAGAGTCCCCTTTCAGCTAACAAAAGAATTTTAAGAGATTTATCAAAAAATGAGTAAATGTATTCTCGCCTTTGCGGAACCGCAAAATTCTGAACATACAGTCAGATTTAAAGATTGACATAATGGATTGAATGCTCATCAATAACTTTTTCAATTAAATTCAAGAGGTATAGTTAATGTTTAAATTTAAAAGAATTCTTCCTGCAGCAGCAATTCTTATGGTTATCAGTTTAACTTCATGCGGTTCATGGGTTGATTTACCAGGACCACTAAATTATGGATGTACTGACAAGAAGATAGATCAGTTTAAGAATGCTAAAAATAAAGCTATGGGCAATATGATATTTGCTGCAGCATGCAAAAAAGAGGGCAAAGAATATGCCGGAGACATTCGCTGTAATGGTGACAAACTTCAGGTTAAATGCAAGTAGTTAAAACCGTTAATTTTAAATATTTTACATCAGATTAAAATGCTCGGTTGAATCATATATGCCGGGTATTTTTTATATCTATGAATTATTGCCGTTTCTTTAAAACAGGAAACTGGCTATTGAGAAGCAATAGCTATCAATTTTATACACTGATTCTAAATTATGCCGAAGTCGAAAGTTCTTAAAGTCAAAAAATTACTTACCTGCATCTTATGGAGCACGCTTATGTTATTTCCCCTGGCCTGCAGTAAAACTGTTTTCATAGGTTCTACAACCTGCGGATTCAAGAAAAGCACTGAATGCAAAATATCCCCTGAAAAGGCATATGAAATTGCAAAACCCTATTTGCAGTTGTCGTATGAAATCAGGAATAAAAAAAGAAACTATCCATCGGATAAATTAGAGATGAATGATTATATTTTATTAAAAGGAAACTATTATTACATCACAAGAGACAATTATCCATATAAAACATTCATGGCTTATTTAAATCATGCGGTAAAAGTAGACTCCGGAACTGGAGAGGTCATAAAGCCAAGATAAAATCCTGAATGAACTTTTCAAAAATAAAAAGTTCATTCAAAGAAAGCACTTCAGCAATTCATCAATGACAGTCACACGCCTCAGATTTAAATCTCTTTGTTCTGAAATTATTCCAGTAATTAAATACTATTAAAGATGTGAGAATAATCACTCCTGCAAGTTCAAGATTATGGGGAATAACTTTAGCAGCATTTCCAACAACGGCTGAGGCCTGAATATTAAAGATATTGTATATCAGATCGAGAATGCTTCCCATTGCAAGAGAACAGGCTGATACCATGAAAAGATAAATAAACAGAGCCCGTGTACTGAAAATATTTTTTATAATTCCCATGGTAGCTGCATTTGTTGCAGGTCCGGTCAGAAGAAAGACCAGTGCCGCACCTGGATTAAGGCCTTTTAAAATCAGAGCAGCTGCAATTGGAGTTGAGGCAGTTGCACATACATACATTGGAATACCGGCAATAAGCATAACAAGCATTGACAAAAATGGATGTCCCTGGGACCATATTGCAAGATCATCAGGAAAAAAGAAGGTGATGATTCCGGCAATGACAATACCTATTGCAAAGGGTTTTGCAATATCCATGAGCAGGTCTTTAAATGAAAATCTCAATCCATCTGAAAGTCTTGAAAATAAAGTATTCCTGACCTGCGTTGTTTCAGATGCAACTGCATCCCTGTGAGCACAGCAGCTGCATGAAATGCCTGAATTTATGTTATCTGCAATCGCAATCGTTTCCTTTGGCTTTTCCCCAAAAAAGTTTTGTACAATTCCGGTTGAAACTGCAGTAATAAAACTTGCGACAGGCCTTATGACTGTCATCACCGGATCGAGCATGGCCCATGATACTGCAATTGAATCAACACCTGATTCAGGAGTAGCAATCATAAATGCCAGAGAAGCGCCGTCATTTGCACCCTGTTTTTTTAAACCTGTGACCACAGGCATAACCCCGCAACTTCACAATGGAATCGGGATGCCAAATAATGCTGATAAAAATACAGGCTTTACTCTGCCCTTCCCCAGGTAATTTTTAATCCTGTCAGGTTTAAAAAAAACGTGAAGCATTGCTGCCACAAAAAAACCAAAAAGCATAAAAAGAGAAACATCCATGTACACATGCCATATTTCATATAGAATATCATAAATAATGTTCATAAAATTTTATCCTTTATTATTCGGATATTCTGATAAGCAAGTCGATTACTGATCAATTACTCATCAGAACATATGAGTAATTGATCATATGTTAAATTACAAACAGATTGTCAATAAAAAAATTACTTACGACTAACATTAAAAAAGAATTTCAGATAGTGAGGATGGATAAGAGCAGAAATATGTGCTGATAATGAATGTACCGGCTATATGGGCTGGTGAGTTATATGGTCAAGACTCATCTGAATAAGAGACCTTACATGTTCATCATCAAGGGAATAATATACTGTCTTGCCGTCCCTTCGGTTTTTTACAACTCTGAGTGATCTCAGAATTCTAAGCTGATGAGAAACAGCAGATTCACTCTGACCGCAGATCATTGCAAGATCACACACACAATGATCACGTGAAAGAAGGGCTGTAACAATTTTCAGGCGTGAATAATCACTCAATGCCTTGAATATCTCAGCCATTCCTTCAATATCAGTTGATGCAGGCATTTTTTTTACAGTTTCTTCTACCTGTTCCGGGTTTATACATTTTTCTGAACAAACATCCATATGGCACCTGCTTTTTTTGAGGAATAATCTGAACTTCAGGATCAGTTATTATTCATTACCTGAACATAAAACATAGTCAAGCCATTTTTAGACTGGAATTATCAGTCAGGGTAATGTTTAAAGCCTGTGATTTCATTTGGTAATAATTTTCAAAAACCAAAAAAATATTTTTCTGAGAAGCATGATTTTAGATCATAAAAAAATATTGCCAAATAACATCATGTATTTTGAATGTCTGGTTTGATTCAGGATTATTTACTTAAAATATTTTATTGAAGAATTCGATATACAGGAGATTTCACAGTGAAGAAAGAGATGATTAAAATAAACAATATACCGGCAATATTATATGGGGATGATTCAGATAAAATATACATATATGTTCATGGAAAACTTTCCAATAAAGAAGAAGCTGAAAATTTCGCCAGTATAGTGAACACTATGGGCTACCAGGTATTAAGTTTTGACCTGCCGGAACATGGAGAACGAAAAAATGATCCGTATGAATGCACAGCAGAGAATGGAGTGCGTGATCTGGACGTTATATACTCATCGATCAGGGATAAATATAATACTGTTTCATTATATGCATGCAGTCTTGGCGCCTATTTCAGCCTTGTTGCATTCCAGGATTTAAAATTTGAGAACTGTCTTTTTGTATCTCCAATCCTTAATATGGAAATTTTGATTCAAAACATGATGAAATGGGCAAATGTTTCTGAAAACGAATTACGCGAGAAGAAAGAAATTCAAACTTCCTTTGGTGAAAAACTTTCATGGAATTATTATCAATACGTTAAGGAACATCCAATTGAGAGATGGAATACTAAAACACACATTCTCTATGGAGAGAAGGATAACCTTACAGAAAAAACTGTTATTGATTCGTTTTCAGAAAAATATAAATGCACAGTTACCGTTATGCCCCATGGAGAACATTTTTTCCATACCCCGGAACAGCTGGAATTTATGGAAAAATGGATAAAGGAAAAGTTCTAAAAGAAGAGAAGATTAAATTTGCTTTAAATAATCACGACCCTGTTTCGACCATCAGCCTTTGCCCGGTAGAGGGCTTCATCACTTTTCTGTATTATATCATCAAGTGCCATCCCCTGTGGGATTATACCACCTGTCACTCCAAAACTTGCTGTAATCGTGATTGTGGTATCTCTCCATGTAATCTTCATGCCCTCAATTTTTCTGCGCAGTCTCTCAGCAATAAGTTGGGCATCTTCTGCTTTTGTTTCAGGAAGCATCAGGATAAACTCCTCCCCACCCCATCTTGCAGGAAGATCGTCATTTCTTAATCGTGTAAAACACTCTGCTGAAACTTCCTTTAAAACAATATCTCCAGCAGAGTGTCCATATGTATCATTGATTTTTTTAAAATAATCAATGTCCATCATAATAACTGAAACAGGTCTGAAATAACGCTTTGCTCTTGAAAGCTCATTGCTGCCAGTCTCAACAAAATGCCTTCTGTTAAAAAGCCCTGTCAGTTCATCAGTTATTGCAAATTCCCTGAGCTTTTTCATCAGCAAAGTCTGCTGAGTAATGTCAGCCAGTGTGATAATTTTGCCAATCCGGATTTCACCTCTTGTTAAAACCGGTGAAACTGAAACTTTATAAAACTGCTGGTCATTATTATCCGACAGTATTTCAACCTGGGATTCGGTTTCCGAATGAAGAATTTTTATTATTTTGGGATAGCCCTTAAGGGCTTTCTCTGCCGGGCATCCGGTTATTTTATTTGTAAAATCAGAAAAAAAATATTTCTTAGCGGAAGTATTATAATCTGCAATTCTGTTTTGAATGTCAAAAACAAGTACAGGATCGCGCATACTTTCAAAAACATAATGCCTGGCAACAGGGACTATATCAAGCAGCCTGTAACGAAACAATCCAATACTCAAAACCGGCCCCATAAAAGCAAAGGAAAACGGAGTAGTATCAATTCCATATGGGCTAAAGCCTGCCAGATACATAATGAGTGTGCTCCATGGAATAAAAGTTCCAATGAGCATTGCTGTTGCCTGCTTTTTGTATTGAGTCTGTTCACGTATCAGCATATTCAAAAAAAGGATGTTTACTGCTAAAACAGAGACATTAATGTAGATCATATGCAGCCAGTACAATGGACCTTTTTCAAGTTGAGCGATAGACAATCCACTTATTTTAATTAATGAAATATTTTCATAAAAAAGATGATGATAATCATTTGTAATATTACCAGTCAGAGTACACATAGACAACAGGAAGAGTAATAAATACAGTGGTGGTCGCAGCCATTTATCCTTCCCTGTATATTGAAAAGAATAAATAATAAACCAGGCTGGAAGTGTTGCTATTCCAATGTATTCCACCATCAGGCACTGTTTGATTCCAGCAATACCTTGCTGTGTCAGTTCAAGAGCATATGCAAAGGAATAAATTGTCATAGAAGCCATAAGCGCAGTGAATGCAAGGGCTCCTTTTGCTTTGCGCTGTTTTATTGCATAAAAAGTAAAAAGCATTGTTATGAAGCCGGATATGGCAATAAAAAATATTATAAGGTTTTTCTGTGTCATGTTGTTTAACCCGGGTTTATTATGATGAGATAAACATCCAGTCTTACCCCGTCTCTGTAGTCTTCAGAGATATACGGTTCCTGCCCTCTTTCTTGCTTTGGTATAAAGCCTTATCTGCAAGCAATACCAGCATGGTGGCTTCGCCCTTATGGTCAGGAACTGTTGAGGCTATCCCCATACTTAACGTAATAAAAGGGCTGACCCGGGAATCAGTATGGATAATTTTCAAGTCATTAACAGCCATTGTAAGTTTTCGTGCAACGCAAAGAGCACCGTTTGAATCCGTTTCAGGGAGTATTATTACAAATTCCTCTCCACCATACCTGGCAACAAAATCATGAGGCCTGGATACAGATTGGTCTATAACCTGAGCTACATTTTTGAGACATTCATCCCCAGCCAGATGCCCATAGGTATCATTATATTGTTTAAAGAAATCAATATCACACAAGATAAGAGATATTGATTTCTTTTTGCGCTGATGATGTCTCCAGTGGCTTAAGAGCTGCTGATTGAAATATCTGCGGTTGGAAATTCCTGTAAGCCCGTCTGTATTGGAAATTTTTTTAAGTTCACTGTTGGCCTTTTCGAGCTGTTCAGTTCTTTCCCTTACCTTTTCTTTCAGTTCAGAAGAAAATCTTTTTTCACTTTCAAAGGCCCTGTTCTTTACTTCAATTGCTTCGTTTTTGATAATATTGATACGATCAGAAAGAGCAAGAGAAAGAAGGAAAACTTCAAGTGCAGATCCAATATGCGGACTGTAATCAATAATGGGTATGCTGGGGAGTATCCCCATATTCCTCAGGTTGAATGCAATAGCTGCCAGTAAAAAAACAGACCATGCCATTGTATAATATCTTGCTATGGCAAGCCCTCGTATCCAGCAGACTATTCCGGCTCCCAGCATAAAGAAGACTCCAAAAGTAGCTTCAAAGTATACAACACATTTCAAACCCGCAGAATAACCTGACACAAAGGTCAGCAATACTCCTAAAACACACACAAACATCATCAGTAAAATTGCTTTGTCAAGATATTTCAGCCTTTCTTTTGTATTCAGAAAACTTCGACAGAACAGACCACCAAAGAAAAAGGTCATGTTTAAAAAAACTGAATGACTCAGATTGGCAAAAAAAGGTGAATAAGGCCATAAAAAAATCGTATCCATTCTGCTTACCCCCATCTGCGCAAGGGTAAATGTACCGATATATAGAACATAGAAGAGATAATTCCTGTCTTTAAGAAAAATAAAGAGAAAGAAGTTATACAGCAGCATGGCAATCATGATGCCATAATATATCCCAAGGATGAATTTTTCCCTGTTTACCTTTTCTGTTAATGCAACCGGTTTCCACAAATTGATTGAAAGCTGCATTGAACTTTCTGTTTGAAAGCGAATATAAACAGTGGTTTCAGATTTCGGAGGTAAAACTACTCTGGTAATAAAATTATTATAATCAATAACATTATTTTGCATGGGGAACATATCTCCCCCATGAACTGATCTTGTCATTTTGCCATTCTGGAGAATAAAAAGCTTAATATCATCTATATGAGGATAAGCCTGTTCAATAAGGACTGACTGTTTTTTTTCAAGCTGGTTGACCAGTTTAAACCTTATCCAATAGGCAGATTCTGTAAAACCATAATTGGGAATTTCGTTTTGAGAAAGAGAAAAATTTTTATCCTGGAGAGGTTTAATAACATCATGAAATGACAGACTGCCCTGTCTGTCTTCAAGGATTTCAAGATTCCTTCCAAGTGAAATTTTTTTCTGGTTTTCATCAATGATTATTCCGGGTGCACACAGGGCAATAGAAGGTACAAACCAGAAAAGCTGGATTAAAAAAAAACAGAGGGTATATTTTTTAAAAGAGAATAAAGTCATAAAATTGATCGTACCTTCAGTAAAGAGTTCTGTCAAGATAAAACCAGACAGCCTCGTCCAGTCTTTTTTAATTGACTTATCTTTGTTTCTGTCAAGTATTATAATCAATTCACAAGAAGGCGAGTTATGAGAGTTTTTAAAATAATAATAGATATAATTGGAACTGCAGGGGATGTTCAAAGTACTTCCAAGTTAGTTGACATCCTGAAAAATGAGGCACCAGCATACTGGGTCTCTTCCCTCAGTGTTCTCATTTTGCTGTTATTACTCCTTCTTATAATTCGCCTCAGAGTTTACCTGAAGCTGCGGAATTCATATAAAAAATCCTCAAAGAAGAATTATTCCTATTCTGAACAACGTGAACTTTATGATGAAAAATATTACCAGATTTATAATAACTGTCCTTGTCATTCTGATTCTTCATTTAACCCTGAACAAGACAGGAAAGAAGAATACTATGAGAATAAAAATGCAAAATACAATATAAAAGATCTGCCTCTTGATAAAATATATTTAATTGCCATATCAGATTTTAATCTGAACGGGATAATTGGAAAAAATGAATACATCAGATTTACGATTGAGTTTTCAGATTAAACTTTTTGCTGCCTCAGGAGTAAATTCACAGTTCCTTTATCAGTCTTTAGAAAAATTTTTATGTATTGTAACTGCAATATAAACCAGAAAAGAATATCCGGTTATTATTCCCCAGAATAAAAATGGAACAGGTTCGGTTTTAAATATCCTATTCATTGGATACCAGTAGGTAAATAAAATCTGAAGTAAAAACATAATCCCTGAACCAATATATACATATTTATTTGTAAAGAAACCTATTTCCCTCATTGGTCTTTTCAGTGACCTTGAATTAAAGAGATAAAATATCTCTATCAAAACAAAAATATTAACAGCTGCAGTTCTCGCCTGTTCAATTGTATAGTTTTTTGAAAGAGCCCATTCATAAAGTCCAAATGCACCTGCCAGCATGAATCCTGCGACAAGAACAATCCTGAACATGAGATATTTTGTAAGCAAAGGCTGTGAAGGATCTCGAGGATTCCTTTTCATCAGACCTGGCTCTTTTGCCTCAAATGCAAGCATGAGGCCCAGAAGAAGAGCAGTAGACATATTGATCCACAATATGTGGATTGGCAGAATCGGCAAATTGATACCTGCCATTATTGCAACAAGGATTACCAGACCCTCACCAAGGTTAGTCGGAAGAGTCCATACAATGAATTTTTTTATATTATCAAAAACAGCTCTTCCTTCTTCAACTGCAGAGACAATTGTGGCAAAATTATCATCTGTCAGAATCATATCAGCTGCTTCTTTTGCCACCTCGGTTCCGGTTATCCCCATTGCAATACCAATATTTGCCTGCTTGAGCGCAGGCGCGTCATTTACACCGTCACCTGTCATCGCAGCAACATTTCCCCTGGACTGCAAAGCCTCCACAATGCGGAGTTTCTGTTCGGGAGTAACTCTGGCAAAAACCGCCCTCTCTTCAAGTACATCAGTGAATTCCATATCTGACATACCGGCCAGCTCTTTTCCTGTAAGGGTATCATGAGCGCATGAAGAGCCACTGCAGTCAAGACTGATTAGATCTGCAATAGCTTTTGCTGTAACAGCATGATCCCCGGTAATCATCTTTACATTTATACCGGCAGTATGGCATTCATCAATTGCCTCTATAGCTTCTTTTCTGGGAGGATCAAACATCCCCTGAAGGCCAAGGAAAATAATATTTTCTTCAAGATCATCATGGCCGATCAAAGATTTACTACTGTCAAAATCCTTTTTACCAAATGCAAGCACACGAAGGCCCCTTGAGGCCATATCTTCAACAGCAGCCAGAAGACTGTTTCTGTCTATATCAGAATAAGTTCCATCATTATTCATTATTCTGTCTGACCTGGCCATTATTACCTCTGCTGCACCTTTTGCATACATGACATGTTTATCATCAATGCCTTTATGCAGAGTTGCCATGTACTGGTATTCAGATTCAAAAGGAATGGCATCTATTCTGGGCATTTTCTTTTCAACACCATCATCCTGCATGCTTTTTTTGTAAGATACAAGAAGAGCCGCTTCTGTTGGATCGCCCTGAATCTCCCAACGGTCTTCATGAAAAAACAAAGAACTGTCATTGCAGAGATATCCTGATATAAATGTTTCATTTAAAGAATGGTTACTGTTGATTTCAATTTTCTGCCCGTTATGCACCACTTCTCCTTCCGGCCTGTAGCCTGATCCTGATACAGTGTACGCCATCCCACCTGAATAAACCTCTCTTACAGTCATCTGATTCTCTGTTATTGTTCCTGTTTTATCACTGCAGATTATCATTGTACTTCCAAGAGTCTCTACTGCAGGTAGTTTTCTAATGATGGCATTCCGTTTTGCCATGCGTGATACGCCAATTGCAAGAATAATGGTAAGTGCTGCCGGCAATCCCTCCGGAATAGCACCAACAGCAAGTGCAACAGCAGCAAGAAAAATCTGAACCGGTTCCTGGCCTCTCAAAAGCCCAACCGCAAAGGTTACAGCAGCCATTCCAATGATTACATAGAGAAGCACATGACTGAAACGGTTTATTTTTCTTGTCAATGGGGTTTCAAGGGTTTTAACAGTGTTAAGAAGCTCGGAAATTTTACCGACTTCAGTACGATCCCCTGTTCCAACAACAATTCCTTTTGCCTGGCCGTATGTAACAAGAGTTGAGGAATATGCCATATTATGCCTTTCCGCAAGAATAGCAGACTCTGGAAGATAGCCTGTTCTTTTATCAACAGGAAGAGACTCGCCTGTAAGAACTGCTTCATCAATCTTGAAATCCCGTGCATACAGAAGACGAATATCAGCTGGAACCTTATCTCCGGAAGAAAGAACAACTATATCCCCAGGAACAATTTCTTCTGATGGTATCCTTACCTTTTCTCCGCTTCTTATCACAGTCGATTCTGTCATAAGAGACTTTGACAATGCTTCTATTGCCTCAATTGCCCTTGATTCCTGAATATATCCGATAACAGAATTGATAAAAACTACAGCGAATATGACAGCTGAATCCACATATTCCCCAAGCAGCAGAGTAATTATTGAAGCTGCAAGGAGGATGTAAACAAGCGGCTGATTAAATTGCAGCAAAAAACGTATCAAAGGATTTTGTTTCTTTTTGGCTGTCAGCTGATTCAGGCCAAAATGCTGTTGCCTGTGTTTTATTTCAAAGATATCAAGACCTTTTTCCATATCTGTTTTAAACAGATGCAGAACTTCTTCTTCAGGCAGATGATGCCATTGTTCTTTTAACAGAGTTTCCATAACAGCACTCCATATAGTTTTCAAATTCTGTATCAACAAACTATATTAGAATACTGCAGAATTATTTTTAATGCAAGATTTTCAATGATGATTGACTGTTTATTTTTCCATTCATATTTTCTTCTATTTTTTACAATTTATTACAATAATTTTTCACTATTAAATCAGCAATTTATCAAGAAAATTACATCCATCTTAAAAGACTAACAATCAAACTAAACACTATTGACAAAACTCAGACGAACAGAAAACTCTACAAGGCAACCAAAGACATCACCAATCTCAGAAAAAAAGCAAGCTTATTGTTGATTTTTAGAACCGGAAGTTTCTTTTAAAAATATATTGCAAAAATCAGGTAATATAACAACTTTCGGTGATGTCAGGCTATTGATGATTTGCAATCCAGCATATATATTTAAAATAACCGGTTAAATGGAGATTAAAACCTTGAAATATAAACATTTATCAGACGAATTAACCAGACTGCTCGGCCTTCCTCAGCCGGCTGTTGCTCTCAAACTGATTAAAGATGATTTCATTCCTGAAGGATGGGAAAGAGGCGGTAAACTTACCTTCTGTCAGTTCATAATGAAAGCCCGTGAAGGAGAACGTCTGATTGCTGATGGAGACAATATCAGCTGCGCGAATGGCGCTTCTGCACTTGGATTCAGGGAAATTCCGGAAAAAATCAAAACCGGGGAATTCCTTGAGACAATCGGTACTTTTGAAAAAGAAGGAGGAAGAGAAATGGTTGAAGCAGTTCCCCGTTTCAACCTTGATGAATATAAAAGTATAGCCCTTTCACTCCTTTCAGATGTAGCATATGAACCTGACCTGGTGCTTCTTGAAACCCTGCCTGAACACGTTATGTGGCTCAATCTCGCTTCCATATACTCCGGTGGAGGAAGACTCAACTTCAGTACAAGTGTTTCCAATGGTACATGCAGTGACCTGACAGTTGTACCTCATCGGACCGGGCATATCAACATTACACCCGGGTGTTATGGCTGCCGCAATGCAACGAGTATTCCCGAAGAGTATATGTATGCTTCGTTTCCAGGTAACAGGCTCGAAGAGATAGTTAATGCACTGGTAAAAATAAATGAAAAGGCCATGCCCAGAACCAGAGACAAAAAGGCATATAACAGGCTTATTTCTGATTAAACAGATAACCCTGGATTGAGTTATTTTATTTATCAGATAAAAGCAATTCCATCAGCATGGAGTACAAACGGGATTCAATATCAGAGCTGGTCGAACTGAAACCAGTAGAGGGAGTTTTAAACATCTTTCCATATAACTGGACAACCCTGTTTTCTGAACCATGGCTAAAGATTAAATCAACCCTCTTAACTTTTGAACTAAAGCTTATCATCATATCACCATCTGGAGGAATTTTTTCAATCTCCTCCAGAATCTTCAAAATTAATGAATAATCTGTAATTTTTACAGACTTTTCGATTTTATTCCCTGGTTTTGATTTATACCTGATAATCTCCAAAAGAGAATAATCCCTTCTTTCAAACCATGATTTTACTATTGTCATTGTTGATATCTCATAAAATTTGATTTTCTCCCGGAATCCTTTTTCAAAAATAATAATATCAATAACATGATTTATTTTGCTGATTCAGCTCTCTACAGGGTTTATTAATTTCTTCTTTTTCATCCAGGAAAGGCCCTCTTTAAATACATCAGTTTTTTCATATTCAGGTTTTACTGCAACTTTTCCGTCAGGCGAAATATATCCCCACAGTTTTTTATCTGTTCTGAATGGAAGATACGGGTCGTACCTTTTTCCTCTTACCTGGATTATTTTAATACCAGCAGGTTTGATGGGCTTGAAATCAAGAGTATAAAAATGCTTCTGCTCTGAATAGTCAGTAGCATGTATTACTCCACATGTTTCGAGCAGATGAAAAATCACATCTTTGTATTTAACAGGAATAACCACCTTCCCGGATGTATCAATCATTCCGGTAACCCATTTTTGTCCCTTTCGAACAGATGAATATGGATATTCCGTTCCGCCCCCTTCAAAGGTAGATGGATGATGATAAGTTGGTTTTATTACCCACTGGTCTTTGAAGTTGGTCCATCCAACAGTTTCATAAACCGCATGTCTGGTAAAGACTTTTTCCTGTTCTTCAGAAGATCTTCATTAGAAGGTTTAATATATGATTTATTTTTTGCGTCAGTTTTCCTAGACTCTCTTTGTTTCTTAACAGCACTTGATTTACTTAAACCTTTTTTTTCAAGATAAGCAGCCAGTTTGATATTTTTGAATTTATTCGCAAGATCAAGAGCAGTTTCACCTGAAGCGGTTTTATAATCCTTATCCGCCCCGTTTGCAAGCAAAAAGTCAATTATTTTTGCAGGCATATAGAATGTTTTTGCTTTGACAGCCTTTATAATAAGCTGGCCGCCTGCTTTTCCCTTGAAACTTACTCCATGCTTTTGAAGAAGTTTTAACGTTATATAATCTTCCGAGGTTTTTGAAGAGCACAGGGGGGATGTCTTCGCTTTCATCATCTTTTCTGTAATAACATTTTTAGAAAGCAGAAAATCTACTATGTCATACCTGCACCAGTCAATTGCATTCTGCAGGGCCCTTCCATTGTCATAATGGATATCAGCTCCTTCTGACAGCAACAGCTTGACTATGCGAATATCCCTTCCTGCTGCATTTATCAAAGACATGTTTAAAGAAAGGCTATCTGAGGCAGCCCCTTTTCTTACAAGGAACGATACAACACGCAAATCACCTTCAAGAACTGCATATTCAAGCGGAGTTTTACCGCGCCAGTCTTTTACTGTAACACTTATTCCCCTGGAAAGAACCTGATCAATAACTGAAATATTCCTGTTGGAAATTGCCTCTCTCAGAGTTTCAACATCAGGAATTTTTTTAGTAACGGTTTTCCTTCTTGCCCTGTATTTAACTTTTACAGGATTACCACCTTTTGATATAAGATACTTTTCTACTTCAGGATAATTACCTGCTGCTGCACAGGTAACAGCAGTTACACCAAAGCGATTTTTGCGGTTTATATCCGCACCATTCTCAACAAGTATTTTTACAGTTTCCAACCTGCCTTTACCTGCTGAAAGCATGAGTGGCGTCATCCGATAATTATTTGCCTTTTTTATATCAGCTCCCTTTTTAATAAGAGCCTTTACTACAGAGGAGTAATACCACTGGCTCCTCTGGGTGTGTCAATACTCATGCCTTTCCGCATTTCATCTTTCATGTAACTGTAATCACCTGCAATTGATGCATCAACAAAATCAACATTTCTGTTAAAATCGAATGCATACAACTGAAATGAAATAATTGCGAACACAGTTGTTAAAATAGCAGACAGATGTTTTTTCATTATTCCTTTCCTGTATTTTATTTTTCCAGATCCATTTTGGAGGTTAATCAATCTCTTTATAAAAAAGATAATTTTTTCAGTATTTATTCCTAAAAATACTTTTTAGCGCAAATGGAAGAATATTATTGTCCCCGCCGCCTTCGGCGGCGGGAACAATAGAATTTTTTCTTCTACAATAAAGTTTAGGAATAAACACTGATTTTTTTTGCATAAATTCTGAATGTCATTTATTTAAGCAGCCTGTATAACCGAATCAGATTTGCAAATAATATTCCCTGCTTTAAACAGCGAATGTAAAATAGAAAACTATAAGGCTAAAGTGATCTCAATAGAGCACTCACGGCTATCGTTACTCAAACTTGGGATATCGACAAAAAATGGCAGGTTTGATTAATATAAAACTCTATTCGAAAAAAAGAGAAAGTCAATCCATTATTTGTTTTTTCAGTATTATCTACTTTCTACAGAAATACAAAATTGGAGTTTTTAAGCATTTATTAATGAACTTTGATAAAAAATTCTGCTTTCAATAATTTCATTTGACAGCTTGAACAGAAAGAAAATCAATCATACAACTACTGTATAGTCATAACACTCAACGTATAAAAGATTAAATCACTCTGCCTAACTTAAAAAGCAGGTAAATTAAAAAATGAAATTAACAGAGTATATATATGAGTCCAACAGATCTATCAACAATGAACAGCTAGCAAATACCTTCACAAAATTCATAAACAACTTTGGAATCGATAGTTTTGTTCTTGCAGAAATGACTGGTAATTCAACATCCAAAAAAGAAGATGGCTTCGGGATTATGGTTAACTATCCTGAAGAGTGGTTGAAACATTATTTTGAAAATCACTACATTGAACATGATCCTGTATACCGTATGGCCCTGACTGCAAAAGTTCCATTTACATGGGAAGAACTCATGAAAAGTAAAAACTCAGAAAAGCAGAAAAAAGTAATGAATGAAGCAAAAGAATTCGGCCTTTGCTGCGGCATTGGAATTCCTGTTATTCAATCAGCCGGAAGAGTTGTCGGTTTTGGCTTATCAAGCTCAGAAAAAGAAATTATCTGTGATAAAGATACCTTGAGCATCCTGCAGACAGCGGCATTTCAGAGTTTAATGGTTCATGAAAATTTTCTTGAAACAGAAATTTCAAACAACCTGATAAATATAACTTCCCGTGAACGAGAGGTTTTACTCTGGATTGCAAACGGCAAAACAAAATCTGAAGTTGCAAAGAAACTGACAGTAAGTGAATCATGTATAAAACGGCATTGTGAAAATATTTTCCGAAAACTGCAGGTTAATAATCTTCCACATGCTGTTGCCAAAGCGTTAAGCATGGGCTTAATAAATCCTTTTTAATTCTTCCTCTGTCCCGTCTGATCATCAAGTTTACACATACCCGGAAAATTTATATTTTCCTTCTGGTTGGCAAAAGCAAAATACAATTACATCAACATTTTCACCGCCCTAAACGTTTTTTACCATGCTATGCTTCGGTTTAAACGGTAAACATGCCTCCATTTTATCGGTTAAGCATAACAGGTATTTTCAATGCTCTGTTAAAAATTAATTTAAAAAGATCTTGCCAAAATAGCTCACAAAAAAAAAATTTAATGTGAACAAAAAAAATATTTATCAAGAGGTTATTTAATGTTATTTTCAAAAAAACAAAAATCATTTCGAACGTTATTCATTATTGCAATAATTTCCGTATGCTTCTTTCTGACCGGATGTGCTCAGTTTAAAGAGATGTTCAAAGTCACAAAAATTGAAAGAGAAGAATACAAGCCAAAATGTAAAAAACACTGGAAAGGAAAAACAATTTTTATTGATTTCAGAACAACCGCTTACTGGAGATACTCTTTTGCCTCAGGTCTTTCAAATAAAATCAAGGAACAGCTTATTGAAGACACAGTTAATGACGGCTGCTTCAATGTTCAGGATTACGGGTCTGGTTACAACAGAAAAAAATACTATTACAGGGTAAAGGTGGTAATAGCAAGACCTTTAATAAGAGCACGCAGAGGAGTAATAAAAAGTATTTCAGCCAGATTTAAACTTAAAATTTATAATAGACACAACAACATTGTTGCATCAAAAATAAGAGACGTGAAATACAAGGCGCCTGCAGTAACAGTTAATGTGAATAACTCACAGGAAGAACTTCTGGAAAACTACTGTTATAATGTTTCTGTCCAGATCAGAAAGGCAATGTATCAAAGTTTTAAATAAACAGAACTCAGGCATCCCCGGCCTGCAGAAATCTTCAAGCCGGGGTTTGTTTGTTTTTTAAAGATTCTTAAGAACGCTATAATATCCTCCAGGGAAGATCCTCTGTATTTTATCAAAAATCCATGCGTCTTTGCCTATGAGAACTCTTGGAGAATTCTTTTTTATACCATTGACAATTTTGAGCGCTGCCGCCTCAGGAGATGTACCTGCAAGTTTGTCGAACTGTTTCAGATAACGGTCTTTGTTAAAACTCTTATTATCCTTTTTCAACACTATTCTTGAATCCCTTGCAATATTGGTTTTAACTCCGCCCGGATGAACGGTTATTACAGACACTCCGGTTTTACTGAGTTCTTTTCTGAGTGATTCTGAGAACCCCCTGACTCCAAATTTTGTTGCGCAATATGCAGACTGGGAAGTAATTCCAAGCAGGCCAAACACGCTTGATATATTTACAATTGCAGCCTCAGGTTTTTCCATCATAAATGGAAGAAATTCCTTTGCTCCATGAATTACACCCCAGAGATTGATACCGATGATCCACTCAAAATCGGAATAATCGAGTGTTACAGTATTTCCCAGAAGGCTAACTCCTGCATTATTAATAAGGATGTCCACTCCACCATGAGCTTTAACAACATCCTTTGCAAACTTTGCAACCTCTTTCCTGTCAGCCACATTCACGATGTGCTCAGTAACAGTGGCCCCGAAATCCTGAACCAGTTTTGCAGTTTCATCAAGATCTTTTTTGTTTATATCTGCAATCGCAAGACTGCAACCCTCACCTGCCAGTGCCAGGGCAAGAGCTCTTCCAATTCCTGAAGCAGCACCAGTGATAACTGCTGTTTTACCTTTAAGATTTTTCATTAGTTCCCTCCGGATTCTCTGCTTTCATTGATTTACAGGGCGAAATCGCAGAAAGATAATATTTAATATACAAATATTATCTTAATTAACTGAACATTCAACTATTTAATTTGATATAACTAAATATTTACGGATTATTCCCAGAGAGAATCACTCAGGCCTGTCTTTCTTGCGGTAGTGGTTGAAACTGCATGAGTGAATATTTCTTCTGAAGCCCAGATTGTTACTGATTTTGACGCGCGGGTTACAGCTGTGTAGATGAGTTCTCTTGAGAGAACCGGATTTATATTATCCGGAAGTATAACAAGTATATTGTCAAACTCTGACCCCTGGCTCTTATGAACAGTCATTGCATAAACTGTTTCACAGTGGCCCAGTTTATATGGATTCACATACCTTATACTTTCCCTGTCCATAAAACAGACCTGCATGGCACCGGAATCTGCTGCAGTGAGAACACCAATATCCCCGTTAAAGAGATTCAGGTTATAATCATTCCGGGTTATCATAACAGGCCGTCCCATGTACCACATTTCATTTGACTCAATGTGCCCTGAACGGGTTAAAATTCTTCTCACGCAATCATTTACATTGATTATACCAGCAGGACCGTTTTTCATTGCACACAGGATTCTGAAATTATCGAGTAATTTGAACCTGTCTTCAGGAGTTCCGTCAGATGAAAGTTCTCTGAAATTTTCATTTACCAGAGGCCTCAGGTTATGTTCTATTCCATTATAGTTGATATTCGTTTCAATGCTTACATCAGGATAATCTTCACTGGACAATACCTGCAGTGCATATGAACTGTTGTTTTCTCTTATTGCAGATGCAAGTTCTCCAATACCGCTGCCTGCCCCGAACCTGTAGCTTTTTTTGAGAACAGTAAGAGAATCAGCAATTGCAGGTTCATCAGAACCGCTCTCAACTGGAAATCCTGTAAACCTGTCCAAACTCGCTTTAAAATGTTCTGAGTATTTATGTTCATTTCCTGTATCGCAGATATCCCCCATAACCATACCTGATTCAACTGACGCGAGCTGATCCCTGTCTCCAAGAAGTATAAGGGATGCATTCCTGTCCAGTGCATCAACGAGTTTTGCCATGAGAGCAAGATCCACCATTGAAGTTTCATCAACTATAATAACATCATACGGCAAAGGATTTTCACTATTGTGCCTGAATACAGGAGAGCCCTTTATATATCCAAGCAGCCTGTGAATTGTTTTTGTATCAGAAGGTATTTTGTCTTTAATGATGTCTGTTGTATCCAGCTTTGGTATTGCAAAGGTAACAGATTCAGTAAGCCTGGAGGCTGCCTTTCCTGTTGGAGCGCACATTGCGATTCTTAGTTTACTGCCATTATGCTCTGCCTGCTCAAGAAGAAGAGCAACAATTCTTACAACAGTACTTGTTTTTCCTGTGCCAGGGCCGCCTGATATAATTGAGAATCGGTTCATAACAGAAGCAATAGCGGCAACCCTCTGCATGTCAGGAGAGCTGTCATCTGACGGGAATAATCTTTCAAGGCCGGATTTCAGAACATCCTCATTGAAATCTTTTGTGCCTGAAATACACATCCCGTTTATTTTATCAGATATAATTCTTTCATAGTTCCAGTACCTGTATAGATAAAGCCTTGCCTTTTCATCAACTATCATGGGTACAAACTCACCAGGTTTGCCAACAAAAGGAGAGGCATTGAGATATTCAATCCATGAATCAAAATCTGGAAGGAGCAAATCCTGCTCTTCTGAATCTGCATCAGGTATAATCTCACTGAGTTTCCTGCCTGATATTTCATGCAGATCAATGCATATGTCTCCCCTGAAAACACAGTTACTCGCAAGGGCTGCTGCATAAAAAAGTTCAGGGTCATCTTTCCCTGCCCTGCGGCATATCAGGTCTGCAAAGTGAATATCAATTTCATTGAGGTAATGTCGAAATATTTCCCGCAAGGAATCTCCCCTTTATACTGTAAAATAGTCTGCAAGCTTAATTAAAATATCCTCAGCAGGCCTGTCATGGAATATGCCCCTTGTATTTCCATGTTCACCGGATATTCCCCTGAGAAACACATAGAAAATGCCGCCGAAATTTTTCTCATATGAATAACCTGCAAGTCTCCTGCTCAGAAATGCATGCAAAGCGGAAGAATACAGAAGATACTGCAGGTAATAATTATGCCCCTTCATTGCAGCTTCAAGTGATTCACCTGTATAATCATAAATACTGCTGCCAAGGTTATTTGACTTCCAGTCAATTATATAATAACGGTCTCCCTTTCTGAAAACCAGGTCAATGAAACCGTGAATAAATCCGCCTTCATGTTTTATTTCAGTACCTGCAAGTGCGTTTTCTATAACCTTATCATCATTGCCGAAAAGGCTTCTTATTTCATCACTTCTGAATCCGTTTATTGGGAAATAGAACTCCATTTCATTCAGCCTGCAGTTTTCATTTACATCTGCAAGTTTCAGATCATTTTCTTCCGGATGAAGATCAAGAGATACAAGGGATTCAATCATGCCAAGAACAGAATCAGCCCATTCCTCTTCAAATCCATGCATTCTGAGTTTTTCCTCTGCTGTATTCTTCTGTGAATGTATATCAATTGTAAAATCAATCTCCTCAAGGATTTCATGCAAACATGTTCCCGCACCCGGACCGGATGGGAAATCAATGAATCTTTCAAAACCGGCAGCCTTCTTTTTTATTCTGGCAGGCAGTCCATCATCCTTTTCATGTGACGCTGCAGAAGATGATGACACAAGGGATGAATAACTTGAAACTGTTACAGTTCTCTTCACTTCTCTTGTCCATTCCCTGGGACCTCCGCTAAGTGTTTCTGTTTCAACGGAAAATTCATCCTTACCGGTAACAGGAACAGATTCAATTCTCCTGATTTCTATTGTTCCTTCAGAATCTCTTTCAAGAGCTGCAAGACTTTCAGCAATATCATGGTCAGAAAAATCCTTGAACCTTTCTTCCAGGTTTTCTATTACTGTTTCTTCATCCTGCATGTCTGAATGAAGGATGTATGCAGGAGCTGAGGTTGCCGCTTTGTTGATTGGACCCCATGCAGTGTAGCAGAGATATTTTGCCCTTGTCAGAGCCACGTAGAAAAGCCTGAGGTTTTCCGCCAGGTTCTCCCTTTCCGCCTGGTTTACATAGAAATCATTGCCAGCACCAATATTGAGAGTAAGTTTATCGTTATTAGATGTATCATGAAATGAATAGGTATCTGTATCCCTGAGTCTTGAGTCTTCATAAACAAAGGGGCAGAAAACTACCGGGAACTCAAGGCCCTTGCTCTTGTGTATTGTAATAATCTTTACTGCCCTGTCGTCAGTTTCAAGACGAAGCTGGGATTCACCCTCATCGCTTCTCTCGTCTATCATTGTTCCAAACCATTTGAGCAGGCCTTCTGTTCCGGGCTTTTCCATATGCTCGTGCTGGTGAATGAGTTCAGCAAGATGAAGGATATTGGTCATCATTCTCTCTCCGCCTGCAGCAGAAAGTGCACGTTGCCTGACATCATACATATCCGTGAATTCCAGGAACATGCTCATGAAACCGTTTTTGATCCACATGTGATGAAGGTCATAGAAACGGTCAGCTTCCATTTCCCATTCATCCTCATTAAACTGAAATCTTTCAATGTCAGAGCCGGTAAAACCGCAAATGCCTGTTACAAGAGCTGACCTCACAAAATTGAGGTTAAAGGGATCTGCAATTGCAGTAAGAATTCTGTAAATGTCATCTGATTCAGAGCTCGCGAAAATACTGTCTGAAGCATATATTACTGAAGGGATGCCTGCTTTTGTAAGCTCTTCCTTTACCTGCCTGCCCTGCATATTACTCCTTACCAGGATTGCAATATCTGAAGGAGTAAGAGGCCGCTCTCCTATCACAGCATTGGATGACGCCCCCATGGTAACAAGCCCTGTTATTTCTGATGTAATTTCGGTAATTATTTTATCAGTAGTCTTTTCTTTTGATATACTTTTATCTTCACCTTTTTCCAAATGCCATATAACGAGAGGCCTGGCTTTCTCCCCATTGAGCAGAAGAGAATCTCTTTCATCGATTTCTGCAGGTACAGCACTGTTAAACGGAATCTTCTCATACAGGAAAGGCCTTTCATGAGAACTGAAGATTGTATTCACTCCCTTTATAAGATCAGGATCAGACCTCCAGTTTCTGAGAAGAGTATATTCTGTTGAAACATTATCCTTTGCCTTGAGGTATGAAAAAATATCAGCACCCCTGAAAGCGTATATTGCCTGCTTTGGATCTCCAATAAGAAAGAGTATATGTCCCTGTGTATTGAAAAGCGAGGTAAATATATCATACTGCACAGAATCAGTGTCCTGGAACTCATCAATGAGGGCTGCTGAAAACCTCTTTCTGACAGAAGCCTTCAGCATGTCCCTGCTTCCGCTGTTAAGAGATTTGTGCATTGCAGTAATGAGATCATCAAAGAATCTTATATTCTTTTTCTGCTTTCTTTTGTGTACTTCCGTGTCTGCAAAGGCAAAGATTTCTTTTTTTATATAAGTATCATATGAATTGAATATTTCATCTATTTCAGAAAGTGAGTTCATAAACTCATCAGCTAACGCGAAAAATGGATGCTCAGGCGGCTCTGCATTCTTATTTACAGCACTTAGAATTTTAGTTAAGGTAAATTTCTCAAGATTTTCAGAGCCTGACATTGGATAACCTGAAGAAAAATAGCCGGTCAGTTTTTCACAGTATCCTTTTATTCTCTCAGATTTATAACGTGTCTGGTTAAGAGATTTACTATCAGTTAGGATTTTCTCAACCTCTTCAGCACACTCAGCCCATTTTTCTGCAAGCCCGTTGAATGCACTGTAGAGATCATTCAGCCTGACGCTTTCACGGTCAATGCTGAAATCAGCATTTTCAGGAACAATCCTGAAATCAGGATCAATGGATCTTTTTTTCAGCAGCCTGACAAAATCACCAGGACTGTAGTTCTTTAAAACATATGCAGTAAGAAGATCCGGCAGATCATAAAAGTTCATTCTCCAGAAATCCTTAACAATGCCTTCAAGCAGTTCAGAATCATCAGTAATGAGTTCAGTGTCAAATAACGAGCCTGTTTCAAATGCATTCTCTTTGAGTATCTGCTGGCAAAAGCTGTGAATGGTAAAGATTGCCGCTTCGTCAAAACTTCTGAGTGAAATCTGAAGCAGGTTTATTACTTCGTTATCTGCAATCCACCTGTCTGACATGGCCTGGAGAAAAAGATCATCATAGGGGCCTTCGGTTTTGCCTGATACAGCATCAAGTACTTCTCTCAGCCTTTTTCTTATTCGCATTCTGAGCTCTTCTGTTGCAGGCACAGTGAATGTCACAACAAGAATTTTGTCAGGTGTGAGTTTCTTTTCTATTACAAGGCGGGTATAGAGACATGCAATTGTATATGTTTTTCCTGTTCCTGCTCCAGCTTCTATCAGGTTTGAGCCTTCAAGAGCGCAGTTCAGAACATCGATTTCATTCACCATCACTGCCCTCCATTTCAGCTTCAAGCATGGGATTAAAAACAGCGAGCGCGCTGGTTCTGAAAGAATTACCCCTGGCAAATTTCTCACCTGCATACAGGAGACTCATGTAAGGATCATCCTTTTCACCGGGTATATCGTTATATGAACTGCCTTCCCATTCGCTCCAGGCTTTTTTCTCTGCTTTTGTATCATCTGATGTTTTTGCAAGTTCCTGTGCAAATGCAAAAGATGTGTTTGCAGAAAAGAATGTCTTTTCACTGTTCATCTTTATAAAAAGTTCAATCAGTTCAGAAAGAGGCTTTTCAGGCCGGGGGATTCTTCCATAGCGATAAATTTTATCCCTGCATATGCAAAGGCTTTCAGTGTAATTTTCAGGACCAGCGCACATTAAAACAAGGTGGTTTATCCATGTGTAGAGCCTGTCCCATGCCTTTGCATTTCCATACCTGTAATGAATGAACCGGGCATTATTTGTAAGGCGGATTCTGCCTGTAAGCCTTATTTTATTTATATCAAAATCAATTTCAGCAAAGCCCGGTTCTGTACGCACACCGATTTTATTCAGGGTTTCATTAAACGGCCTGATTTGATTGATACTGCTCTTTACTGCAAACCGGCCAGGCGATGCATGGGGTATTATTCCAAGTTCAGATACAATACGGCTGATATCCTCATCCCCCATGCTGTTTTGCATTTTTTCAAGAACAGTATTGTTGAGAACATACCTTTCAAGGCCGTCAGGAACAAAGGGTTCTGAGTCTTCAAGAGCTGTTTCCCTGTTCGGGAGAGTTATCATGAGCCTGCGGTTGACCAGGTATCGCGCGGGGTTTTTGAAGGCAGCCAGAAGGTCAGCTAACGCTATATGATCTTCTTCAAACGGGCTCAGGCTTTCAGGGAGAAATTCACTCTGTGCTTTTTTTTCTTCTGCCTGCGCCATACAGGCTGAATAGTTTCTATGTGAATATGTAAAGAGTTTTGAATCTCCCCCAAAATACTTTCTGCTGAAGGCCTGAAGAGGATGAGTCACTGTTATTGAATCTGATGGATTGCAGCCATCGCATGTAAAATTATCGTCAATATAGTCAAGCACTTCACTTACAACAACTGACGGAGGAAGAACTGAATTGTCTACAATGCTCTGGCCATTGTAGCTTATAATGAACTTCTCCTTCGCGCATATCATTGTTTCAAGAAAGAGATACCTGTCTTCATCACGAAGGGAACGGTCTCCGGGCTCAGGATTCTTTTTCATTAAATCAAAATCAGGGCTAATATATTTTCTTGGAAAAACCTGGCTGTTCATTCCAAGGAGATATATCACCCTGAATGGAATACTCCGCATGGGAAGCATTTCGCAGAAGGTAACACTGCCATTAAGAAACTGGTTGCGGGGGATTTCAATATCCCCAAGGGAATGCTCAAAGAATGATACAATAATCTCCAGTGATACTTCTTCTGTGAATATACCTTTACTGTAAATCCCTTCAAGAACCTCCATAGAATTTCTGATCAGCATAACGTCATATTCTGTGTCTGTGTCTGTTTCAAAAAAATCATCAGTCAGCCTGCCAAGAACAAGACACCATTCATGAAGATTCATCCTTTTTTCAGAGAGTAGTGCAAAATCTCTCAGCTTATAGAAGAAATCAACAAAGCGTCCGAATACTGCTGCGTCTTCTCCCTCTGTAAGGTCATATGGAAGCAGGCCAGCAAAGAAATTTTCCCCGTTACCTGGAAGAGCATATCCCAGAAGTATTCTGTCAATTCCATGCAGCCATGTGTTTCCAGGGGTTTCCGGCAGGCCAAGAGTTTTCTTGAATTCAGAGTCAGGGCTCCACCTTATATTTGTATCATTAACTTTCTTTCTTATGGACTCAAGATCCATGTCTGTGAAATCATACCTGTTTTTGATCTGCTCATACTCAAGCAGGTCAAGAACACTGTCTGCAGTAAACCTTGTTTCATTGATCTGAAGCAGTCTGAAAAAGGCCTCAATTGCCCTGCTCCCGTTTCTTATTTTCCTGTCTGCAATGATGTACGGAATCTCTTCTCTTTTGGAACCGGTTGAAAAAACAGCCTGTATGTATGGGGCATATGTTTCAATATCTGGTGTCATTACAATAATGTCAGACGGATCAAGACTGTGGTCTTTTTCAAGGAAATCCCTGAGATTGTCATAAAGAACCTCAACCTCTCTCATTGGGCTGTGGCAGGAATGAATCATTACAGAATCATCCCCCTGTGAAATAAGGACTTTGTCATCATTCTCACCTGATTCCATTACACTGTAGATATCAGACTGAATCATGTGCAGAAGAGAATCCCTGCCGGGCTCACTGAAATAATCAAAGGTCTCCAGTTCCTGTGAAAGAATGTGATTCTGAAAATACCTGCCAGACCTTCCCATTGCAGAAAGAAGTGTGTTGCCGACTTCAAGGTGAAGATCCTCAGGGTTTTCAGCATGGGTTCTTTTTCTTATGGATGCAATCTCCCTGTGAGATTTAAGGTCTGCCCAGAAGTGTTCTGAAGGATTAAGCACAAAGAAATTCACTTCTATAATAGAAGAAAGTGCAAAGATTATATCCATGTGAAAAGGAGGAAGGTATGAAATACCAAATACTGAAATCCTTTCAGGCAGTACACTTTTAAGATTATTCTCTGGGTCAGAAATAGCCTTTCTGAAATCGAGTTCAATTGCAGGAGGATGTTTACCTGTGAGTTCAGACGCCAGGGACCGCCATAATACAGCCTGCCAGTTATCATCTGTTCCATCATCCCATTCCCGGATCATTTCAGGCCTGAAAGTAAGGTACTGGTCATACAGGTCAGCAAGTTTCCATGAAAGCTGATAGAGTTTCAGATCACGGTCATTTCCTTCTATATAATGGCTTAGTTCATCAAAGGCTGGCTCATTCAGGAGGCCGGGAATAATCCTCATAAACCTCCATGCAATGTTTTCCTTTTCAAAATACCTTTCTTCAGCAAGATCCGGAAGTATTACAGCAAGAATCCTCTGTATTGCAGCATTTGGAAACTGAAAAGAGCAGTTTGCTGAAATCCCGGCCCTTTTGGCAATTTCAAGGGAAAGCCATTTCTTCATGACCTGGCTCTGCACAAGGATTATTTCCTGCTTAAACGGATCAGTGCCACTTGAATACACAGATGCCATTACATCAGCCAGTTCATCAAGGCTGTTTCCTGTGTACAGTTTTAATCCTGGCATGAGTTAAACTCCGGATCAGCAGTTATTTCTTTTTTTCAGCAAGCGGGCATCCAACAACCCTGTCCCTGTTCAGGGGCCTGTAGTTAACACAGGCCTCAAACCTGCAAAGAATAGAGTCAGTAAGGGTATCAACGTGGTATTCGCAATTCTCGCAATTTTCGAGAGTCATTAGTTTCTTGAATTTGAATTTCATTCATGTCCTCTGTGAATGTTTTTAACACTCTATTTTCATCAAAATTTCCTGTCAAGAAATCTATATTTATGTCTCATAAAAAGGTTTGGGGGATATAGTGGAGATGATAAATCTCATAGATTGTTTTTTGTCTGTCACTCCAGTCGGAGAGTTAAAAACAGATCATAAAAATTCGAAATATTTCATTAACAACAGATTGAATAAATATGTGGGAATAAACAATACAATTAAAGCTCAAAAAATACTACATATTATCGTGTTTTTATTGACAAACAATATGTACTAATTTAATTAATAAAATTAATATATTTAAT
>CAZEJW010000041.1:0-258 GCA_964512685.1 uncultured Leptospirales bacterium | reverse complement strand
AGGAGCCCCCCCAAAAAAAGCAGACAGGAAAACAAAATAAAGGAGGTCTTTATGAGACTGATTTTTTCTCTCATTCTTTCTCTCTCATGTTTTCTTTTGGCGCCTGTGTACTCTTATGCATCTGAATTCAAAGCACCGGGCGTAGTAATCACACAAAATCCGTCAGGAACCGTAACGGATGAAAACACTCTATCCATAATGGGCAAGGTTTCAAAAGGAAGCCACGGAGTCACCTCTTTATGGCTGAAAAACGAGGCA
>CAZEJW010000040.1:0-28090 GCA_964512685.1 uncultured Leptospirales bacterium | reverse complement strand
TCTCTCCTGTTATCTCCATATCCCCTTTCTCTTTTCTTTATTAAAATGTGGGTACGTTTCAGCCTCTCTATGCTGAGTATATATATTTTTCTCCGCCAATTAATAGAAATATGGATTGTTTATGTTTGTTTAATCCATATTTGACTTTGAATAAATAAATGAGAAACATGTCAAGCCTGATATGAAAAATTTTTTTTTACCAAAGAAGTCTGTTATGCTGTTCCGTAATCATATCTTCGTTTTATATATTTTGTTATAACTGAAGATTCGATATTGAGAACTCCATCAATTTTACTTATGCGGTTATGAATTAGTTCATTGAGATCTTCCAGTGTTCTGACAATAAATTCAGCATTAATGCTCGTTCTGCCGGTTGTCATCACAATGAACCAAAGCTCGTCAATCTTGTTTAGTTCGTTTAGAACCAATTCTGTTTTTTTCATTTCAGTTGAAATATAAAGGTCACCTGTAATCTCATACCCCAGCCTGAAGGGGTTGCTTACTGCGACTATCTGAATTGTTTCATCATCAATTAGTTTTTTGACTCTGGATCGAACGGTTGCTTCTGAAATATTGAGTTCTCTGGCAATCTCTGTATTCGAGAGTCTTCCGTCTTTTTGTAAAAGTTTTATGATTTTTGAGTCAGTATTATCTATAAGTTTTTTCATGGGCTTTTTCATCCGTTCAATAGTGTTATTTGAAATTTCATAAGGATATTGTTGTAAATAAATAAAATCCTTTATCTGTTTGTGTATAATCAATTGCTTTGTTGCCAGTTTATCAAGCAAAAAAATGATTTATTCTCATAAATCGTGATAATAATATAATATTGTGTATATATTCGTTATAATTTAGTGATTTTTTGATTAAAATCGTTTTTTTTAGGATTAATCTCTTGACCATCAGGAATCAAGGTTTTAGGTTGTATTCAGTTGAAAACTATAATTCTGAATAAGAAGGGGGCTTCTTATGAGCAGTGAAGTGAATACAAAGGTATCAAAAAGTTTTACAATCAATGATTTCTCAAAATCCAAAACTGAAAACAGGCCAATCTCGATGGTTACATGTTATGATTATGCTTTTGCAAAAATAATTGAGAAGACAGAAATGGATGTTATTCTGGTTGGAGATTCTCTTGGGAATGTTATTGCAGGCTATTCAAGTACGGTTCCTGTCACTCTGGATCAGATGATATATCACACTGAAATCGTCAGACGCGGAGCACCATCGAAGTTCCTGGTTGGTGACATGCCTTTTATGAGCTATCATATTTCAGTTGAGGATTCTCTCAGAAACGCGGGAAGAATCATGAAGGAAACCGGAGCCAATGCAGTGAAACTCGAAGGTGGTGTGGATTTTAAACCGGTTGTTGAAGCCCTTGTGAAGGCATCCATTCCCGTTATGGGACATCTCGGTCTAACTCCTCAGTCGATACACAAGCTGGGCGGCTATACAGTTCAGGGCAGGGCAGAAGATCAGAGAAAGACGATTATTGAGGATGCAAAGATTCTGGAGGATGCAGGCGCCTTTGCCCTTGTACTCGAGAAGGTCCCTGAATCTCTTGCAAAGGAGATCTCTGAAAGTATATCCATACCAACAATAGGAATCGGTGCCGGAAGATACTGCAATGGCCAGGTGCTGGTGCTTAACGATCTGCTTGGACTGGATGATTCCTTTCATCCCAAGTTTCTCAAAAAATATGCAAATCTTTTTGATGCAGCCAGGAATGCTGTTTCAGAATATGACAGGGAAGTAAAGGGGAATGTATTCCCGGCTGAAGAGAATGTTTACAGCTGAGAGAGGCAAACATCAAGCTGGCAATTTTTTGCCAGCTTGAAAAATAGACTGCCATTTTATTCAAAAATCATTGGCAGAGTCTCTTCAAGATACTGAAGACGTTCAATGTCTCTGAGTATTGATTCAATGCCTTTTAAGTCAGAAGAAAGCTGGTTTTTAAGTGCAGAAGCATCATTCTTGATTGTTTCAATTTTATCTGTTATGTCAGAGTTTGACATTAAAATCGCGTTAAGATTACTGTTTGATGCTGAGATGTTTTTGCCAATTCTGTTTATCGTCAAAGAAAGGCCATTCAGTATTCTGCTGCTGCTGTCGACTTCGCTCTGGGTGTTATCTGCCAGTTTTTTTACCTCATCTGCAACAACTCCAAACCCTCTGCCGTGATCTCCTGCTCTTGCAGCTTCGATAGCGGCGTTAAGCGCCAGCATATTTGTCCGGTCAGACAGTTCAGAAATGACAGAAAGAACAGTCTGAATCTCCTCAGCATTTGTAATTAGTTCCTTTACTGCGTTCTGTACCTTGAGGTATTCTTCAGAGTTAGTTGATATATTTCCACTAAAGCTTTGAACCTGAGTGCTTATCATTTCCAGTCTTGTGGAAAAATCGATTATGTAATCAATAACCTTTTTGAAATTATTGATGCTTGTGACAATAAGGGGTGTGCTTTCTGTTGCTCTTTTCAGAAGATTTTTCTGAATGCTGTGAAAAAGGTAAAGCTGATTCATTTTACGTGAACTGAAATATAATTTATAGTCTGAGTAGTGTTTCACGAAATTTTCAACGTAATAATCTTCAAACTGATCAGGTTTATCTGTGTGGTAGAAGAATATTGAACTAAGGGTTTGATTGATATTTATGCCAAGGAGTTCACCAAAGGTTGAAAATCCAGCCATTGGTATATCCTGAAGCATTGTTGCCTCATTAAGACTTTTTTCATTATACAATCTTCTGAGTACACAATCATTGAATATTGCACCGAGTGGAATACAGTCTTCTGCTTTTGTTTGATTGAAGTTTTTGAAATCCTGAAGATTTTTTTCTGTAAAGTTTTCTTTTTTTATAAGGTGAAGTTCATCACCCATATCAATATCACAGTAGAAATATACCTTTTTTTCGTTTATATCAATTCGCGCTATAGATCTTACATACATTTCAGTATTGATTTTAATGCCAAAGGTGTATGATTCCAGTTTTTTTTCAATAGAACCCGGAGTACAGTTGAAGTGACTGCAGAGTTCATCAAGGAAATTTTTTACTCTTCCGGCCTTTACATCATATATCTCCTCTACATAACGCAGGGGGCCATTGGCTTTTATTATTGGAAAAGAAATAGCGGTTTCAGAAAAGTTCTGTGTTTTAAAGATTCCGAATTTAATATTGTCATGAAATTTAATAAATGCAGTAACAGCATGATCCTGAATAATTTCTCCATTCAGGCTTATAAATGTATCTTTAAAATCCAGCTTCCCTCCTGCAGAACCGCCTGCGAAATAGCACGGAAAGTTTCCGTTTTCGTATATTGCATTCATGAAATAACTTTCACTGTTTGAAAGTCCGTCAATAAGAGTGTATGCCAGGGTGTTTTCTGCATGAATTTTAAAATGAGGTTTGATTTTGTTAAGTTCGTCAGAAATTTTCTGAACTCTTTCCTCTTCGCTGATTGAAACTGAGCCTTCTTTTATATCTTTATTGTGAAGTGATGTTTTTGCAATGAATATGTCCTGAATCATTTCTTTACTCAGACTGGCGAAAACTCCACCCTTCTGAAACTCATTAACAGGGTTGTATATAGAGTCTGTTTTGTTTGAAGGAATATTGCATAGTGTTCCGTATGAACTTGCCAGTATAAAATTACATCTTCTGTTCACAGCCCTGTTGAGTATTTCAGAGATTTTTTGAAAATCTGAAAATGGAGAAATAAAGCCTATTATCAGGCCAGGTGAATTCTCTTTGTAAAAGAGTGTTTCAATATCATTATCTGTTGGTTCTTTTTTACCTGTGTTTATGACCTTCATGAAGTTTTCAGAAATAATTATTTCTTTTTCTGTTTCTGCCAGATCAGAAGACAGGATCTCCTGCCCGCTTGCTGGTGCAGGCTTTTTGTTTGTTCTTCTAAATATAGATTTCATTATATGGTGTTCTTTTTGGTATGTGTTAGAATATTTTTTTAAAAGAAAATGTTTAGAAACAGGATGTCAACTATTATAAGAAGGATGACAAATATATTTACTGACCGGTTGGCTGTCAGTTTTCGGTTTGTTCATTCTGTACCCATAAATATGCCTGGGTTACAAGTTCCGTTGGTGAAGCCAGCCTCAATTTTTCTTTTATTCTTTCTCTGTAGGTTCCTATCGTGTTTACGTTGAGGTTTAGCTTTTCGGCAATTTCCTTTCTCTTGAATCCCCGTCCTATTAGCTGAAAAATTTCAAGTTCTCTGTCTGTAAGAAGTTCAATCGGATTCCTGTTGTTATGGTCGTTCTTGTCGAGAAATTCTTCAAGCATAATTTCTGTCATCTGGGCGCTTGTATAAATTTTACCGTTCAAAACATGTCTTATCGCGGTCGTTATTTTATCCGTCATTTCCTGCTTCATTACATATCCTCTTGCCCCGGCCTTTAAAACTCTTTCTGCATATATTTTTTCGTCATGCATTGATATGACCATGGTTGGCATCGAGGGATAATGATCATGCAGATGCTTGATGAGCTCAATTCCGCTTGTATCCTTTAATGTAATGTCAACAATTACAAGATCAGGCTGCAGTTTTGCAATTGAAATTTTAGCGCTGAATACTTCTTCTGATTCACCTATTACTTCGAGATCATTTTCTTCATTGATAAGATGAGACAATCCTTTCCTAAACACCGGATGGTCGTCTACTATATAGATCGATCTTTTTTTTATTGAACTCATTTATAATTCCTTTGTTTCGAGGTGGTATATTGAATCATGTAATTCATTCTGTTTCCAGTCCCACTCTGTTTCCCTGTTGTTGATCATTGGAAGAATGAGAATGACGTTAGTTCCTTTTCCTAATGCGCTTTCAATCCTGATATGAGCTCCAATTGCGTTTGCCCTGTAGTACATAAGATTTAGGCCCATCCCTTTATTGTGGATTTTTCTTATGTCGAAACCGCAGCCATTGTCTTTTATCTTGAGATATATACTGTTTTCGTCTGATTCATATGTTATTTCAACATCCTGTGCATTTCCATTCGTGACTGAATTGTTGATAGCTTCACGGAGTATGTAAAACATGTTTATGGCAACATGGCTGTTATAGATAATTACACCTGTTTTCTTCTCAAATGTGAAGTTTACATCAGATCTTTTTGTTAGGTCGCTGACATAATCGGTAATGGCGCTTGAAAGTCCGTTTCTCTGAAGTCTTACCGGACAAAGTCCCCTTGCAATGCTTCTTGATTTCTCTGTTGCCTCTCTTATCAGTGTTTTTATTTCTCCTGCGATTTCTGCTTCACTGCAGTTTTTGGCAAGCAGTCTTTTCTTTAGCATTAAACAGAGGCCTTCGACTCCCACGAGATGTTGCCCCAGGTCATCATGAAGAGCCTGGCCGATTTTATACCTCTCCCGTTGAGTGATATTAAGTATTTCTCTCTCGAGTCTTCTCTGGTTGGTAATGTCATATCCAACCCATATCATACAGGGTTCGTTCTGTAATTCAATTATATCGGCAGAGGCTGAAAAAGTTCTTGTTCCTTTTATTTTCGAAAACATTTTTATTTCATAGTTCCTGACCTTACCCTTTTTCATAAGAGTATTTATCAGCTGAACCCTTTCATTCTCATCAGGGAAAAGATTTATTTCATGTGAATATCTGCCAATCAGGTCTTCCTCGTCGTAGCCGAGCATTCTTGTATAGCTTTCATTGATTTCTATATAGCGGCCATCTTTTATGGTTGAAATTGAACTTGGAGCAGGGCTTGAGTGGAAGGCCTTTGAATATTTTTCATCAGAAAGTCTGAGATTTTTTTCTGAATTTCTTAATTCAGTAATATCTGAACAAATAAGCAGGCCGCCAAGAGGCTTGTTCAGTATATCGAAAAGAACGCGGGGGTAGGCCAGAACATGGTGAACCTTTTTGTCTTTTGATAGCAGTTGGATTTCGGTTATTGGAGCCAGGGTTCCCGGGTTCTTCTGTATTGTTTTAAGCCAGAGATCTGCCGGCTTGTCTTTAAAAAATTCTCTGATATTTTTCCCGATGAATTCTCCGTATGAATATCCGCTTATTTCAAAAAGAAAGGGGTTCGCAAAAAGGATATTCCCTTTTGTATCATGAACCAGAATCCCGTCACTGTTTCCGCCCTGAAATTTTTTAGTAAGTTCGCTGAAAAGAACTCCACCCTCTGTAAGAAGGTTTTTCAGGGTAAATTGTTCCGTTAGATCATAAATTGTAATAATATAGGTAGAAGATTCATCGTGATACGAAATTGTTGCAGAGATAATTTTTTTTTTATTAGATGAAGCGGTTAATGAGCACCAGAATTTTTTTGAAAATGATCCGAAGCCGCTTTGGTGACATGAATTACAGAGTTCTTTGATATTACAGTATGGAAAAAAGTCTTCCCATCTTTTTTTTCCGTTTATACTGTCTGAATCATAGCCGGAAATTATCTCGAACTCTTTATTGACGGAGAGGATCTGATTATTCCTGTCCATGAATATGATTCCAAGATTTATCTGAGGAACAATAATGTTTTCCTGAAGGCTTTCATAATCATCCATCTGTATATCCTGATTGAATTTTCTGACGCCGTTTTATAATTATCAATTCTTGTTCTCTTGATGGCAACGTCAAGAATTTTTAATATATTGAAATGAATATCAATAAAAAAAACCGGTGCAGTTCTAATCTGCACCGGGTAACCGGTTGTAAGGTGAATGAGTGGAGTATATGCAAAACTGCTGTTTCTGTTAACGGCAGTTTCAGGTGATTACTTGCCTCTGAATTCAGGCTCGGATTTTTTTAAAAAAGCATCCATTCCTTTCTCCTGATCTACAGTGGCAAAGCACAGCCCAAAGAGATCGTTTTCAATTGACATTCCGGTATTGATATCTGTTTCAATGCCTTTGTTTATTGCAGATTTGGAATAGTTTATGGCTAATGGAGCATTTTCAGATATTCGTCTTGCAAGATTGAGCGCCTCATCAATCAATGTTTCCCGGGAAACAACTCTGTTTACCAGTCCGATTTTTTCAGCTTCTTTAGCATCGATAATGTTGGCGGTATATATGAGTTCTTTTGCTTTGGCTGGTCCTACAATTCTGGGGAGTCTCTGTGTACCGCCAAAACCGGGTGTAATGCCAAGTCCGACCTCCGGCTGTCCGAATTTTGCGTTTTCACCGGCAAGTCTTATATCACAGCTCAATGCAAGTTCGCAACCTCCACCCAGGGCGAAACCGTTTACTGCTGCAATTACAGGTTTTGGCAGGTTCTCAATTTTAAAAAAAACACGACACCCGGTCTCACCGAATTTTTTTCCAAGAGATGCATTGAAATTTCTCATCTCAGAAATATCCGCTCCGGCAACAAACGCCTTGCCTTCTCCGGTTATTATGACAGCACGTGTCTCGTCGTCTTTTTCAAGTTCTTCCATAACTTTTTCAAGTTCCAGGAGAAGCTCCGTGTTGAGAGCATTGAGTGCTTTAGGTCTGTTAATGCTTACAATCGTTACATAATTATCTTTTTTTACGAGAATATTTTTAAAATCAGCTCTGGCATTCATTGTTTCCTCCTTTATAGGCGGGGCAGTGAATCATGGCTGGATTGATTCACTGCCCCGATTTCGGGGATGTTTTTAATTTATACTGATACGGGTATTCTGTTTGATTTTCTCCATATTTTCATATCTTCTGCATCTGAAATAAGTTCGTCCCTGAAATCCGGATGTGCAATATTTATCAGTGCCTCTGATCGTTCCCAGGTGCTCTTGCCCTTGAGGTTTGCTATCCCATATTCGGTGACAATCATATGTGTTGCAGTTCTCGGATCTGTAACAATAGATCCCGGAGTCAGTGTAGGTTTTATTCTGGATGCAGTGCCGTTCTTTCCGCTAAATGTCGATGTCATGCATATAAAGCTTTGTCCGCCCTTTGATTTGTATGCACCTTCAACAAAATCCAGCTGTCCTCCTGTTCCGCTTATATGCCTTGTTCCAACGCTTTCTGCACAAACCTGACCGAATAGATCTATCTCTATACATGCGTTTATAGAAACAAAATTTTCAATCTGAGCTACAACAACAGGGCTGTTTGTATAGTCGACAGAATAAGAAATAACGCCTGGATTGTCGTCTATATAATTATAAAGTTCTTTACTGCCCATCGCAAAAGAAAATACCTGTTTGTATTTATCAATATTTTTATAAGCGCCTGTTATTTTCCCGGCTTTTGCCATTTCCAGATATGCATCAACATACATTTCAGTGTGTACCCCAAGATCCTTGAGATCGGAACCCGCAACCAGGGTGCCTACGGCATTTGGAATCCCGCCTATTCCTAGTTGTATGCAGCATCCGTTGTAGAGCCTGTCTATGATATGTTCTGCAATTATTTCTTCTTCAGGAGAGGCAGATGCAGGGGGAAGAACTGGAAGAGGCTGATTGCTGCTTTCAATAATATAATCAACCTGTGTAATATGTATACATTCCTGATTCCCCCCAAGAACTCTTGGCATATTTTCATTTACTTCAACGATTACATATTCAGCTGTTTCCATGCATGCTGCAGATGCAGGGGCTCCGGCGCCAAAGCTGAAATAACCGTGTCTGTCCATTGGACTAACAGTAACGACAAAAACATTGTCAGGTTCGCAGTTGTTTTTAACCATTCCGGGCTTTTCGTGAAATTTCATTGGTATGTATGAAAGAGTACCCTGGTTATAATATTTTCTGTCAAGTCCGCCGGTATGCCAGCTGTTCCAGTAAAAATGATCTCCTGTGGGATCAGCCTCATTTGTATGATGGGGCCAGGCTCCTATATCGCATCTGATTTTAACATCCCATAACTCATTAATTCTTGCGGCAAGTGCTTTGTCAAAATCATTTGCGCCATTTATTCCAAAGGCATATTCGACCCAGTCGCCTGATTTGACTATGGCGGCAGCCTCATCTGCACTTACGAGTTTTTCGGAATATTCTTTCCTGTAATCCATGCACATTTTAATTTCTCCTTCTTCGATCTGCTGAGTCTCCTGTTTTAAGGTTGACTCAGCAGTTGAAGATCTTTATCTATCTGTTTTATCTTTCAATAATCATGGCCATGCCCATTCCACCGCCGATACACATGGTTATGATCCCATTCTTTATTTTATCACGTTTCATTGCATACATCGAGGTTACCATCATTCTTGCTCCTGTGCATCCTATTGGATGGCCAAGAGAAATTCCGCTGCCAAGCTGGTTTGGCCTTTCGTTATCGAGACCGAGTTCCCTGAAACAGCCAATTGCCTGTGCGGCAAAAGCTTCATTCAGTTCAACCATCTCGATATCCTTTAATTCCATTCCGGTTTGTTTGAGAACTCTTCTGACCGCAGGAACCGGTCCAAGGCCCATGTATGCAGGGTCAACTCCGCCACCTGCAAATCCCCTGATTTTTACAATTGGTTCAAGACCAAGCTCTTTTGCCTTGTCTGCGCTCATTACAACAACAGCAGCAGCACCATCATTTATACCTGATGCATTACCTGCTGTTACGCTGCCTCCGTCTCGTTTGAAAGCCGGTTTCATTGCCTGCATTTTTTCAAAGGTTGTGTCCATTGGCCTTTCATCAGTATCGAATATTGTATCACCTTTTCTGGATTTCATTACAACCGGTATAATTTCATCTTTAAAAAGACCGTCAGTAATTGCCTTTCTGGCCCTCTGGTGGCTCATGGCGCCGAGTTTATCCTGCTCCTCCCTTGAAATTCCATAGAGGTTAACAATATTTTCAGCTGTAAATCCCATGTGGTAACCATAGAAGATTTCATAGAGGCCATCAAATACCATGAGATCATGAACTTCTCCCACTCCGGTAACTTCCATCCTGTGTCCCCATCTGGCTTTTTTAAGAGCAAGAGGAGCCTGGCTCATGTTTTCCATTCCACCAGCGACAATAACGTCTGCATGACCGGCCATAATCGATTCTGCAGCCATGGCAATGGCTTTAAGACCTGAACCGCAAACCTTGTTTATAGTACAGCCAGGAGTTTCCTTTGGTATTCCTGCATATATACCCGCCTGTCTCCCCGGGCTTTGCCCCTGTCCGGCCTGAAGAACGTTCCCCATAATGGTTTCGTCAATGGCAACAGGTTTCAGGCTCTTATCATAGAGATAAGCGTTTTTTTCAAGATCAACCTGGCCGATATTTTTTTGCTTGTCAGGTGTTGCAGCCATCATTTCATCATTTAAAACCGGTTTGAGTCCGGCCCTGATGAGTGCTTCTCGCATAACGAGACTACCCATGTCTATTGCAGATACACCCTTGAGTGATCCACCAAAAGATCCGATTGCAGTTCTTGCACCGCTTACAATTACAACTTCTTTCATTGTAATTCTCCTTGAGATATATTATTTTTCGTATTCCTTCAGTACACTGTTCGCAATAACGAGTCTTTGTACTTCGGATGTTCCTTCATATATTTCGGTAATTCTTGCATCTCTGTAAAGTCTTTCTACTATATAATCCTTAACATAACCGTATCCACCATGTATTTGAATGGCTTTATGGCTACACCTGTGTGCACACTCTGATGCATAGAGCTTTGCCATAGCAGCATATTTTGAATATCTTTTTCTGTCGCCAGTGCCCATGAATGCAGCAGCCTGATATACAAGAAGTCTTGCTGCTTCGATTTCTGTCGCCATATCTGCAATCATCCACTGAATCGCCTGTAGCTTGGCGATAGGTTTGCCAAACTGGACTCTTTCTAGCGCATAACTTGTTGCCTCGTCAAGTGCAGCCTGAGCTATCCCAAGAGCCTGTGCCGCTATGCCCACACGACCGCCATCGAGTGTGTGCATTGCAATTTTAAAACCGTCACCGCGATTGCCAAGAAGGTTCTCCTCAGACAGTTCACAGTTGTCCATTATTATCTCGGTAGTGGATGATGCGCATATTCCGAGTTTGTCTTCCACTTTGCCTATAGAGAATCCAGGCATTCCTTTTTCAATAATAAACATGCTGGAGTTTCCGCCTTTTGTTCCTTCACCTTCTGTCACTGCCAGAACTACAAACGTATCAGCAACGCCACCGTTAGTGATAAAATTCTTACTTCCGTTAAGAATCCATTTGCCGTCTTTTAAAACACCCTTTGTTTTTGTTCCGCCTGCGTCTGATCCTGCCTCAGGTTCTGTTATGGCGAAAGCTCCAATGTGTTCGCCTGTGCAGAGTTTAGGGAGATATTTCTTTTTTTGATCTTCAGTTCCAAAATAATAGATTGGAGAAACACATAGTGAATTGTGTGCTGAGACTATTACCCCGGATGATGCACAGCCTCTTGATATCTCCTCTACTGCAATCGCGTAACACATGTAATCCATTCCTGAACCATTGTATTCTTCAGGATATACAACACCCATGATTCCCATCTCTCCGAGTTTCTTTGTGGTTTCCATAGGAAACTCGTGAGTTCGGTCAATTTCGATCGCCTGTTCCTTTAATTCGTTATCAGCGAACTTTTTACACATGTCGCGGACCATCATTTGTTCTTCTGTTAAAGTGAAAGCTGCCGGTATTGCCATGTCTTTGTTTATTGCATTCATTGCTGCCTCCTTGAATTGATCATATCAAATGTGTTTTCGGGTGATCATTGCTGTCCCATTTCCTCCGTGGGCTTTATGAGTTCAGTTGATCTACAAATTATACTATTAAAAGACTGAAAAAAATGCAGTAGTTATAGCAGCTATAGTGATGTAGTCATTCCGGTAAAAAAACAGTGGTTGTGATGTTTTATTGTGGTCAATGTTCCTACGAAAATGTAGGTGTTATTTGTATGGTTAAAAACAATTTTTCAATACAAAGAGTTAAAGATCAGGGGGGATGTCATCGTGATGATTAAATTTTGAAACTGTAGAATATATTGAGCAACTCCGCACTTTCTTCCAGAGATTCTATAGAAAAGATCAATTTTTCGGATTTGATCTTTTCTATAGTTTTATTCGCGCTATGTTCCCGTGAGAGCATATCCATTCTGATTTTTTCCATAACAGCATCTTTTATGCTCTCAGCCTGTTTTTTTGCAAGAAAGCGGTCGATTTTGACCAGGTTATCTTTGTTAAACTTTTCTCTTGCTTCAGGAGATATAATCACCATGTCCTCGCCACCTGCGGCAGGTTTCAAATATTCTCTGGCCTGTCTGGGTGAATGATATGAATTCTTCCTGTATCCTTCCGGACCGCTATGATTGGGGAATCGATAAATTTTCATGTTATCTCCTCCTTGTTGTTATATATTATCGGCATTTTATTAGAGTGACATAATACAATCTATTCCCTTGTCTGTCTTTTTTAAAAAATTATTACTGGAACCATATTACTGTCATAGTTCCTGCTCTGGTAATGGAATTATTGTCTACACACAGGGTCATTGATAATTCTAATTTTTTTGTTTTTCAGTTACTGGTTCTTTCGGAAGTAATAAAATAAAAAGTTATGGATAAATAATGTGTATATTCATAACTTTATTACTGAAAAAAAATTGTGCAGAAAAGTATTTTTACGAATAAATACCGGGATAGCTGTTATCCTTTAACCAATCTTGAGTTATAAAACCAGATAAGGGTGGTGACAATATCAGCAGAAAAAACAAAAATACCAATATGCCTTCAGACAGAGATTGTATTCCACATGACGTGAATAAAACCCCTGAAAAACAGCTCAGTATCGTATATGATGCCCTGAACTCGGCAATCACAGGTATCATAATCACTGGTATTGACGGATATATAGAATATGCAAATCCTGCTTTTTTAAGGCTTTTTGAATATGGAGATGAAAGTGATGTTATGGGAAAAATGACTGCTGAACTATTTGCAGACAGTGATATAAAAACTTTTTCAGATCTTGAAAACAGGATAGATTCTGCAGACGGTCTGGCCGCGGAATTTCTGGTTCAGCGTAAAAACGGCAGAACATTCTATGTAGAGGTTGCTGTTTCAGCGGTAACCGGCAGGGATAATGAAGTCGTTGGAAATATGGCATCCTTTGTTGACATTACCCGCAGAAAACTTGTTGAAGAGGAGAACAGGCGACTTTCTCTCGAGATTATGGCTTCACAGGAAAAAGAAAGGCAAAGGGTTGCAAATGATGTGCATGACACAATAGGACAGACCCTGCATGCTGCAAAACTAAATTTTCTTGCCTATAAAAAAGACCCTGTGAAATTTGAGAAAAGGTTCAATGTTGGTCTCTCCCTTCTTGATCGGATCAGTCAGGATTTAAGAGAAGTATGTGAAGACCTTTATCCGGTTATACTTTCTGATTATGGACTTGAATCCGCTGCCACAACTGTTCTGAGGGATTATCTTGCTCTCAAGAATATTGAAAGCGTTTTTAATATAAGTATAAAATCGAAACTCGAACCGGATATGGAAATTCAGCTTTACAGGATAATAAAGGAAGCTTTTGTTAATATTGTGAGGCATTCGAACGCACGGAAAGTTGAACTGGCTATTAAAGAAAAAAACAGTACTGTTACAATAAAAATAAAAGACAATGGGTGCGGATTCGACCCTGAAGACATATCACTGACCTCGTCAGGAATGGGGCTGAAAAGCATGCAGGGAAGAGTTAAAAGCCTTGGCGGAATTTTCATTATAGATTCAAAGCCAGGCAGGGGGACTGTAGTTAAAATAGAACTGGAAAGAGATAATGGATTCAATAAAAATTTTTCTTGCTGATGATCATGCTATAATGAGAGAGGGACTGACTCTCATCCTTGGCAATGAACCTGATTTTGAAATAGTCGGTGAATCGGGTGATGGAATGGAAACCTGTGAGATGGTTGAGAAAGTCAAGCCGGATGTTCTTATTCTTGACATATCCATGCCAACAATATCAGGGATCGAGGCTGCGAGACGACTGAAGAAATATATTCCGGAAACTAAAATTCTTGTTCTTTCAAGACATGATAATGAAACATACGTGAATCAGTTACTTGAATGTGGAATAAGCGGATATATGCTTAAGGATGACGTTGGCGATGATCTCATTCGGGCAGTGAGAGCGGTTTTTGAAGGAAAAATTTACCTGAGCCCGGCAATAACAACCGGCTTTGTTTTGAATTATCTTTCTCTGAAGAAAAACATATCAGGCAACGAGCGAAAAACTGCAGATGATCCTCTGACTCCCAGGGAAAGAGAGGTTTTAAAACTTATTGCAGAAGGAAATGACAATGCCCGGATTGGTTTAATCCTCAGGATTTCAACAAAGACCGTAAAATCTCACAGGCTCAATATAATGAAGAAACTCGATATTCACAAGGTTAATGATCTGGTGTTGTATGCAGTAAGAAATGGGTTCGTAGAGATCTAGCGTTATAAATGCTCCTTCTGTTTGTTTAAATTCCACCTTTTGGCCTATTGACATAGTTTCGGCGTTTGTATATCAACAGTCTATACAGGTAATTTTTGCCGTTAAATTAGCATGTGTTGGTCGATGGAAACAGCATGCTTATCCGGTTCAAGATTGTTTTATATGCACACATTCAAATATCATGTATTAAATATAACTTCTGTAATAATTTTTTCATTCACCACCGCTTTGACTGTGAATCAGATACTGGAGTTTACTTTTATTGATTCTTTTGCTGTTCATTCTGTACACAGAAAAAATAACAGAAACAGATTCCTTGATCACAGGCAAACCAGGCATGATTATGAGAAAGAAATAATCGATTCCGGATTTTTTGCCATTGCGGATTCTCCTGCTTTACAAAACTCCATTCAGCAAGAACCAGCAGCGGATTTATCAAACCTAAGGCTTCTTGGAACAGTATCAGGTCACAGTTCTATTGCATGTGCGGTAATCGTTAAAGGCAGTCGTTCACGGATCAGAAGAATAAGACGCAGGCGATACAATTCTACAGGGCAGAATGATAAAACAGTGTACAGATTGTGGGAAAAAGTACATGGATATACTCTGGTTGCTGTTAAAAAGACTAAAGTTTATTTAAAAGGAAAAAATGGAGTTGAAATTCTGGAAATTTTTTGTGATAACGGCAAAAAAGAGACTGGAAATTCTTCATCACGTTCTGCATATTCTCGGACATCATTAAAAAATATCAGCAGAGCAGAACTTCAGCAGAAGGTCCTTGGCAATATGGATAATGCCCTCAGAGGGCTGGTTGCAGGACCATACAGAGAAAACGGAAGAATAACCGGGTACAGACTCAAGAAGGTGAGATCGTACAATATTCTGTATAAACTGGGAGCCAGGAGCGGAGATATAGTAAGGCGCATAAACGGCAAGAAACTTACAGGCACAAAAAGACTTTTCAATCTGTGGAAAAATCTGAAAAACGAGTCCGGAATATCGATTGATCTCGAAAGACGCAGGAAGATGCTTAGTTTTGTATTTAAAATTACAGATTAAATCCATTTACAGGTGTGTTATTATGGAAAGACAATCAGAAAATTTTAAGGACATTATGGTCGAAGAAGATTTTATTGATGATGCTGGCACAGGATTATTGGATAGTGAAGAACTTTCGATCAGTGAGTCTGCTCTAGTTGATGTTATTCTTATGTGCGAGGAATGTCTTCACCAGTGGGACGACAATATCTTCGAGAAGGACGAGAAGAACCAGTTCTGTCCGCTTTGCGGTTCAAGTGTTGTAATTATTATTTATGAATAAAAAATTGATAGGAGGTAGATTTGACAAAATCTCTGGAAGTAGAAGTAAATGGTGATATTGAGAAAGCACTGAAAAATCTGAAAAAGAAGATGGCATATGAGGGTGTTTTCCGGGAATTGAAACAGAGAAGATTTTATGACAAGCCCAGCATAAAAAAGAAACTCAAGCGGGAAGAAGCCGAAAGGAGAAGGCTCAAGAAGTTGAGGCGGATGCAGCGGCATCAAATGACAAGAAAGTTTTCTAAATAGAATTTATTCAGGCAAAAAAATCAGACATATTTTAACAGCTTTGTTATAATGACAAAGGTATGTGTATTCATACCTTTGTTTATTAATACAGCATATGCCGGGTATTCTTTTATCGATTTGTTTTCTGTGTCCTGGTCAGGTGTTGTAGATTGATTAATATATCAGGAGATCTCTATGGACAGGGAAGGGCTCTACATCCAGATGTTCAGCATTCATGGACTTCTGCGATCAACGAATCTGGAAATGGGCAGGGATGCAGATACAGGCGGGCAGATTAAATATGTTATAGAGCTTGCCAATGCTTTAAGCAGATCGTCAAAAGTCAGACGTGTCGATCTCTTTACCCGCCTCATCGCAGACAAGAATGTTTCTGAAGATTATTCAAACCCCCTTGAAGTTGTGAATGAGAAATTCAGAATAGTAAGAATCCAGTGCGGAGGTCGTAAATATATTCGCAAAGAACTCCTCTGGCCACATCTCGATGAATTCATCGATAAAACCGTAAAGTTCATTAAATCCAATAAAGCGGTTCCTGATATTGTTCATGGCCATTATGCTGATGCCGGTTATGTGGCAATGCAGCTGTCAGAAATATTTGCAATACCCTTTGTTTTTACAGGGCACTCTCTTGGAAATCCCAAAAAACAAAAACTTCTCAATGATGAAATGAAAGAAGATGATATCATTAAACGGTACAAGATAGACAGGAGGATTGCAACAGAGGAGAGTATTCTAAAGGAAGCAGAGCTCATAATCGCAAGTACAAATCAGGAAGTTGAAGAGCAGTATGGTATGTATGACAACAAAAGTATTCCTGAATACAGGGTTGTTCCGCCCGGAATCGATATTGAAAAATTTTATCCCTATTATCATGATATGGTTCAGGAGATCCCCAGGGATGAAATGGCAATTCACGCACATGCCTCTGTTCTTCAGGAACTAAACCGTTTTTTTCTTCAGCCGGATAAATCTCTCATTCTGGCTCTCTGCAGACCGGATAAACGCAAGAATATTGCCGGGCTCATTGAAGCCTTTGGAGAAGACCTCGAACTTCAGGCAATGGCAAATCTTGCAATATTTGCAGGCATACGCAAAGATATTCACAGTAAGGAGGAAAATGAAAGAGAGGTTCTTACAGAGATGCTTCTTCTGATGGATAAGTATGATCTGTATGGAAAGATGGCAATCCCTAAAAAACATGATTTTGAACTCGAGGTTCCCGAACTTTACAGAATCGCATCAGAAAAAAGGGGGGTGTTTGTTAACATCGCTCTTACCGAACCATTCGGCCTTACACTGCTCGAGGCGTCTGCATCCGGGCTGCCGATTCTTGCGACTGACGATGGAGGTCCGAGAGATATAATTGGCAATTGTAAAAATGGGATTCTCATAAACGCAATGGACATTGCCGGAATTCAAAAATCACTCAAAAAAATAATATCGGATCCTGTCAAGTGGGAGGCGTTCTCCAAAAACGGAATAGTGAATGTAAGGAAATACTATACATGGGATGCACATGTTGAAAATTACCTTAAGGCTGTCAGTGGTATCTCCCTTTCGAAAACAAATGATGATTTTTTTTCGCAGTCATTGTCTGATAAATCAGTGGGAAAGAGAATGGCTGATCTCAAATACTTTTTGATTGCCGATATCGATAATACCCTTGTGGGGGGGGATGCGGAGTATGTTGAAAACCTCAGCAATATACTCTCAGAAAACAGGAGTTATATGGGCTTTGCTGTTGCAACCGGACGGACAATTGAATCAGCGGCTGAATATCTTGAAGAAAACGGATACCCTTCACCGGATGTAATAGTTTCTTCTGTTGGTACGGAAATATATTATGGCAAAGACCATATTTATGACAGGGGATGGGATGCTCACATATCTCACAAGTGGCAGAAAGATAAAATATATGAAATTCTCAAAAACATTCAGTTTATTGATTACCAGGAAGAGGAAACTCAGCGAAAATACAAGATCAGTTATTTTATGGAAATGAAAAAAGACCGGCTTTCGGCTGTACATGATCTTCTGATTATGAATAAGATCAGGTATAATCTCATTTATTCACATGGCCAGTTTTTGGATATTCTTCCGTACAGGGCTTCGAAGGGAAAAGCTATAAGATACATTTCCTATAAATGGGAGATTCCTCTTGAGAATATTATTGTATGTGGTGATTCAGGCAATGATGAAGAAATGCTCAGGGGTGAACCACTTGCTGTTGTTGTGGGTAATTACAGTTCGGAACTCGAAAGCCTAAAAGGTCAGAAAAAAGTTTATTTTTCTCCTTATGAGTATGCCGCGGGAATCATTGACGGCCTTGATTACTATAATTTCTTGAATAAAATTCGTGAAAGTGATAAAATCGAATAAATTATTCAGGAGATTCAGGTTATGCTCAATAAATTCATCGCAGAGGAAGAGTACAATGATTTCAGAGAGTTTATTTCCTTCGTTATAATGAAGGAAGGAAAATTTTTTCTCAGAAATGATATTGTAATTCATTTCAATGAATACTGCCAGAGAAACGAAAAGCCGGATGTCTTTCAGAAAAAATCATCAATATGTTCCTTCGTCAAAAAGATTCAGGAGTTTGTGATTCATGAGGAATATATTTCCATCATGTTCAGGATTGCTCCTGCAGTTTACAGATTTTTTCTTCTCAGAATTGACGGAAGTGAAATGGAAGAAATATCACTTGCCCGTTTTTTGGATATGAAGGATGAGTTCCTGTCAAAGGATCGTTCGCATAACAGGCATCTTCATATTGATTATCTTCCGTTTTATGATTATTCTCCATCAATAAAGGATCCAAGAAAGATTGGCAATGGCATTGCTTTTCTCAGCAGGTATCTTTCAAGCAATCTTTTCACCAGGCCCGAACAGTGGATTTCTAGAATCTTTGAATTCATTAAACTGCATAGATACAATGAAAGACAACTTTTGGTAAATGGAGATATTCTGAAGGATTTTGAATCATTCAGAGCCGCTCTTGAAAATATGATTTTATTTCTTGCTGGAAAAAATCCTGATGATGATTATAAATCATTCGATGTTGAGATGAAAAGGGATGGTTTTGAATCCGGATGGGGAAACACTGCCGGAAGGATTATGGAAACAATGCAGTTGCTTGTTGACCTTGTGAATGAACCGAATGAAATTTTGCTCGAAAATTTTCTTGCCAGGGTTCCAATGCCGCTGATATCCAAGATAGCGATAATCTCTCCTCACGGATGGTTTGCACAGGAGAATGTCCTTGGCAGGCCTGACACAGGAGGGCAGGTGATATATATTCTGGATCAGGTAAGAGCTCTGGAAAAACATCTGAAGGAAGAGATAGAACTGGCTGGTCTTGATGTAATTCCTTCCATTGCTGTGATAACGAGATTTATTCCGGATGCTCAGGGGACCAGCTGTAATGTATGGAAAGAGAAGATTCATCATACTGATAATTCCTGGATTCTCAGAATCCCTTTCAAGGATAACGACTACAATATAGTAAATCACTGGATATCGCGTTTTGATATATGGCCATATCTTGAACAGTTTGCAGATGACGCTGCCATGCAGATAGTTTCTGAATTCAGGGGAAGACCTGACCTTATAATAGGCAATTATTCAGATGGTAATCTCGTAGCCTCCATGCTTTCTGAAAAACTGGATGTGATTCAGTGTACAATCGCTCATGCACTTGAAAAAACCAAGTATCTTTTTTCAGACATGTACTGGCAGGATTATGAAGAAAAATATAATTTTTCGCTTCAGTTTACGGCAGATCTTATCGCCATGAACAGGTCAGACTTCATAATTACGAGCACTCACCAGGAGATAATCGGAACAGAAGAGTCAATAGGACAGTATGAATCTTACCAGTTTTTTACCATGCCCGATCTTTATCAGGTTCACAGCGGTATCAATCTTTTTGCTCCTAAATTCAACGTTATTCCACCTGGTGTTGATGAGAAACTCTATTTCCCTTATTATGAAAAGGAGAACCGACTGACATCATCCACATCGAAATGGGAAGAAAGACTCTTTACTGAAGAATATGATGATGTTTTCGGGAAACTCGATGATCCTGAAAAAATGCCGATTTTTACAATGGCCCGTCTGGATCGTATCAAGAATATTACCGGGTTGATTGAAGCCTATGGAATAAGTGAACTTCTCAGGCAAAAGTGCAATTTAATCTTTGCAGCAGGAACGACAGATATTTCCAAATCGTCTGACAGAGAAGAGCAGGAGGAGATTGAAAAGGTTTATTCTCTAATAGATGAATATTCTCTTAATGGAAACGTGCGGTGGCTGCCAAGCATAAGTAAACTCGAAACCGGTGAAGTCTACAGGGTTATAGCAGACAAAAAGGGTATTTTTGTACAGCCGGCACTTTTTGAAGCATTCGGACTTACTATTCTCGAGGCAATGCTTTCGGGACTCCCGACCTTTGCAACCCAGTTCGGAGGACCGTGCGAAATCATCACTGAAGGCAGCGGTTATCTGCTTAACACTAGTCTTCCGTCCCTTATAGCTGAAAAAATCGAGCTGTTTATGATCGAATCAGCAAGGGAGCCTGATCTCTGGAAGAGTATTTCGGATAACGGTATAAAAAGAGTGAGAGAGAACTTTACCTGGGAACTCTACAGCGGCAGACTGATAAATCTTACAAAGCTCTACGGTTTCTGGAGGTATTCGGTTTCAGGAAAGGGAAGAATCAAGATGGACCGGTACAGTGATTTTCTCTTCCATTTTCTTTACAGGCAGAGGGCAGAAAATCTGCTCTCATAGTGGTTTCAGCCAACTGGCCTCAGTTTAGAATCTGATATATTGTAGAAATCTGACAGTACAAACATACTCATGCTGCCCTGATGCATTGCAATCATGTCATTCCCATTTCTCTGATATTCACATTCCTTGAAAACGTTTTTGCCTTCATGGTATATCCATACATTTTTTTTATTCGTAGTCCACATTGTCTTGCAGTCTCTTCCTATGCATGTGGATTCTATCCAGTTATTATCAGGCAGATTCATGCCTTTGGCTGCCCAGTAGTATGAGTTAAATTCAAAGGTATAGATGAGTATGTCACCAAAAAGGTCAACAGCATTCATCTGTTTCCCTCCACACATGGTAGCCTCAACATAGAGATAAAATTTGTTGTTGGGCAGTCTCTTGAAAAGTCCCATGCCAGGGGAAGTGATAATTGCAGGATGATAAAACCTGGTGTCGCCTTCGGATTTGGCTCCCGTAAAGAGATACTGCCTTCTGTCATTGTGATAATATATTATCATGTCATTATCACTCCATTCTGCTCTGGTGTCTTCTGTTGCATTATTGCCTTCTATAAAAAAGTAATATGAATTATCTTCAAGTGTAACAAGCAGTGGAGTCGAACCGGTATTTACGACTGTCATTTCATAGGCAGTATCAAGATTCAGAGTATTGTATCTGCCAAGCAGAAAGGTGTTTTCTGTTTCAGGATCGTAAAGGCAGAGCATTTCACCATAGACATATCCCTTTACTCTGTTTCTGATATTTTCTCCGTTGAAGTCAAGAATGTAGTCTCCTCCATCCAGGGGAGTAAAGTTCACTGCAGGCCCTTTCTTTTTCTTTGAAAAAAGTCCCATAATAATCTCCGGTTAAAATGAAATATTGTTGCTGACGAACGGAATTCAGTATAAGCATTCAGCATTAATTAGACTAAGTATGTAAATGTAATATGTCAAGAAAAAGAAGAAACAGGTATAGGGTGTTGAGTGTAATATTTTATTTTTATACCGGTTACTTTGAAATCGTAGAGTGAATCAGTAAGGGTTTTCCAGGATGTACAAAAAAGCCTCAAGCCCCCAGTCGAGTTTTTCTTCCAGTTCTTCATCTAGTGCATTATGCTCTGCTTTTAACTCTTTGAGATTTTTGAGATTAGCCAGTTCTGCCGGGAGTTCACTGAAATGATTTCTGCAAAGTTTGAATTTATTAATAACTTCCGGATCTGTTTTTTTTATTTCGAAATTCCCGATATCAAGAATCTCCAGATTTTCAAGTTGCCCTATTTCCGGAGGAAGGCTTCTCAGGTTGTTTGAGTTGAGATTGAGAATCCTCATTTTTTTGAGATTGCCTATTTCACTGGGAAGTTTTTTTATCGAGTTATACGAAAGGTCAAGTTCTTCCAGGTTCTCCAGTTTTCCTATCTCAGCAGGGAGTTCCTCAAGGCTGTTGTTCGAAAGCATCAGTTTTTTAAGATTTTTGAGGTTACCGATTTCAGGTGTAATTGAAGATACATCGTTCTGGGTAATGTCAAGGATCTCGAGTTTTTCCAGCTTTTCAATATCCGCTGGTATTGTAAATATTATATTGTTGTCATGCGAAACTTCCCACCAGTATTCTTCAGAAAGATAAATTCCGCCATCAGCAAAGCTGCAGTCAGATTCAAGGTGGAGCTCCTTTATGCTGGTGCAGGTGAATACATCACCCGGGATTGAGCCCAGATTTAATTTTACAAGGTCCAGTTTGTCGAGTCTTTCAGTTTTTACTTTTTCAACCCGATCAGCTATAACTTTTTTAAGGTACTCATCCATGACAATCTCCATATACGATTCAGGGTATAATTTGAAAAAACATTGTGATTTGTTTCGGTCAAGAGAAATACAGGTAAAAAAGCTTGATTTAAAGTAGCAATTCGGTATTTTCGAACTACAGGTTCGAAATATCATGATCACAAAGATCAGAGTTTAAAATAAAAGTATAATTTATGCCATTTGTAAAAATCGAAGGTTTCAAGGGTAAATTGTATATCCCTGAAGATGACATGCCAAAGAAACATCCCTGTGAAGACTGTTTTGCATGCCAGTTCTGCCCGGATGAAAGATGTGCCCTGTGCCTTAAAAAAAATCCTCACCTTGCAACAAAAAAAGATAAAGACAAGACCCTGCCTTGACATCTATTCCATTGCTCATATAATAAAATTTCAACAGAAGGGTAAAAGCTTTTTTGGGGGGGATTCCTTCGTGCTAAAAGGGAGTCCTCTTTTCCCGCAATACCCTTTTCAGCAAAAATAATAACCGGAGGAATCAATGAAAAAAATCAGGATTTTCATTACAGTAGTGGCTGTATGTTCTGTTGCATTCATCTCATGTTCAAAAGGAGCATCATCCCCTCAGGATGTGTTTAACAAGCTGTCTAAAACAGACAGGAATAGCTTTAGTCAGATTTCAGCTTTTGTTGTCCCTGATGAAAGGCCTGTGCTCGCATTCACTATGGATTTAATGCTGGGATTCATTACTCAGTTTGGAAAAGACAAAGCACTGAAAGATGATTACAGGAAAATCAGAGAGAAGTATAAACTCCCTGACGCGACAACGAGTGCGCCAAAGATGAATATCAGAAATCCGGAAGAGGTAATGAAATTTGCACAAAAGACATATGGAAAAATTGATGTAGAGAAATTTCTTGCAGATATGGAAGTCCTTCTTGAAAAGACTCCCGGAAAAAAACAGATGGACAAATCATCCTTCAAAGAATTGAAAGATGTAAAGATCGAAGGAGATAGTGCCACAGGAATATCGACTCTTGAAAACGGGTCATTAGAAAAAGTTTATTTCAAGAAAATCGGAACTAGCTGGTATATTTCAATTAAAGATTCAATTATGAAGAAATAGGTAATGATATTCATCCTGTTTCGTCCAACGGATAGAACAGGATGAATATGTGAAGACAAATGTTTTATATGGCGGTTTCCCTGAATTTTGTTGGAGAAAGTCCGGTGAATTTCATAAAAGCGCTGTAGAAAGGCGACATGGAGTTGAATCCTACCTCATAGGCAATCGAGATTACCGGCCTTTCCGGTTCATCCCTCAGTAATTCCTTTGCTTTTTCAATTCTGAAGCGGTTTACGAATGTATTGAAATTAACATTAAGCCTGTCATTCAGCAGATTGGAAAGCTCCTGAGAGGAAACAGATAATGCTTCAGCAGTCATCGATACAGACAGGTCTTCTATTGCATATAACTTTTCTTCACTCATAAGCCTGTTCAGTTCCTGAATTACGGAATCTGTTTTTTTGTCATCAGGCATGTTCTTCCTGATTCTGAAGGTGGAATCTTTTCTGAGGTTTCCGGCAATGTTCATAAAAATATTGCCTGTTGCTTTCATCTGGCTGAAAACAATCTCAGTGTCTTCAGATTTTATTCCTTCACATATCAGAATTGCTGATACCTCACCATCTTTTTTTACCGGAACCGAGAGGAAAGATTCAGGATTCATTTTTATAATGTAAGGGTCAGAATAAAAAACAGGATCTTTCCGGGGATCAAATGAAAAAACAGGCGCTTCTGCCCTGAGAGTTTTTTTTATGATCGACTCAGGAATGTTTTCCTGAGAAGGATTAAGTATGCTCTCTGTATTTTTATCACTGCTGTTTTTTTGTGCTTCAACATGCCATCTCTCATTTTTCTTTATCATTATCATTGAACGTTCTGAGCACGTTATTCTTTCTATGACTGAAACTGTTTTTAAAAGCAGAGCCTCATAACTCATGCATGAGCTGATCATAAGAATATCATCATGCAGGTCAATCTTTCTGATTTCTTTTGAGAATTCACTTCCTCTTTTGTCTTCTGATTCCTTTTCAAGCAGAGGAAGATTTTCAATGATTTCTGCAATCCTTTCAGCGCCCCACTCTCTGAAATCTCTGCAGGAGAGCATCAGGTATGAAGCAGCAGTCTGATCGAGTCTGTTCTGTTCGAAAAAAACTGCCGCAAGCCTTCTGGCAATTGCCCTGTTCTGAATGTAGCCGCTATCCGAGGCCGAAATAATCGCCTGATTGTAAAGACTCAATGCAGAAAATTTTTCTCCCTTTATTCTCTTAACCTCTGCCTCTACCAGAAGGTGTTTGTGTCTGAAATTTAGCGGGCTCTCTTCGGCCCAGGTTTTTAACCTTCTTATATTTTTCCTGATCATTCTCATGAATTTTATTCTTTGAGTGAAGCCGGCTTTGTTATACAATGCTGTCATCACAAGCGATGAAAAGAAAACATGTTCAGGAATGGTGAGCGAAGAGTAGTGAGCCCAGAGCAATTTATTATTTTCTTTTACAAGATTTAAAGCCTCTTCGTATTCTCCAAAAAGATAAAGATTCCTGATCCTGAAAGTATAATACCAGTGCAGGGGCTGAAGCATAATATCATGTTTTATCTCATCGATTATTATATCTCTGTTTTTTATCACTGAAGGATAATTGCCGTTTGCAAGTTCTTCGGCATTTAGAAGTATTGCAGCAATTGAGTTTATTATATGTCGGGTTTTACCCCTTGATACGTATTCCAGATAACGTTTGCCTGTCTTTAGTACAGTGTTAAGCGCAGCACCTGATACAAAGAGAGAACCAGTATGGAGGATACAGGCAAGACGGCTGTAATAGATATCTCCTGTTGACACTCCTGCTTCATAGCCCTTTATTAAATAATCAATACCAATATTTGCATGATGTTTCCAGTGAGCCTGAAACCCACCGTACATTACCATAAGTAAACTCTCGAGTTCCCTGTTGTTGTATTTTTCATTTAGACTGAGAGCAATGGTTCCAAAATCATGATGAGGCCTGAAGTGAAATACCCTTTTTCCTGTTTCAATTCCATGTATCATGTATCCGTATGACGTAAGGTCAGAGTTTCCATGCCTGAGTGAGAGATTGATAATTTTCATAGCAATAAGCTTCATGAGAGGAAAGTTGTGCCCATATGCTGGTATTCCCATTGATATGAGTATTGCAATTATCTGTCTTGTCTTTTCATCCTTAAGATCAGGAAGCTGTATTATCGCCTCTCTGCTTTTCAGCCTTATCCTGAAATATAATTGAATTTTCTCCATCAGCATTGTCCATGCCGACGGCCGAATGGCTATATTTATTCCAAGCAGTTTCAGTGCTTCTGTTCCCATCATTATTGCCATATGTGGCTTCCCTCCATTCATAAGGAGGTAGATGTTAAGGATGTAGAGCCTTATTAACTCGGACTGTTTTTTTGTATTCTCTTTTATTCTGGTAAAGAGATAATATGCCTGGTCAATATATCCAGACACATAACACGCTTCAAACGCCTCCATGAACAGTGAGTAAGTGAATTCATGCGCTCTCTGCCATGAGTCACCCGGAATAATATTTAAGGTAAATTCGAGGTAGTTAAGTGCAGAATCAAATGCTGCACTGTGTTTTGCCATTTGAGCTGCCTTCAGATTTATTTCTGAAAGAAGATAAGGGTCATGAAGATCAGGTGAATACCTGTAGCTCAGATTGAACTGGTTTGCGGTCATGAATATGTTTTCTGACTCATTAGCTGGTTTTTGTTCTGCGTTATAGTGATGTCCGATTTTTTTATGAATCATTCCCTTCTCTGCGTCCGGGATAAGGGAGTATGCTTCCTCCTGAATCCTGTCATGAGTAAACTGGTAGTCGTCCCAGACTTTCCTGATCAATCCGGCTTCCTGGAGATCGTTCAGCTCGTCTGTGACGGTATCATGGTTTTCTCCTGTGAGTACAATAATCAGGTCAGGATTAAATGTATTGCCTATGCATGCTGCATGGGATATAATATTTCTGGATTTTTCGTTTAGCCGGTTCATGATTATTCTTGAAAAATCAGTATCTTTTTCATCTTTATAGTGGCTTTCAATTTTTTCAATGTCCCAGTTCCACTCTCCTGAAGATGTATGCTGAATAATATTTTCACTGTACAGGCTTCTGAGGAACTGGTTCAGCAAAAGAGGATTACCCTTTGTTTTTGCCAGGGCTAAATCTACAAGTTTGTCAACTTTTTCAGGGCTTGTATTCAGAGAGTCTGCAAAAAGGCTGTTTATTTCATGGTGGTGAAAAGGAGAGAGTTCTATATCCAGAATACTGATTCCGGCATCAATAAATTCATTCTTTGTTATTGATACATTATGATATTCGTCTACTTCATTATCTCTGTATGCGCCGATTATCATTAAAGTACCCATGGTTTTATCCATAACCAGTTTTTTCAGAATCAGGAGAGTATCTGTATCGATCCATTGAAGGTCATCGATGAACAGAACAAGAGGGTGTCTCGAATCTGAGAACACATGAACGAAATCCAGGAAGACCATTGTGAAGCGGTTTCTGGTCTCATCAGCATCCAGTTCAGGGACTTTTTCCTGATCTCCGATTATTCCCCTTAGTTCAGGGATGACATCGATCATGATCTGGCCATTTTCAGCCAGATTTTTTTGAAGACTCTCTCTCCAGATATCTATTCCTTCATGACTTTCTGAAAGAAGTTCTCTTACCAGTTCCTGAAATGCCTGAAGAAGGGGGTTATACGGAACCTCTCCTTTATTCTGCTCACATTTCCCGCTGATGAAAAAGCATCTTGATGCTATTCCGGGTCTGAAAAGTTCTTTTATAAGCGTGGATTTCCCAATCCCGGAAGGGCCATATACTGTGGCTACCCGCCTGGCTCCAGGCTGCATGCTTTCAAAAAAAGCAGTCAGTTTTTTTGTTTCTTCTTCTCTTCCGTATAATCTGCCTGATATTACAGGTTTTTTTTCAGTAGTATGGGTATCCAGTTCAAAGCTTTCAAGTCTTCCCATCATTTCAAGCTGATCGAGACATTTCATAAGATCATATTTTATGGAATCAGCAAGCATGTAACGTTTGCTGTAGTCTTTTTCAAGAAGCCTGAGAGTTATATCCGAAACAGCCCCGGGAATATTTTTGTCTATCTTTGCCGGAGCAACAGGTTTTTCCTTCAAATGTGCATGTATAATTTCATGAGGATCATCTGAGCAGAAAGGTTCCCTGCCAGTAAGCATTCTGTAGAGAATTACACCAATCGAATAGAGGTCAGATGATGGTTTGTCTGCATTCTCAGAGCCTGCCAGTCTTTCCGGTGAAATGTAGGGGAGAATTTTTTTGATGAAATCTGTCTCATGCAGACCTCTGTTTTGTGAGATCTCTGAAGGGAGTAAACAGGGAGCCACAATCTTTATTTCATGAGTTTCAGGATTTATAAAAACCGATGATGTATTGAGGCAGTGAACTCCGAGTTTTTTTTCATGAATTCTGTATGTAATATCAGCTATTTCATAAGCTATCGAAAGGCTTTGATGTATGCCAGGTTTGTTTTTTTGTAAATATTCCCTTAACGTAATGCCTGGGAAATCCTCCATAATAACTGATA
>CAZEJW010000039.1:365-28207 GCA_964512685.1 uncultured Leptospirales bacterium | reverse complement strand
AGTATAGAAATAGAATAGTATTTTTATTGTTGTAAAATTGAATGTTTATAAAGCGGGGTTTGAGGGCTCAAGTCTATAGAACCTGAGTCCTCAAAAATATAATACAGGCGTAAATATTATTTTTTATCCAGATGAGATTCAATAAGTTCATCCTTAATCTTCCAGAGACCATTCAGCCAATCCTTAAATTCTGACTGAAATCTTTCATTATCGAGATCCACATTAATAAACTTTTCAGGAATAAGCATTGTCTCGACAAATACATCTACCTTCCTGATCCTGCCGCATAAAAAATCCCACATCGTTCCGGATCCTTCAGGGTAAACAATTGTCATATTTAGAAGCTTGTGAATTTTGTCTCCCATTGCAGATATGGTAAAAGAGAGACCTCCTGCTTTCGGTTTAAGGAGATGTTTATAAGGGGATTGCTGTGAATTATGTTTTTCCCGGGTAAACCTTGTACCTTCCGGAAAAGTCATAACTGTGACATAGTCTGTTTTAAATTTTTCACAGGCCTTACGGGTTATCTCGATATCCTTACCTTTCAGGGATGGATTTTTCTCGACCTCTTCTTTTGTATAACGTTTCATAAACGGGAAATCAAGTGCCCACCAGGCGAGTCCCATTATCGGTACCCGTATCAATTCCTTCTTGAGAAAGAATTTTATATAGGGTATTCTGCCATAAAGTACTTTCTGGAGTATAACGATATCAACCCATGACTGATGGTTGGAGATTACAAGATACCAGTCATTTTTCTTCAGCTTCTCTGTTCCCTGGATATTCCACTCAATGGGAAAAGTATGGTGAATTACAAATGAATTCAGAAAAACCCAGTTATTTGCCACTCTCACGAGAATTTTCCCTGTAATTTTACGCCACCATTTAATGGGTATAATAAATTTCAGCAGAGCTAACGGGAAAAGCTGCGCTGCGCAGAAAAGCGTATTAAGAATAAGAAAGATAAACATTATAATTGCAGTTAATTGTGCAGGGAGAAAACGATGCATTACGGTTTGACCTCATTAAAGGATTTTTATACAGTATGGTTAAGAGAGGCATCCGGTTCATACGGAGTGGTGCCGACACTACTTCAATCTTGTAATTTTATATAGTCATTTCTGCATAATATATACAACATGTCAATTGGTATTTCGTGCAACAACGAAATCCCCCTTTTTAACACCAAGCCTTTCGGCCACGACTTCACACTTCAGCATCATAAGATAGTATATTCTGCGTTCCTTATGTTCGCTCAGACCTTCGAAATTCCCCTGCCCCTTTGCAATGATGCAGTCTGCACGTTTGAATATTTCCCGGAACTCCGCAGATGATTCTTCGAAGATGGTCGATGGTGCATCATAACCGTTAGACACTACTCTTACCATGCTGTCTATTCCGACATATGCTGCATCCTCTTCTGTTGCATCATTCAATACAGGATTTCCCCTTACTGCAAAATAAATATCAGGCCTGCCGATAGTTTCCAGAAATATTCTGTCAGCAACAATCTCACCGCAATTATCGCCAAGGTAAAGGATGGTTTCTGCGTTTTGAATATCCTTTTTGAGAGCAAGAGAATCATCGATTGCAAAATCACTATTGAGTACATGATCAAAGGTTTCCATAACGTCAAACCTGTGGTCCGGACCAAAATCAATTATATTGCCGCCAATGGCAATCCTGAGAGCTGTTTCAAAAGGGTCTGAGGAATCCTCCACTCTCTTTTTCAGTTCAGGATAGACTCCCAGCATAAAATCATTGAATTCCTTTTTTACACCACTGTATGGATCAGGATCATCAAGGACCTCCCTGAACAGGGCATGTATGTGCCGGGCAATCACAGGTGTTGGCTTCTCATAATCAAGATTTGCAACAAGGGTAAAAAATTTTTTAAGAACTATTTTCTTTTCATCCTCACTAAACCTGGAGGATTCGATCATCTTTTCAAAAGATCTTACGAAACAGAAAACACATCTTGAATCTACATTCATTGATTACTCCTAAAAAAAACAACCGCAGGGATTCTCTCACCCCGGACAGTATAATTAACCGGCGTTAGCTGAATCAATGCGGCAGATTTATCTGTGAAAATAAAATTTTAATTCACATATTAATGATCACAGGCATTTGGGCCAGTCTGAAGACTGTCATTAAGAAAATGTTTTACAATCTCTTTGGGATCTTCATCCATAGCGCCTGTTACGACCTTAACATTCTTTGCCATAAAAAGCTGCTGAGCCCTCTGTCCCATTCCGCCGACAATTACACAGTTTACACCAAGCCCTGATATCCAGCCCGGGAGAACGCCAGGTTCATGTGCAGGAGGATCAATATACTCCTCTGACAATATTTCATTTGCATTATTTACATCGATTATCGCAAATTTCTGACAGTGCCCGAAATGCATGCACAGTTTTCCATCTACAGTAGGAACCGCAAATTTCATAATTTACCTCTTCTTTATCATATTATTAAAGCCAATTCCGTATAACAACAGATCCGGCCTCTTCATCTTTAATTATTTTAGAACAGCCTATGCCTTTACTCCGGCAACAATCTTTTCAACCATATTACCGAGAGCCTTTACAGCCTCTGAATCCGACTCAAGATGATCATTGATATAAGGATTACCGGAATCTCCTCTTTCGGCTATCTGCACATCGATTGGGATGCTTCCAATAAACGGCACATTCATATCTTCTGCCATTTTCTTTCCGCCGCCTTTTTTCAGGATATCAATTGTCTCTCCACAATGAGGGCATGTAAAACCACTCATATTTTCAACAACTCCAATAATGGGCATTTCCAGTTTATGGCAGAATGTAATCGACTTCCTTACATCAGAAAGAGCCACATCCTGAGGTGTTGTTACAACAACAGCCCCTGTTGGGTCCTCTATAAGCTGGCAGACTGCAAGGGGTTCATCGCCTGTTCCAGGAGGTGAATCGATTATGAGATAATCCAGTTCTCCCCAGAGTACATCCTTGAGGAACTGTTTGATTGCTCCATGTTTGAGAGGACCTCTCCATATTACAGCATCATCATTGTCGGGCATGAGAAACCCGATAGAAATGACTTTCATATTATCCTTATAAATTGCAGGGATAAGTTTATTGGCCTCATCAGCTTTAAGGCTTTCATTCTCCAGGCCAAGAAGTTTTGGTACGCTGGGGCCGTGAATATCAACATCAAGAAGGCCTACTCTGAGCCCCCTGTTTGCAAGACCTGTAGCAAGATTGACAGCAACAGTACTCTTACCGACTCCCCCCTTGCCTGAAAGAACAACAATTTTATTCTTTATTTTATCAAGACTTGCCTTGAGTTCTTCATTTTCCATCATTTCTTTCATTTGCCTTTCATCAGCGGCCGTATTCGCACCTGAACCCTGACATGAAGCGCCACCGCTCTGACATCCGCTGCCGCCCTGACATCCACCATTGTTATTAGACATTACAATACAACCTCCATAATGATATTATCTTTCCTGATGTTCTTAATAAACCAGCCTGCAATTATTCTGTTTTTTAACAATAATCTTAGAATCAGACTGACATCTGTAACAGATTAATACAGAATAATATAGTCTTCTCTGTCATTAATTTTTATTTATATTTTAAAAAAATTCTTTTTATAATTCCTGTTTTATAAAAAGAGCCTCCTGCCGGAAGCAGGAGGAGAACCTCTAGTTAAACAGGAAGTTTTATGCAATTCAATCTCAGTCATTAAGCTTATTACAGAGCTTTTCCCATACATCCTTCAGCATTTTAACAGTTTTGGATGAAGCATATTCAACAAGGCTTTTCCCCTCTATCTGGGCTTTCGTAAAATCCGTATCATAAGGAAGCTTTCCTGCAAATTCAATAGATTCTGATTCACAGAAATTCTTGATCCTTTCAGTCATCTCTTCATTCAAATCATATTTATTGACCATAACAACGCATTTCATTCTGAAATGATTTATAAGTTCAACTACTCTTTTCAGGTCGTGCAGGCCCGAAACAGTTGGTTCACATACAATGAACACCAGAGAGGCTCCGGTTATTGATGCAATTACCGGACATCCGATTCCGGGAGAACCGTCCACGAGAATAAGATCAAGATTTTTCTCTTCAGCTATTTTCTTTGCATCCTCCCTGACCTTGCTTACCAGCTTGCCTGAATTATCCTCACCTGCCTTTAATTTTGCATGAGCCATTGGCCCGTATCTTGTATCAGAAATATAATTTTTACCTGCAATCTTCCGTTTCATCTCTATGGCTGATACCGGACAAAACCATTCACAAACAGTACATCCCTCACAATCAATTTCATTCACCCTGAAATTTTCATCAATTGCATCAAATCTGCAGAGTTCCCTGCATTCACCGCATTCAGTACATATATCAGGATTGATTACAGCAACCTGTCCCCCGGGGAAATCCTCCTCAGACCTTACCTTCGGCTGCATTATAAGATGAAGATCAGCAGCATCCACATCACAGTCGGCAAGAACCATGGATGACGCAAGCGAAGCAAAGGATGAAACTATGCTGGTTTTCCCGGTTCCGCCCTTTCCGCTGATTATAACAATTTCTTTCATTTTGCATCCTCCCCGAGTACACCGGTTTTCACTGCAATTTCTTCAAGCAATTCACGGTTTATTTCAATAAAGGTTTCTATAAGTTCACCGCGGGAATATGCCTCTGCAATTTCTTTGGAATGAGGAATAGACGCGAGAAGATTAATTCCCTCTCTCTCACAGTAATCAACCACTCTGTTGTCACCAAGATCAGACCTGTTTATTACAACACCAAAAGAAAGCTCCATCTGTCGAACAACAGCAACAGCCAAAACAAGATCGTTCAGACCGAATGGCGTGGGCTCAGTCACCAGAATCACAAAATCGCTTCCCTTTATTGCCTCTATAACCGGGCATGACGTCCCCGGAGGAGAATCAACAATAACCAGCCCCGTGCTTCTGTCAAAATCTCTTACCGCCTTTATAAGCGGAGGAGACATAGCCTCTCCAATCTTAAGACTTCCTCCACGGTATGAGATAGCTCCTGCTTTTCCGGTCTCAAGATAGCCGATGTCCTTCTTTTGTTCAATCACTGCCTTTTCTGGACAAACGAGAAGGCATCCATAACACGAATGACACATGTCAGGAAAGATCATTGGCTCACCGCCAATCATAACAAAACAGCTGAATGCACAGATCTTTTCACAGTTTCCGCATCCATTGCATTTTTCAAGATCCACTTCAGGAACCATAGAATATACTTCTTTTTTTTCATCTATATCAGTTTTAAGAAAAAGGTTCAGGTTCGGTTCTTCAACATCGCAATCAATAACCATTACATCATCTCTCTTTTCTGACAGAAAAGAGGCAAAACTTGCCGATAACGTTGTCTTTCCTGTTCCTCCCTTTCCGCTTGCTATTGCAATCTGCATTCAATTCTCCTTATCAAAACTCAAAAACCGTTCCAACAGAACAGTTAACATATTTTTCTCTGAATTCTCCTGATAGATCAGCAGCAACCCTGAACCCGGTACAGTGAGCAGCAGCCACTATCCCTACCCTGTACTTTTTCAGGCTATCAACAGTTTTTCTGTAATAGTCTCGCGATGCATTATGGAGATGAGTTCCGCCAATCACGGCAAAAAATTCATTATATCCGGTTTTTGCACTCAACGCATCTAGTATCTCGACAGCTCCGGCGTGTGCGCATCCCAAAATCACTACAGGGCCGGATTCTGTTTCAATGAGCATTGAAAGGTCATCCCTGAATGGGTCATGAACCATTTTGCCGTCCACCTCCGCCATAAGGTTTGAACCGCCCTTACCTTCAGGATCATGCTCAATTTCATTTATCAGGTGAAGCGGCCCCCTTTTCAGATATCCACTGAAGAACTCGAAAGCCCCCCCGTTTTTTTCATAGTCCTGTTTAGAGAAGGGTATCCCTATATCGATTTCCTTTTTTGTTCCATCAACATCTTCATACTTTACCTTTCTGACAAAAATATCCTCGTGAGATAAAATACTGATCCCTTTTTTTCTCAGGCAAAGAAAATCCATAAGACCGCCTGTATGGTCATAGTGCCCGTGACTGAGAACCATACAATCAAATGATTCAGGTTCTTCACCAAGAACCTTCATGTTGTTGACAAGGGCATACCCCTGTCCTGTATCAAAAAGTATTTTTTCATCCGGTGTCTTTATTGCCATGGAAAATCCGTGTTCTGCAACAAGCCCGGATGAATATACTGTATTTTCACATAATATCTTTATCTTTGTTGTCATTACCATTGTTCTGAAAGAGGGGCTTTTCAAGCCTCTCTTTCAGACTGCTCCCTTATTCTTCTCTTTCAAGATCCAGAAGTCTTTTGTTCACATCTTCGAGAGTTTTTGCAAGATGTTCACTCTGTTCTCTTAGCATCCTTACTTCATCCTCTTTCGAAAATGAATTTTGTACAGGCTGATACGGCCTGGAATAATAATCCCTTGCACGGCCGGGGATTCCTGTAGCGTAATACTGGTTTCTGAAACCTCTTCCGCCTCTGCCTCGACCATTACCTGCCATTCTTCTGCCTGCACCCGGTCCGTTAACGAATCCCGGTGTCTCGTATCCTGCACAGTATCCCAAAGCTCGTCCTGTCATTGGGCCCATTCCATCAGGACCTGATCCATCACCTCTTGGCATAACTAACCTCCTTAAAATTTTCTACCAGTGGCTTTCAACATCAGCGCCACCGGCCTTCTGAAGAGAACCCTTTTTGTATTCTTCAATCGTATCCTTTATGCTGAGACCGGTTGCAAGATATATTTCCACACCTGCTTTCTGAAGAACAGAAAAAGCCTTTGGCCCAACATGTCCCGTTATTACAACCTTTGCCCCGCTGTCCACCACGGTCTTGGCAGACTGAATACCAGCGCCCTGCATGGCCTGATAGTTTTGAACATTATCTATATACGAGAAGGTTCCCTCATCGTAAATTATAAAACCCTGCGCTCTTCCAAATCTTTCATCAACCTTTGATTCAGGAGTATTCCCCTGCGCTGAAACTGCAATTTTCATTATATTCTCCTATTTAGTTTATTTACCATTCTCCCCTGTTCCTGCATTGACCTCCACCACGGCCCATGCCTCCATGCCCACGTCCTCCGCCTCCACGTCTGCGGCAACCGGGCATAGCAAACAGGTCTGACTCGAGCTCGTCATTGATATAAGCCCTTACCACGTCTCCAATCTCTCCAATAACACCGGATATTAACTCGATACCGCCAGAGGTCAGCATTCCCGCATGACATCTGCTTATAGCGCTGCATATAACCACGTCAGGAGCTTCCCTGCACAGGCATTCCACAATCGCTCTGCCCGAAAAGCCTGTTGTATTGAGATAATACGATTCACACACAGCCCCGCCATCAATTATGAATACAGAAAAGGTTTTTGCCACATCAAAGAGAGGTGATATCCTGTTTCTGTATTCCGGAATTATTACTCTTCTTTTCATACCCATATATAAAGCAATAAACATGCCAAAACAAAAATAGAATTATTTTTTTTATTAAATACTTATATAATCCTATATTTTAAAGATTTTTTTGGGGGATTCAGTGCTGTCATGAACCGGGAAGCTTTTTTTAAACAAAACAGATGAATTCATACCTTGATTCGAACCCAGATGCATTGCAATATGCAATAAAAGTTAAGTCCATTCATTTGCATAATGAAATCACATGTAAAAAAATTCACACAGGCTTTATACTCTCAATAATAATTCAACACTGCCATTCCAGACAAAAGACAATATCATCAACCAAGAATGATATTTTTATTTGAATTTTATTGACACAGGATGAATTAAATCAATACCCTGTATTAATTCAACGGTTGTTCAATTAACTCACAAGGGAATTTCATCTGAAATAAAAATTCAGCCAGTACAGATCTTTTGTTTCAGGGCATTCCCTTTGACTGCATAACCACTTAAGGCATGCAGTGTAATCTCTAATAACCACAAAAGAAGGTAAAATATGAGCTACGAAACAATCAAATATGAAACACCTGAGAAGGGAATAGGAGTACTGACTCTGAACAGACCTGATGCATACAACTCAGTGAATCACAAGATGATGGAAGAGCTGGATGATTTCTGGAGAGAGAGACTTTATGACCTGGAAACCCTTGTACTCATCCTCAAAGCTGAAGGAAAAGGATTCTGTGCAGGTCTTGATATGAAAGAAGCTGCGGGTTTTATGTCAAACATGGGCGCTCCTGAATTCTACAGATTTCAGGCAAGACTCGCAAGGCTTAATCTTGCGATGAGAAGAGCACCGCAACCTATTATATCTGCTGTTCATGGTGCTGCTGCCGGTCAGGGCTTCAGTTTCATGCTTGCATCTGATATAAGGGTAATAAGCCCTGATGCACGTTTTTGTGCCGCATATATCAATATCGGACTCGGCGGAGCTGATATGTCGTGCAGCTATTTTCTGCCCAGAATGATCGGTGCAGGAAGAGCATATGAGTTTATGTACACTGGTGAATTCATGTCCTCAAAAGAAGCATATGACCTTGGCCTTGTAAGCAAAATAGTCGGGAAGGAAGAGCTTTATGATTCCGCCATGAATTATGCAAAAATTCTGATGTCAAAAAATCCAATGGCCCTCAGGCTGACAAAAGAAGCAATAAACATGAACATAGATGCAGGCGGACTCGAACAGGCCCTCAACATTGAAGACCGCAACCAGATTCTTCTTACAGTTTCCAATCAGCTGAACATGCTGAAATCAAACCAATAGACTTATTCAGGTGCCTACCAATAAAAGAGCCGGTTCTGATTATCAGAACCGGCTCTGCAATTTGCATATTTTTTAAAACTTACTTAATTTGAGTACCCATTTTCTTGTAAGTTTCTTTAGCTTCTTTGATAATATTTTCAATGGCGTCTTTAACAGTTGGGATGTCATGAACAAGACCTGTAGCCTGCCCAAGAAGCTGAACTCCCTTGTTGTCATAATCGCCAACTTCGGTTGCTGCCTGGATTTGTCCAAAAGCGGTTGCCATGTGAGCAAGTTTCATCATGTTTTCAGGCTGTGCAAGCATACCAAGCATAACCTTAAAAACAGGAAGCTCCATCTCTTTTGCAATTTTTGGTCCAACTAAAGCGGCTCTGAAAAGGTTCATTCCATTTTTAATAGCTTTTTTGGATGATTTTGATTCAAGAACACGACACCAGAGTCCGTCAAACTTGTTGGAGAAAAGAGTATTCTCAACACCGGCAGCAACATGAGCTTCCTTTGTTCTCTGATGAAGCGGACTTTCTACTGTTGTTGAAAGTCTTGTTCCCATTACAACTGCGTCTGCACCAAGAGCAAGAGCTGCTGCAAGCCCCTGACCAGTAGCAAAACCGCCAGCAGCGACAAGAGGCACCTCAAACTTCTCTCTCATTGCAGGAATAAGACAAATACTTCCGACATCCCCTGCATGTGCTCCGGCTTCATATGCTGTTATCTGGAGAGCATCAACTCCACCCTTCACAGCTGTTTCAGCATGTTTTTCATTGATAACAGTCTGAATAACCTTTCCGCCGTAGTCATGTACTCTCTTTACTATATAGTCAGGCTTACCAAGAGATACATTGATAACAGGCACCTGCATATCCATAAGAACCTCAGCATTTTCCTTTGCGCCAGGCATAAGAAGAGTAGCTCCAGCTCCAAAAGGCTTGTCAGTAAGTTCCCTGATTTTCTTTATTGCCGCTTCTGTTTCACTGGTTTTCAACGGGCCTGTTGCAAGCCAGCCAATACCACCCGCATTACATACAGCAGCAACGAGCTCAGGTGTACTGATCCAGCTCATTCCCGGAAGGACAATCGGGTATTTGATACCAAAAAGCTCTGTAATTCTTGTTTTCATGACAAATCTCCTTAAAAATTTACTGTTTTTTTTGTTTTTCTTCCTGAAACCCGGACAAAAGTTCAATGGCCTCATCAAACCATTCTATCCAGGCAATTTCGTATTTTATACCTCTTCTGAGGTTCAGGTAACGGAATCTGCGTTTAAGAGACATTGATGCAGGATCACTGAAAAATTTTTTCTCCAGCTGATAATACAGAGAAAGTCCCTCTTCATGAATCCTCTTCAGTCTCCCTATTTCTTCTAAAATTACATCAGTTGGAACCAGGTAGCCAACATGAAATTTAGCGAGCAGATCGACCTTTGTTGTAATGGGTTCATTCGGCTCAACGATCCAGTCAATAAGATACTCTTCCCCTTTAGATGTAACGCTGTACACCTTTTTGTCGGGTCTGTCATCCTGTGGCACCACCTCTGATGTCACAAGTTCTTCAGCCTCCAGCCTGGCAAGCTCCCTGTAAATCTGCTGATGGGTCGCTTTCCAGAAATGACCAAGAGCACTGTTGAACTGTTTTGCCAGATCATAACCACTGCAGGGAGTTTCCCCGATAAGCGTTGCAAGTATCGAATGTGAAAGTGCCATTTTACCTCATAAATCCATTCAGTTTCAGCTCACCACTGAAACAATTAAGAAATCCAGCATTAAAAAATCAACATTAAAATTAAAATAACTAAACAGCCCGTGAAAACTCTTCTTTCAACTATTATAATAAGAAAACGGAGTAATCACAGAAATCCACCGTTAAGACCTGTTATCTTCAAAAAGAAGCCATACAGGACCTTAAATACTGCCCCGGACTGCCGCTCAAAACCATTCAGGGCATTTAATAATCTGTTTCAGAAAAAACTGCAAAACCGGCTAAAGATAAATCTTCGTTTCACCCATGAAGGATGTTTTAAATTTTATCCGGAGACCATCACAAACCCATTATTGTGAAAACCGGTCGTTTCATTTTTCTTTGTTAATCAAGTCAAAACAGAAATCCTTCCTGAAACAGAATACATAGTAAAAAACATTAATATGCAACAAAGTGCATAAACCAGCAAAATCTTTTTAGGTTTTTTGTCAAGCTTTTAATGAAAGACTGGCTTTAAAACTCCAGCAGGATGAATGGAAATAATTTTATTGACCTGCAATTTCACGATATTTTTGCATAAATTCTTCGTTCGGATATATACCATTCTCATCGGTAGATAACTCAGGCATAATCCTGTTCACATAAAACATATCAATCGGACCCCTGTTTTTTACTGTTATTTCCCCACGGGGTTCACATTCAAATAAATCTTTTATCGCTGAGTACGTAGTGCCCGAAATATTTATCTTACCTGATTCACCTGAGGTTTCAAGCCTGCTTGCAACATTAACCGCATCTCCCCATATGTCATAAACAAATTTTTTCTCTCCAACAACTCCCGCCATTATTGAGCCTGTATTGATGCCTAAACGCATTTCCCAGAAAGCTTTATTTGATATTTTTCTCTTTTCGTTTAATTTTTTCATATAAAAACATATTTCAAGTGCAGCAAGTACAATATCTATACTGTGAGTTTTGTTTGTTATGGGTATACCACCTGCACACATGTATGAATCGCCAATAGTCTTAAGCTTTTCAAGATTGAATCTGTCCATTACAGAATCAAAATAACTGAAAATTTCATCAAGTTCATCAACAAGAGCTTCCGGTTCCATTTTTTCAGCTATAGAGGTAAATCCCACAAAATCAGTAAACATAATGGTTACAGATTCAAATCGAACAGGCTTTACACTCCCATGGTCTTTTAATTCCTCTGCTACAGAATACGGAAGAATATTCAGTAGCAACCCGTCAATTTTATCCTTATCCTGCTGAAGCTCAATCTTCTGATCCTCAATTGTTCTGGATTTTTGCCAGCTGCTGAATCTAATGTGATCGAGTATGTAGATAAAAATAGCAGCAACCACAGCAGTTGCTATCAGATCATTTAAACTGTACCTGCCTCTGACCGTGGAAAAACTCATTCCCTTGCATGCCCCAACTGCAAAAAAAGATGAAAGAGATATAAAAAGAATCCTCCAGGCAGCTTTTCTTCTTATGGGAACAACAGCAAGAAGGGTCAAAATAAAAAGGTATCCCCCAAGATAGACTGAATCTCCCCTTGTAAGCCCTGTGATCAGTCCGGTTGCTATCTCAAGATATGCGCCAAACATAGTGAGCAGAAAAAGGCTCTTATCATTGAAGAAATCAATGAATCGTGTAAAAAGAATAAAAAGGCCAAGAACCGGCAGCAATACTCTCAGAATCAGTATAATCGGTTCATCAGGATGGAGTTGCTTATCAATTGGAATATATCCGAGCCATGAGAAAGAGATCATTGATGCAAAAAAGAGAACCCTGCTGCATTGATAATTCAGTTCTCTCTGAAAAGTTTTAGGATAACCGGTTCTCTCTTTTTCAAAAATTATAAACCTGCTTATTATTTCAAACACCTTTGTCGAGTTCAACATGCCCTCCCTTGAGAAACCAACCTGTCATAATTTATGGGAAATTAAAAAAACAGCAGACCATATCTATCTTTGATTTGCACTAAATAAATATTATAAAAAATAACCACTGCTCCTTTGCTGCTATTAAGTATTTTAAAAAAAAATTACCGGATTGCAATACTTTTATTGAGACAGTTGAGGGGAATAACTAAAGCAGAATTATTCAAAGACCGGTTAATGATTGCTGATGATCTGCCGCTGATCAAATTCCACGGAGAAAACACTCGTCAGAGAAGGTAAGAATAAACTCTCTCATTTTTTCGAGAATTTTCACAGGATAGGGATTGATTTTCTGAAAATTTTCATCCAGAAGTCTGGAATCGCTGACAAATTGCTGAAGACAGTACCTTTTTACCTTGCCGATTTCATTTTTAATATCTGCGAAATCATCGTCTGTTACATAACCGGGAACACAGGTGGTCCGAAGCTCATAATCCACTCCTGAATTTCTCAGGATATCAACTGTTCTGACAATATCAGAAAAACTGACATCAACACCCGTAAGATCTTTGTATCGGGATGGAGATGTTTTAATATCCACGGCCACATAATCCGGCATTTCATTCAAAAGCAGTTCTTTTAAAACTTCGGGTCTGAGGCCATTGGTATCCAGTTTGACTGCGAGCGACAATTCTTTTATCCCTGAGATAAAAGCGGATAAATCCTTTTCAAGAGTAGGTTCTCCTCCGGTGAGAACAACACCATCGAGGAGATTTTTTCTTTTATCCAGAAAGGCAATAATTTCATCATCAGGAATCCGGGGCAGGGTTGAATCGTTGCTGACCAGTACAGGGTTGTGACAGTAACGGCAGCGGAGATTGCATCCCCCTGAAAACAAAACAGCACTTATTTTCCCCGGAAAATCAATCAGTGAAGATTTATGTATGCCTCTAATATTCACAAACAGAATTTCTCTCTGCTGATAATCCATCCGGCAAAATCATATTTTCAGCAGTATTGAATTTATATTCTTTTCTTTCGGAGTATTCCTCTTTTTTGCCTGGATTCCACTGATTTACAGGACGGAAATAGCCGACAACTCGCGAATATACTTCAACGGGAACAACCAATTCTTTTTTACTCATTTATATCTCCTTTTAGATTTATAATTATATTTAATCTGTATCTGCTTCAATACCATATTTACCAAGTTCCTCAGCGGTATGCTCATATGGACAATACCTGTGCTCTCCCGGTATATAACCGTGCACAGGGCATATGCTGAATGTGGGAGTAATCGTGAAATAAGGCAGAGTATAATTACCCGCCACTTTTTTCACAAGAGACTTTACCACTTCAATATCATCTATTTTTTCACCAAGGAAAAGATGAACAACAGTACCTCCGGTAAATCGGGACTGAAGATCATCCTGATGGTCAAGCACCTCAAAAAGGTCGTCAGTATACGACACAGGAAGATGTACGGAATTTGTATAATATGGAACATCTCCGCCGGCAGTAATAATATCCGGGTACATTTCTCTGTCTCGTCTTGCGAACCTGTAGGTTACACCCTCTGCCGGCGTTGCTTCCAGGTTATAGAGACTCCCGGTTTCCTCCTGATACTTCATAATTCTTTCTCTCATAAAATCCAGAACCCGTAAAGCGAACTCCTTACCTTCAATTGATGAGATATCTGCGTTCAGGAGATTGAGGCATGCCTCATTCATACCAACGAGTCCGATTGTTGAAAAATGGTTCCCCCAGTATCTTCTGTCCCTCTGGTAAATATCGGACAGATAATATCTGGTATAAGGATAAAGATCGTTTTCAGTAAAATTCTCAAGGGCCTTTCTCTTGATCTCAAGAGAATTTTTGGCGAGATCCATCAGTCTTTCAAGTTCACTAAAAAACTGATTCTCTTCCGAACAGATATACCCAAGACGGGGCATATTGATGGTAACAACACCAATACTTCCGGTTAGAGGATTCGCACCAAACAACCCGCCTCCCCTTTTCCTGAGCTCCCTGTTGTCAAGTCTGAGACGGCAACACATCGACCTTGCATCCTCCGGGCTCATGTCTGAGTTCACAAAATTTGCAAAATAAGGAATCCCATACTTTGCCGTCATTTTCCAAAGGCTGTCGAGATTACGGTTCGACCAGTCAAAATCTGCTGTAATATTATATGTCGGAATAGGAAAGGTAAATATCCTGTTCTTCGCGTCTCCCTCTGAAAGACATTCTGCAAATGCAGCATTAAAGACATCCATTTCTTCCTGAAAATCAGCATAGGTCTCGTCTTGGAATTCTCCACCTATAACCACATACTCGCCTGCTATTGTTGATGGTACATTGAGATCAAGAGTTACATTCGTAAACGGGGTCTGAAAACCCACCCTTGTCGGGATGTTCATATTAAAAATGAATTCCTGAAGCGACTGCTTTACCTCAGAAAATGAAAGATTGTCGAAACGGATGAAAGGAGCAAGATAAGTATCAAAATTAGCAAATGCCTGGGCGCCGGCAGATTCTCCCTGAAGAGTATAGAAAAAATTTACAACCTGTCCAAGAGCACTCCTGAAATGTCTGGCGGGTTTACTTTCAATTTTACCTGCAACTCCACCAAAACCCTTGAGCAGAAGATCCCTGAGATCCCATCCCACACAGTATGCCGATAACAAACCCAGATCATGTATATGAAAATCACCATTTATGTGAGTATCTCTTATTTCCGGTGGATAAATTCTTTCAAGCCAATACTTTGCAGTGACGCCACTTGCAATATGATTATTTAGCCCCTGAAGAGAATAACTCATATTACTGTTTTCATTTACTCTCCAGTCGGATCTGTCGAGATAATTTTCAATCAGCTCAAGCCCTTCGTTGAGAAGACTTCTCCCTTCTCTGATTTTTCTATGCTGTTCCCTGTAAATAATAAATGCTTTTCCGACTTTAGCGTGGCCAAGCTCGATAAGCATTTTTTCAACTAGATCCTGTACATTCTCTACAGTTGGTATTCTTCCGTCTTTATACACAATATTAAGAATACCTATCACGGATTCCGTGACCGATGCGGCTACACTCCTGTCACTCCCGCCAACTGCCTTAGCGGCTCTGAAAATAACTTCGGTAATTTTATCCGGATCAAATTCGACGATTCTGCCGTCTCTCTTTCTAATGTAGCCGATCTGTACCTCATCAGTCATAACGAGCTCCCGAAAATAAATCAATTATTATATTAAAATTTGAATAAATACTGAAGAAATACTACTTTGTAACCAGGGCGAGTTACTCAAGCAATATGCAATGCAAGATTTAATGAGACATAATTCAACATATTTCAATTTTGTAATATTTGACCATCAGAATTTAAAAGTCAATAAAAATATTATGTCTCTATAAAAAATTTAATTAATGTATTGGCAAAATGCCGATAAAATTAAAAAGTAATATAATCACCGGACACAAAAAAACGCTGCGTCCGAAGAAAACAGGCAGGAAACCAAAATGAAGAAAAAAAATTTAACACTACCGCTGATCATCGCCAGTGTTTTATTCTTTGTGGTTACAGCATTTGCATCACTAAACAATGATTCACTCAGTAAAATATCTCTCTCAGAAAAAGAAATCCCTGAAGGATTTGTCTTTGGGAAAATTCCTCCTTTCGCAAAAAAGGTACTCAAGAATAACCCGTGGACTCTGGACAAGCCTGCAATAAGGAAACTCACAGACAGAATATATCCGGGAGGAAACTACAACAATATAACAGCGATTCATATGACCATCATGGCCAAGAAAAAAACTCCCTATGGGGATGACATAGTCTGCTACCTGATCCTCTTCAAAGAGGGGAAAAGTGCCACTGATGAAATCGAAAAGATAACAACATTTACCGGATACAACAGAGACAGGGCTCTTCTAATAATGAAGGACAACCTGGCGGTATTTCTGCACGTCGACGACACTGATGATTTTCATTACATTCAGGACATAGCAGAATCATTTAAATCAAAACTTCAATTGATATAGGAAATCTCAAAGAAATTCACATTTGAACATTTTTAGGCAGAAGCAACAGGCTTCTCGTTCAAAGCCTGTTATGTGAGTACAAACAAAAAAACGGTGTCCCAGGGGAACACCGTTTTGATTTTTTCTTTAAAAAAGATCACACAACACCGTAGGATACCATTGCATTTGCGACCTTGATAAAACCGGCAATATTAGCTCCCATTACATAATCACCTTTTTTACCATATGCTTCAGAAGCATCAAGACATGACCTGTGGATACTTTTCATGATATTACTGAGTCTTGTATCAACTTCCTCACTAGCCCACGAAAGTCTGAGACTGTTCTGAGACATCTCCAGACCTGAAGTAGCAACTCCACCAGCGTTAGCTGCTTTACCAGGACCATAAAGAATATTGTTGTCCTGAAATATTTTTACCGCATCCGGGGTACATGGCATATTCGCGCCTTCAGAAACACAGAAACAACCGTTATTTACAAGTGCCTGAGCGTTTGCTGCATTAACTTCGTTCTGAGTAGCATTAGGCATCGCCACATCAACCTTAATTCCCTCTTCTCTGATAACATCCCAAACGCTCTTTCCTTCATAATAAGGAACGCTGTATTTATCGGCATAGTCCTTAATTCTTCCACGCTTGATGTTCTTGAGTTCCATTACAAAACTTAATTTATCCGCATCAATCCCGGCTTCATCGATAATGGTTCCGCTCGAATCGCACAACGAAATAACTTTTCCGCCAAGCTGGTTAACCTTTTCCACTGCATACTGAGCTACATTTCCGGCTCCGCTGATTGCCACACATTTGCCTTCAAATGAATCATTTTTTTCAGCCAGCATTTCAGCTGCAAAGTATGTAGCGCCATAACCTGTTGCTTCAGGTCTTATAAGGCTACCGCCATATTCAAGTCCCTTTCCGGTAAGAACGCCGGTGTGCTCATTGACTATTTTTTTGTAATAACCAAAGAGGTATCCGATTTCTCTTCCGCCAACACCAATATCTCCTGCCGGAACGTCAGTGTCAGGACCAATGTGCCTGTAAAGTTCCCTCATGAATGCATAACAAAATCTCATCACTTCATTATCTGACTTTCCTTTAGGATCAAAGTCAGATCCACCCTTACCGCCTCCCATAGGAAGTGTTGTGAGTGAATTTTTGAAAATCTGCTCGAAACCGAGAAATTTTATAATTCCAAGATTTACTGAAGGGTGGAACCTGAGCCCTCCCTTGTATGGCCCTATTGCATTGTTGAACTGAACCCTGAATCCTCTGTTCACCTGAACCAGACCCTTGTCATCAACCCATGGAACCCTGAACATAATCACTCTGTCAGGCTCCACGATTCTTTCATAGATATTTGCCTTAACAAATTCCGGATGTTTATCTACTGTAGCAGAAAGTGAAAGAAGAACCTCTTCAGCAGCCTGATGGAACTCTTTCTGATCCGGATCTTTCTGTTTAATTTTCTCCAATACTTCACTTATAACGGACATCTGTTTTCTCCTAAATTTTTTTAACACGATCTTTTCTTTGAGATAGTTTTCAAATTCTTTTTTTTGCTGCATGCAAATGTCAGCTATATTTTACACAAATGTAACAAAATCCATGATACGCATTGACACAGGCTCTTCCCCTTAAATCCTGGCAAGCAGCGAAATCGCTCAGGTGAAGAACGATGCCATAAAATCTATTTGACAAAAGTACAGAATTACAGTAGTTTACTTTAATTGGAGAGCAGGAATGTTTGATATAAGAGAATACTATCAGAATAACAATCAGGGGTCCCTTTATAATTCTCACGACCTCAGCAACATCGATCAGGACCTGTCACAGGATATCGACAATCTGCTTACAAACAGATTTGACAAGCTCTACGAAAGAGACTCGTTCAAGAACGGACAGCACCTGATCGAAATAATACATCCCGGCATTATTTATCCCGGGAACCGTTCCCTTCTGCTCTCGCCGGACAGGGTAAGATTTCTTCTGTCCTTTTATCCCCAGAAAGAAAATCTTGAAAAGATAGACAAGATTGTCGTCAGGCCCAGATACATAGAAGTAGGCGACATAGAACTAGTTTCGCTCTTCCTCAAAAAAAATAAAATTCTGGTTATATACCTCTGCCATCCCCATTACTACAATTCAAATCAGGGGGATGAAGAAGCCGCCGGACAGGAACAGCAGCCGGATTTTGTCTCAATGGATCTCGAAAAACTCATGGAGAGAAGACAGAACAGGCCGCCAGGTGAACATCCCAGAAAAATGATTCACCCACTATGGTACATGCTTTCAGTTATAACACCAGCGCTGTCAGATGACGACAGAGCGATCGATAAATTTTTCCTCAAAAACATTTCCGTTGACACAGCATTCAGTCGGGTCTTAAACGACATTTCATTCTACTATTCTCAGCATGGATATTGATGACACTCATAGACTACCATAATCACACCTCTCTCTGCGGACACGCAACAGGAACCATTGAAGAATCCGTTAAAAGCGCCATATCAAAAGGTATTCAGGAATTAGGCATATCTGACCATGCCCCACTGCCTCCTGAAATGAGAAAGAATATAACCATGTCTGAAGAACAGGTCGAGGGATACATCACCGAAGTTACACGACTGATGAAACAATACCGGTCTAAAATCAGAATCCGACTTGGTTTTGAAGTTGATTTTCCAACCCATAATTCATTTCCATCAGAATACTACAATCATCCTGACATAGATTATCTCATCGGCTCCTGCCATTACCTTGACGACTGGCCATTTGATCATCCGGAATACAAAGAAGAGTTCACAAAAAGGAATGTAGACAAAGTATATGAAGAATACTTTGACGTTATCGAAAAAATAATCTCATCTGATCTTTTCGATATTATTGGTCATTTTGATCTGATAAAAAAATTCGGACACAGGCCTAAAAAAAATTTTGACAGCCTGATAAAAAGGATCTCCGGACTCGCAGCTTCAAAAAATACAGTTATTGAGATTAACACATCCGGCCTGCTAAAACCGGTAGGTGAAGTATACCCTTCGGATGAAATAATCAAAATGTTTTTTGAATGTAATGTCCCGCTTACAATCGGATCAGATTCTCACGCACCTGAAAATGTGGGCTACATGATACCCCAGACAATTGAAAAATTGAAAAAAACAGGATACCGAAAACTTTTCGGATTTGAAAAAAGAAAGAGATACCAAATAACGATATGATCCGATTATCACACACAGACAGATTCATCGATATAGCATCTCAGCATGACAGTATAACTGCCGGTATCATTGCCCGCGAACACAACAATGCCGATTATTCAGTTAGCCCAGAAGATATACGAAAACAGGAAAAAAAAATTCTGAGTCAAATACCTGGGGTTAAACATAAAAATATAATATTTCTAGACCAGGAACACAAAGACCGAATCATCACGGTGAACAAAGAACCCGAAAAAAACGAATACGTTCATGCAACAGCAGACGCGTCTATAACTAACATACCAGGCATATGCCTTGTAATCAGAACAGCAGACTGCGTGCCTGTTCTTTTTTTCGATCAGCAAAACAAAGCTGTAGGGGCCGCGCACTCCGGGTGGAAGGGCACAATGCTCGAGATATCCTCAAAGACAGTCATAGCAATGGAGAAGACCTATGGGACTTCACCTGAAAACCTGCTTGTTTTTATTCTCCCATCGATAGGCGTTGAATCATATGAAGTGAATCAAGATGTAGCTCGTTTTTTTTCAAACCATACTGTTACACGAAATGGTAAAATTTATGTTAACATGCAGAAGCAGATAGAAGATTCACTTCTGGAACACAATCTGAAAAAAGAAAATATATTCAATTCAGAACTCTGCAATTATATAAACCATGGTGAATATTTTTCTCACAGGCGGGGAGACCCGGAGAGAAACCTTAACTTCATAGTTATAAACTCATAAAAAAATTAACGCTTTCTCCACCTTTGAACCTCGCTTTTTTCCCACAGTCCGATACTGAATCCAAACTTTAAACTCCAATCTTTTAAATCAGGATCATGAAACCCACCCTCTATTCTCAGCCGGTCAAATCCCGGAGCCAGAATATGTATTCCGGCATAATATCCCCCATAATAATCAGCATCCCTGAAAGCATACTCCTTTTTCCACAGCCACACCTGATCCGTACCTGCAACAGCCTGAAGCCCAAGGTAAAAATTAAAGTCAAGAAAAGAGAAGGCGTATCTGCCTATTATTTCATACCTGTACTCAAGGGTAAATATGGCTTCATGTTGCCCGAATATTCCTGGCTCAGGAGAATAGGTTCTGAGAGAATTTGTTCCTCCTGCATGATAATAATCATATACCCCGATTTCACCCGGGCGGTACTGTCCAAGAAAAGATCCGTGAAAGATATGCCTTTTAAAAAAAGCCAACCACCCCCTTATATCAAAGAGATACTCTGTAAAATTTCCATCACCGCCAATGAATCCTCCCGACTGTGAGATTCTGAGTTCCTGATACATCCCCCTGTGAGGATTCAATCTTCTGTCTCTTGTATCAAGTGCAAGTCCAATCCCTGCCTTGGGCACAACATCATATCCTGAAGATGAAAAAAAGCTCTCCCTTTCTATTCCGTCAGGTGAGAACCTGCTATTCCGGCTGTCGACTTCTACAGATAGAATCTCTGCATTACATATAACTCTCAGAAAGGGAAACATCCTGTAATAAAAATTGACAGTTCCGTTGAAGGAGTTTTCCTCGAATTCCTTGAGAGAATTGTAAGAATCAGTTTTCATAAAACCTATCACATATTCCATCGGCAGAGACAAGAGCCATGGGGAGGACATTTCCAAAAGAAGCTCGTTAGTAGCAAAGGGATCAGCAGCAGTGGTCCTTGCATATGCCTCGAGCCTTGTATCTGTTCCAAAAAGATTAAGGTACGCGACAGCCGGTCCGGCCAGCCAGCCATCGAGGTCTGTCCTTTTTACGGATGGAAAAACAATAAACCTGAAAAGCTCTGTAAAGATATAATTAAGTACAATTCCGTCTTCCTCTTCAATCACCTTGAGAGAAACTCCCGTAAAAAGGTCAAGACCCTCAAGAGCATTTTTCTCTTTAATCCACATTTCCGGATTATATTTACCGCCTTCCCTGTGGTAAAGCTCTCTTCGCACAACATAACCCTTTGTATAAATCAATCCACTGAATCTGATTTCCCTGATTACACCTTCAGATTTTTTTTCTGCCGAATACAGATAAACTGCTGAAAAAAAGAAAACACAGGCTGATAAAAATGACACTGTTTTAATTGACGGCAAAATTTTCAATTACTCTACCTGCTTTATTTTTGTTGACCGGCCCTGAATCAGAACAGATAGTGATTCACCATGTCAAGATGAAATTCTGCATATCTTCGGCAGTGAGTGAAATAAAATTCAGACATCAACAGGAGGCAGTATGATAATACCCGTTTACCCTGAGTCAAAAGGACTCATTTTCGATATTGATGGCACACTGGCTGATACCATGCCAATACATTTCGATGCATGGTCTGAGGTTCTGAAACACTATGGACTTTCTCTCTCCTATGACAGATTTCTGTCAATGGCAGGAATTCCAGGCTTCAGGATTGCCGAAAAAATAAACCTTTTGCTTAATGCGTCCATGCCCGAGGCCGAAGCCACAAAGATGAAGGAGGAAAAATTTATCATGCGAATCAATGAGGTGAAAGCCATTGATCAGGTTGTTTCCGTTGTCAAAAAATATTATAAAAAACTTCCTATGACAGCAGGTACCGGAGGACGAAGGCATATTGCACAAATGACAATCAGGGCAATCGGGCTTGAGGATTATTTCATGGCAATAGTATCATCTGATGATGTCAGGGAACATAAACCGGCACCTGACACTTTTCTTGAATGTTCACGAATCATGAATGTCTCTCCTGAGAACTGCCAGGTCTTTGAAGATGGGGATGCCGGTATTGAAGCGGCAAAAAAAGCAGGGATGCTTTTTACCGACGTTAGAGATTATCTTTAAATAGATTATCCGACCTGACTGCAGTTACTGTTCATTGCTTACACACCCCGGGCACACAGAGAACTCCGAAACTTTTTTCAAATACCGCTGATTAAAGATATAAGCAAAAAAATTTCGGAATAAAAAATAAAAGAGTCGATATTTTATAAATATTTTCTAGAATGTTTCATGAAAATATTTATAAAAAACTGAAAAAAATTATTATTCCAGCCGCCTTCCAAGACAGGAATAATAAAGTCTTTTTTTATGTATTAAAATTTAAGAATAAATATTGATATTATCTACAAATAAATACACAGGAGACTGCTATGGATGTAATCTTCAAACGCAGAAGCATAAGACACTTTACCGAAAAGAACGTGCCTGAAATAACAATTGAAGCCTGTATCAAGGCAGGCATGAATGCACCATCAGCAGGAGACGAACAGCCATGGCATTTTATAGTCATTACTGACAAAAAAATTCTTGAATCAATCACAACAGTACATCCTCATTCATCTGTCCTGAAAGCGGCACCAGCAGCAATACTCGTCTGTGGAGACCAGAACCTTGAGAGACATGAAGGATTCTGGGTTCAGGACTGTTCCGCTGCCACACAGAACATCCTCCTGGAAATAACTGACCAGGGCCTTGGAGGAGTATGGCTAGGAGTTTACCCCCGAGAGGAAAGAGTCAGAGGGATCAAAAGGATTCTGTCACTTCCTGAAGGGATTATTCCCTTTTCACTTGTAGCTCTCGGTTTTCCTCTGGAAGATAAAACACCCAATAACAGATACAACAGAACGCGTATACACTATAATGGCTGGTATTGATCAGTACGGGAAATAAATGAAACCAACACTCAATTCTCTATACTGGCTGACAGTGATCATTTTGTTGTTTTTTGCACTTTTTTTCACAAACAGAATATTCACATTCAAAAAAAATCTGCAGTCCAATACAATCATTACTTACTTCAAATCCGGGCAGAAAGGCAAAGTGATAAAAATTATAGATGGTGATGAAGTATCAATGCAGATAGAGGGGAGAAATTACATCGTTCGTATGCTCGGCATACGATCATTTGATCCGACCGTAAGTGATCCTGTTGTAAAAAATATCGCTTCTGAGGCTGTCACATATCTCAGAATAAACATGCTCAACAAGAAAGCGTCTCTTGTTTTCGATGAATTCAAAACAGATAAAAAAAACCGTATCCTCTCCTATATTCACACAGACAGAGACTGTGGCATTGAAATGGTTAAAAAAGGTCTTACTCTTGTGTATACCCGTTATAATTTTTCAAGGATGAAAGAATACCTCGAAGCAGAAAGCAGATCAGTAATCCAGAAGAAAGGCTTATGGGCAAATCCAAGAATATCAACACGCTCGATAATGCTCAAGGAAATGTGGAAAAAAGAGAAAAATACGGAGAACTGAAATGTTCAGATTTATAATTGAGTTCATCAAAAAAAAAGAATTCGCAACAAAGAGTGCAGCCTCTTTCGAAATAAAGTACATCAGGATAGCCGTGATTTTCATCGCACTATTCTGGTATTCTGCTTCAGGATATCTTTATTTCGAGCTTCCAGGAAAACCTGACCTCCAGTGGTCTGATGCAATATGGTGGACGCTCGTAACAATGACAACAGTGGGTTATGGGGACTTTTTCCCGGAAAGCGCAGGAGGAAGATTCCTTGTAGCTGTCCCGGCAATGATCTTCGGCATAAGCTTTCTCGGTTTTATAATATCAGACGTAGCAACAAGACTGCTAGATGCACACTCCAGGAGGATTAAAGGAATGATTGAAGTTAAATCCAGGAACCACATCCTTATCATAAATTTCACCAATCTCCAGAAGATACTTGAACTTGTTCACGAACTGAAGATAGACCCGTATACGGCAGAAAAAGATATCTTTATTATTGACGAAAAGCTGGAAGAGCTTCCGGTGGAGCTTTTCGAAAAGAAAGTCTTCTTCGTTAAAGGCGATCCGACAAATTTTCAGACCCTGGAAAGAGCAAACCTTGAACATGCCAGCCATGCAATAATTCTTTCCAGGGATCCATCAGACCCTCATTCTGATGATCAGAATTTATCCACCACCCTTGTTATAGAAAAACTAAACCCTGATGTTTTTTCCATTGTAGAGGTCATCAATCCTCAGAAAATCGAACAGATAAAACTTGCGGGATGCGACAGCGTTGTATGCGTTTCGGAGCTAACGTCAAACCTGATTATTAAGGAACTCCAGGACCCGGGAGTAAAAAAAATAATAGAAGAACTGACAAGCAACTCCTTTGGCAAACAGATCTACATTGCCGGAATAAAAAAAATGAAATCATGGAAATACGACGAACTGGTTCTGTGGGGGCTCGGGAATTGTTATTCCGTTATTGGAATAATAAGAAACGGCACCCCGCTCCTTTCATGCAGCAGTGATGAAAAAATCACTGCTGATGACACTGCAATTCTGCTTGGGGATTCCCGAATATCTGAAATTATTATTTAATTTCAAAAGATGAGATTACAGGCCTGAATCCAACAGTATTGAACATTCTCGAAGGATCATTACCCTGCCTTAATCCTGGCCTCATATTATCTGACATGCTTCCCCAGCATGACCCCCTTATTACTCTAAGGTCACCGCCTGATGGTCCTGTTGGATTTTTAAGGGGAGACTTTTGGTAATAATTCTCTCCATACCAGTCATAACACCATTCATAGACATTTCCAAGCATGTCGTAAAGGCCCCAGGCATTGGGATCTTTTTTCCCGACAACATGAGTTTTAGGCTCTGAAAACAAATTACCCGAGTTATCGAGATGCCAGCAATATCTTGAAGCTTTTGCATTACCCCAGACAAATCTGTTGTCTGTTCCCGCACGACATGCATACTCCCATTCTGCTTCAGTGGGCAAACGCAGTATAACATCATTCTTGCTGCTGAACCTGCTGCAGAAATCCATTGCATTATACCATTCTACATTTTCAACCGGCTTCTTACTTCCCTTGAATTCACTTGGGTTGACTTCCATAATTGCTTTATACTGTTCCTGGGTTATTTCATATTTCGCGATCCAAAAGGAACTGACACAAACCCTGTGCTTCGGTTTTTCATCTTCAGTGCCTTCAAATTCTTTTGAGCCCATCTGGAAATATCCGCTTTCAATGCAGACAAATTCAATACCACCGAATTCCCTGACTTCACAGTGTTTGCCCTTTGGAAAATTTTTTGACACCTTTTCAACCGGAGCACCTGCTACATCAATATACACTGGCATTTCACCGTTGATCGAACTGTAATATTTTCTGTCTCTCCAGATAAGCCTGCACTTTGACACTGTCATCATTGGAAAAACAACATTCAGAAAAACCTTTTTCCCATCCTTCTGAATATAAATCTTTTGGCCCATCCTTAGAACTTTTGATGTATTGACAACGATCTCCCTGGAACGGTCATCTTTATTCACTACCTTCCCTATCTTTATGGACTTCGCTTCGAGCATGCTCCCATTACTTATATTCATAACAAAACAAAACAGAAGAAAAAAACAAAACCTGTTGAGACATTTCATGTATGACATTATAAAACTCTCCACCTTTTTCTTGTATTACAAGGGACTTCCAGCACATCCAATATAATAAATTTTTCGTAGGCACCTAATAAATTAACAGTTTCATCAATATTTCAGACAAAAACTACTGATTACATCTGATATTCCAACCACAAGTGGACATCCAAATATTACTCTATTGAGGTTCCCTTATATTTTATATGACACAAAAAATAGTGAATTTAAATATCTCAAGAAGATTTTTATACCGTTCCCTTTTTTCTGATTTTTATCAATAAAAATCATTTAATGCATATTGGATATTACAACCTGAAAATAATCTCTTCATATTCAATAGTGTTGACATTTTGAATTTAGTCTTTTCTCTTGTACTTAAATATTAAAATTATTACAAATGGAGAAGCCATGAGAAAAATCATCACCCTTTTATTCATTTTATCAGCACTGATTTTTACAGGATGTATTGGCAGCCTGGTAAAAAATGCAGCAAAGGATACACCCATTGCAAACAAAATTGAAATGCACAAATGGGCAAGGACAGGCGATTATGCTGTTTATAAATCAATCCCGAACACTCAGGGGGATCAGACTGCACAGGCACTGGCAGGCAATACCCAGGTCACCCTCAAAGTAATATCCGCAGCAGGTAATACTGTCACAATAAGACACGAAACCCAGACCAGTATGTTTGGCGCAGGTTTCATGAACAATCTTGTTTTTCAGATAACAGCAGATAAAAAAGGGAATGTTTTGAAAGGATACATGATCGACTCTGATTCTAATGAAAAAACTCCTCTGAAGATCGCAAAACAAGGCGACCAGAACTATAAGATGTTCAAAAACATGAACACTGCGGAGTTGAGAGCTCTCAATATACCAACAAGAATTACAGTACCAGCCGGAACATTCAAAGTCTACGCAAAAGAAGCAACAGATACAACCAACGGAACAAGGACTATCTACCTATACAATCCCGCTGTTAAATTCAATCAGGTAGCAACTTACGTAGTATATTCTAATTCCGAAACCGGTAAAAAGGAAGTCAAAAGAGTACTTGAACTCGTACAACAGGGCAGACAGTGACATCTGATAATCCTTCACCCTCCGTTCAGAGGGTGAAGGGAACAGCATAAATCCTGCTGAATCAGGCCATTTTCTCAATAATAAGCTCAGCCACTTTTTTCCCTGACATAAGCATGCCTCCAAAAATTGGCCCCATTCTCGGCCCTCCTGAAGCGGCGTTCGCAGACATCCCTGCAACAAAGACATTGTTAACTACTTCTTTGGTGTTTTCAACTGTGAGTTTTTCTGCCCTTTCAGCCCACAGAGACCTTTCCCCCATAACCTTACCCGAAGGAGTGTTGAATTTACCGATTGCCTTTTTCTCTATTACTTTCAGCACTTCAGTATCATGCCCTGTGGAATCAATAACATACTTAGATGATATTGTAAGAGGATCAACATGGAGCCCCGCCATTTCAACTGGAGACCAGTTTATCACAAGACCTGTCACCTTATCATCCCTTACGACAACATCCTCAACAGAAACACAGTTAAAAATCTTTGCGCCTGCACGACAGGCAGCAGAACATATTGTAGTTACGGATTCAACAGCATCAGCAGTGTAATATCCGGCTTCATACTCAACAGTTCTGATTCCGAAATCGTTAAGAATCTCCATACCTTCTGTCTGAACAACAATCTCGTTAAAGAGCATTCCTCCTCCCCACATACCGCCTCCGATTGAAAGCTTTCGTTCGAAGAGAGCAACCTTTTTACCGGCACAGGCAAGGGAATGAGCTGCCACAAGGCCGGCAGGACCTGCACCGACTATCGCAACATCGACCTCAGTGTGTTCCA
>CAZEJW010000039.1:0-355 GCA_964512685.1 uncultured Leptospirales bacterium | reverse complement strand
CTTGTTAAAATATCTTTCTACAATTGCTCGGGTAATTATTGTTTCTCTGAGTTCCATTGAACCACCTCCGTTTATTAAGGGGGCAGTTTTGAGATTTACACTTAATGAATGATGAGGATGGGATAAAGCAGAAAATAAGGAATCCATCACGGTCATTCCCTTCGCAGGCATTATCCTGTTCAGGTTCAAAGGGTTTAATCTCAGCCTTTACGGCACCCCCAGACTTATACAAAGGATAAATTTTATTGATTTCACTTATTTGGCAAGTTCTTTTCAAAAATTATTTTCTGAATCCTGCTATTTCATCTGACTTCGTTTATTGCTTGATTATTCAGAAGGGAACCTCTAAAAATTA
>CAZEJW010000038.1:0-28535 GCA_964512685.1 uncultured Leptospirales bacterium | reverse complement strand
TTGCAGCAAGAAGGCTTGTTGATATTTTTTCATTTACATTGTATGTTACACCCGCGTGCAGGTTATAGGAGTATTCTGTTTTGTCATCCTCTTCCCATATTACCCTGTCAGGGTCCAGCGATTCTTGCAGTGGTGAAGAAAACGGTTTTTCACATTCAAATGTTTCATCATTTTTAATATTTATTAGATCAAATCTTGCCCCGAGGTTAAATGTCAGGTAACGGTTCAGGTCAAAGTCATCCTCTGCAAATATTCCATTGGAGATGTATGACGCGTCAGGAAGGGGAGTGTCTTCCTGGTAGTCTCCATCCGTACTGGTTTTTTTTCTCTCAGAGCTTATTATTCTTGCCCATGAGTCTATTCCTGCAACCAGTGTGTTTTTGCTGAATTTAAAGATATTGGTCCACTTGCCTCCAATGGTGTGGTGGTCTGCCTCAGGTTCTATTGATGCAAGATTCGTTGCTGCAGGGAGATCCGTTACCTCAACATTTCTGTCAATGAACTGCCAGTAAATGTGAAGTTTTGATTCATCCCACAGGTCAGCTTCTGGTTTTAATGTATAGTCAACTGATGCAAGCGCCCTTCTTATATCAGGGTAGACAACTTTCGCTGTTGCTGGGAAGCCTGCATCAGCACCTGCCGGTATGCCAACATCCATTCCCTGGTAGTACTGGGTCTTTATCTCAATTGTGTGTTCTTCTCCGATCCTGTATCCAAGGTTCAGGGTTCCCTGCGCGTCCTTGAAGCCGCTGTTTGCCATTTCATGACCCGCTCCATCCTCATATGATGAGTGCTTTCTGAAGCTTCCGCTTGCAAATGAATAAAAATCTGCACTGTTGTATGATATGAATGCATAGGTGTTAATGCCCTCAGAGCTGGTGTTGAAGGATGCGGATACCCCTGTATCCCCATCTGCCCTGTCTTTGAATTTTCCGTTTCTTGTAATTACATTCACAACTCCCCCAATGGAACCTGAGCCGTAAAGGGATGAAATTGGCCCTTTTAGAATCTCTATCCTTTCAATGGAAAACGGGTCGATTGTACCGAACTGGGCGTTTACATCTGTTGCTGTATTTACCCTGCTGCCGTCAATAAGAAATATTACCTTGTCACGGGATACACCCCTTATGTTAATTGAAGATCCCCACGCCGAATCCGAGTTCTTGTTCACTCCCGGAACTGAGTCCAGGCTGTTTGAAATGCTCGCCGGAACTTTTTCCCTTAGTTCCTTTTCCTGGATTACATTGATTCCGCCCGGGGTCTTTGTAATGGCTTTTTTGTATCCCTTTGCGGATATTACAATTTCGTCTGTAGTATATGCTGCTGAATCTCTCTCTGTTTTTTCCGCAGGACTGTTCTCTTCTGCCAATATCGGAAGACAGGAAAGACAGACTACCAGTACATAGGCTGACAGTAATTTTATTTTTTTCATGAATAATACTCCTTTACCTTGTTGCAAGTGCGCTTTTTACCTGCACGTCCTTTATGTTCCCGATTTTGCCGGTCATCGCGCCGATTTCGTCTGTTGTGCCGTCAACAATAAGGGAAATCACTGATATATGCCTGTCCCTGTGGGGGATTCCCATTCTGCCTACAATCAGGTGGCCATAGTCACTCAGTACTTTGTTTATCTGTGCTGATGCTTCGCGGTTTTCCACCACAATGCCTACAACTCCCAGTCTTGATTCATTGTTCATTTTTTGCCTCCTGAAAGCAGTTATTTAAAATAAAAAAAAGGCTTATCCCTTTATAGAATAAGCCCTGTGGTTTCTTCATTGGTTTCCCCTTTAACTCAGAATTTCCTTGTTCTCAGGCTTATTGTTTTTCCCATGGAATCAGACAGAGTCCTTTCCCTCAGGATTATGTTTTATACAGAAAGTTTTATTCCCTTTTTCTTGAGATCCTTATAAGCACCGGATCTGTCTTCATATTCAGTATGAAGCAGATGGTGAGACTTATGAGAAACAGGGTGTTCCAGGAATTCCTTGTAAATCTGTTTTACCATAGGATTGTCCTGTGATTTTCTGTACTTCATGCTTGCGTCCTGTCTGTATACACTGCCAAGACGTGCGCTTATATAGTCTTTTGCTGCAGCAAATGACATCTTTGTGAAACTGAGGCCAATAAGAGCTACACCTGCTGTTACGCTCGATACCTTGATGAACTGTCTTCTTGTAAAGTTACCTGCACTTTTCATTCTGTCCCCCTCCTTAGATAGTCCTCTTGAAATTTCTGTTCATTCTTGTAGCAAGTTTTTTAAACATGTCAGATCGTGATACTCTTGCTTCAAGCAATCCCGGAGGAAGAGGTTGTCCGCCGCCGTTTACACAACCGCCCGGGCAGGTCATTACTTCTATGAAATGATAAGGAGATTTTCCTGCTCTTACCTCATCACATACAGCTTTAGCATTCTTGAGGCCTGTAACAACACATACATTGAGTTCAAGATCAGCAACCTTGACTTTTGCAGATCTTACGCCTTTTTGTCCTCTTACTGCCTTGAAGTCGACATTGTCAAGTTTCTTTCCAGTAACTACCTCATATGCAAACCTGAGAGCTGCTTCCATAACGCCGCCTGATGCTCCGAAAATGGTTGCTGCACCTGTTGAGAGTCCGAGAACCTCATCTGCTTCTTCATCAGGAAGATTCTTGAAATTGATTTTTTTCTGTTTGATCATGTATGCAAGCTCACGGGTGGTGATTGTAGCGTCAGTATCTCTGAAGCCGCTCGCATCCATTTCAGGTCTCAGGCCTTCATATTTCTTTGCAACGCATGGCATTACAGAAACAGTGAAGATCTTCTTGGCTGGAGTTTTTGTCTTCTTTGCTCCATATGTCTTGGCCAGAGGTCCAAGCATTCCTATTGGTGATTTACAGGTTGAAAGATTGTCTCTGAGGTCAGGATAAAAAGTTTCTGCATATTTTATCCAGCCAGGACAGCATGATGTAAACTGAGGAAGAGGCTTGTTCATCTTCTTGGTTATTCTCTGAACGAGCTCTGTTCCTTCTTCCATTATTGTTACGTCAGCTGTAAACTCATTATCCCATACGTGGTCAAAACCGAGTTTCCTGAAGGCTGCCATCATTTTTCCGCCTGCATATGTCCCTGGCCTGTAGCCAAAGCATTCGGCAAGTCCGTAACGAACCGCAGGTGCAGGCATTGCAACAACGACTGTTTCAGGATCTTTTAATGCAGCATTGATTTTATCAACAAAAGAAACTCCCTCATAGATCGCTCCATAAGGACAGTGAGTAAGACACTGAGCGCAGTTTACACATGCGGATATATCCACAATCTGCCTTGGGCCTTCTCCGTTTTTGCCTGTACCCTGAATAATCCCTGTTGGGCAGTGCTCTGCACACTCACCGCATTCTTCGCACTTTGTTTCATCAACGTGGACAAAGTAGACTTTGTCGTAGTCGTCTGATTCAGGAGCGAAGTTCAAGGTTGTTACATTTTCAACTTTCCTCTTTTCTCCTTTTTGTTCAACTGATCCCTGGAAAAGTTTCATGTTTAGAATTATCCCCCTTTGATAGATTAACTTTGATTAACTCTCCGAAGAGTGTTTCTGTCTGTGTCCGATCCATGGCACAATACGACAGATGCTCTTTCACTGAGTTTTGAGTGGTTTTCTTTACCCGCGTTTTGCAGGTAAATTTGTGGTAAAATTCTCATTTTGTCAGATGTGAATGTTTTATTGACTGAGGAACGAACGCTCATTGCAGTCTGTTTTTTTTCTGAAATGATAAATGCAGTTTGTGTCCATTCAGTAATGCTTCAAGCACAACCGACAGCGAATGAATTTGATTTTTTGTGGAACATCGTTTGAAAGAACTTTTATATAACTGAAAAATAAAAGTAAATCTCGTTGTCATTTTTAAATTAAAATTTGTACATGTCAACAAAAAGTATAATATTTGTAAATATTAAGAATATTTAGTAATTAATGGTACAATTTTGTCCGGAAAACGACCTGCTAATTGTTTTGAATGATTGTCATAATACAGTTTTTGTGATTGGGCTGGTGAAAATAGTTTTCTTTTTTGTATATTTTATATTTTCCAAAAGGCTTTCTTTTAAAAAATCATTGACCTCAAAGTGGTTGGTGCTTTTGTAGTAGAAACAGGGAAAATACCCGGAATGAACCTATTGCAGGATTTTCTCCTGTTGTTTGATTTGTCGCTCTTTAAAAGTTTGTGTTTTCTCATTACGGATTGAACAGCTTCATATTAACTACCTGATGAGGTTATTATGGATAAAACAATTGCAGAACTGTACAGAGAGAGCGGTTCCCTGGAAGAGTTTAGGAATTCCGTAGAAGCTCTAGACGGGTCTTTTTCTTTTGAGTTTGACGATATTATAGAACTCGGAAAGGAGTATCTTGAGCAGTATCCTGATACTCATGAGAATTATGACTCTGAACTCGTTCAGCTTGGCTACCGTATTGCCAGAGTATGTATTATTGAACAGGTAATAAGAGATATTGATAAAGAAAGACGCAATGGTTTCAGGGTAATTGCCCATGATATAAAGAAAATCAGTGACGTGATCGTAGATTTTCGCAAGAATTATGATCAGGAGACACTGAAGAAAGACTGTAAGATTTTTAACGAGAATGTTGACAGAATAAAGGAAGTCATCAATACCCTGCCTCAGGGAACGATTAAGGAGAGATTTACTGGAGGGGTGAGTATCTTCTATAATATTTCTTATCTGATCAAAATGAATATAGATAAACAATAAAAAATGATGAAATCACAGTAAGGCCAGCAGTTTTCCCTCCGGAAATCGCCTGCTGACATTCAATACCTTCAGATGCAGAATGTTAGGTTTTGAGTGACAAAGGAATGTCCGGACAAATGAAAAAAGAAGATAACAAAGACGAATCTGATTATAAACTGAAAGCTGAAGCGGATTTTAAAAAGGAATTATCCACTTTTAATCACGAATTCCGAAATCAGCTGAATTCAATCGCAATACTTTCTCATGTGCTTGCCAAAGACGCAAAGGACAGACTGGGAGAAGATGAGCTTGAATATCTCGAACTGATTGAATCAGGGGCAAAAAAACTCCTCGATTACGTGATGGATCTTGTTGCAAGAACCAGAACTCAGATGAAAGAAGAAGAGGAGAGGGCTCTTAAAGTCAGATCATCACCTTTACCTGGAAATTCAAGAAAGAAGATTCTCATCATTGAAGATGATCCCGACACTATACGAATAATCATGGCACTCCTTGGAAATGATTATGAGGTCAGCCATGCATTGAACGGCAGGTCGGGTCTTCAGCTTGCACTCGAAATCATTCCTGATCTTATAATCCTCGATATAAATCTCCCGGTTTTTGACGGGTTTACAGTGCTTTCCCGAATAAGAAAGATTGAAGGGGTTTCCGGGATTCCTGTAATAGCTCTGACTGTTCACTCGGAAGAGGGGAAAAGGTTTATTGAGTCAGGATTCAGTGGCTATATGTCAAAGCCTGTAAGGATTGATGAATTTAAACAGATTATTTCAAAGTGGTTATCAGATAAAAAATGACAAAAATACTCACAATTGATGACAGACGCGAAAACCTGATCGCTGTTAAAGCTCTGCTCAGCAGTCTGATTGAAGATTGCGAGGTTATTATGGCACAGTCAGGTTATGATGGAATTGAAAAAGCAGAAGATGAAAGTCCGGATGTAATTCTTCTCGATGTCAAGATGCCGGAAATGGACGGATATGAGGTTTGCCGCAGGCTGAAGTCTTCCGATAATACACGCTTTATTCCTGTTGTTATGCTTACCGCAACATATCCTGATGTAGAGAAAAGGATAAAGGGCCTGGATACCGGCGCTGATGCTTACCTGAACAAACCAATTGATGAACAGGAACTGATCGCTCAGATAAAAGCAATGATCAGGATCAAGAGGGCTGAGGATGAGCTTCGTTCGAAAAACGTTCTGCTGGCAGAACTTCTGGCTGAAAGAACTGACAGGCTGAGTGAATCAGAAAAAAAATACAGCCATCTCTTTAACAGTATCAGTGATGCTGTTGTTATTCACGATACAAACGGGTTTATCCTTGAAATAAACAAAAGTGCATGTGAAGCATTCGGAAGAGGGCGTGAAGAACTTCTTAAACAGCCGGTAACGGAAGTGCTTGGTGAAAATACACTTAAATTCACTGAGGCTGTGAAGATGAGCCTGAAGGAAGCGGATAATCTTTTTTATCAGACCGTTATGATAAACTCTGACGGTTCTCAGATTCCTGTGGAAGTCAACAGCAGGCTTATCGAATATAAAGGAAAATCCGCGGTTCTGAGCGTTGCAAGGGATATCTCTCAGTACAAGCTTCTCGAGGAACTGAGAATGCGCCTCTCTCTTCTTACGGAGGATTCCGATGACGCAATAATCGGCCTGACAAGGGACGGGGTGGTCGTCAGCTGGAATCGTGGCGCCAAGGAAATGTACGGTTATTCCAATGAAGAGGTTATTGGATGCAGTTACTCGGATTTTCTGCCTCCATATTATCCTGATGAAGTTCCTGAGCTTCTTGACAGAATAAAAAGGGGCGAAAAAGTGTCTCACTATGAAACCCATGGTCTTCACAAGAGCGGAAGCCAGATTCATATGACGATCAATATGTCTCCGGTTATGGATACAACAGAAAAAATAATCGGCGCATCCATCATTGCCCGTGACAATACCGAGTACAGGAAGACTCAGGAGGAATTGAGTAAAAGACACGAATTTATAAAGAATCTCGATGAAATAACACCTGCTTTCTATGTGGCCCTGAGTAAGGTTGGTGAGATTCTGGAAATGAGCAGTTCAATGCTCGATGTGCTTGGTTACAGGGCCGAAGAGGTTATTGGAAAGAATTATAAGGATACCTTCGTTCCTGTTCTGGAACATGAGATGCTTAATGAATTTTTCAGGAGTCTTGTTTCTGAAGATCAGGAAATCGTAAGTGAAAACTCAATGATTACAAAAGACGGAAGAGTTCTCTTCGTTGAGTGGCATGGAAAGCCGTTTTTTAATCATAAGGGCAGGTTCGAGTTTTTCTTTGCTGTGGGTATAGACCGTACTGAAAGAAAGCATCTTGAAAAGGATCTGATGAGTCATGATGAAAAGAATCGTCAGAAAATAGGGCAGGAGCTTCATGAGGGACTTGGACAGTATCTGACCAGTGTGGTTTTCAGAAGCGAGCTTCTCAATCTCAAGCTGAAGAGCAAATCCTACCAGGAGGCTGAAGAGGCTGAAGAGATTACCAATCAGCTTTATACTGCTATTGATCATACCAGAAAGCTTGCAAGAAGCCTTTGTCCGGTTGACGTCGACAGGGGAGGGCTTCGGGCAGCTCTTGAAACTCTTACAGCAGCAATACAGACTGAGAGCGGAATAACCTGTCTTCTTAACTGGGATGATAATGTAACTGTTGAACAGGATCTTGAAGCGTCGACTCTTTATTATGTAATAACTGAGTCAGTCGAAAATGCCATAAGGCACGGCAATGTAAAAAATATAGTAATATCACTCAGTTCTGAAGAGAAGGTGATTAATCTCAATGTAATCGATGATGGGAAAGGCACCTTCGACTCCCCTCTCTTTTCCGATGGCCCGATCTTAAGAATGATGAAGTACAGGGCGTGGATAATCGGCGCTATGCTCAGTGTGAAGAGGAATGAAGCAGGAGGGACGATTGTAACATGCGCCCTCAGGAGTTTTGAAGAGGAAAAAGATAGAGCACACAACGTGGATTTTATCAGTCCGATCAATATGGGTGATGAAGATAAAGCCGGAATTCTCATCGTGGATAATCATCCTGTTGTACGGCAGGGCCTGGTTCAGATTATATCAAGGGAAAGTGATCTTTCCGTTTGCGGAGAGGCAAAGAAGACATCTGAGGCAATTCGCCTGGTCGCGGATCTGAAACCGGATATGCTGATTATTGATATATCTCTCGATGGAAACAGCGGGATCGAACTTATCAAGGCTTTGAAAAACCATTATCCCAGAATTAAAATTCTCGTTTTTTCCCTGTTTGACGAATCTCTTTATGCTGAAAGAGCAATAAGGTCAGGCGCTCTGGGATATATAATGCAGAACGAACCCGCAGAGGTTGTTATCAGGGCAGTGAGGGCCGTTCTGGGCGGTGATCAGTATCTCAGTAATTCTGTAAAGGAAAAGATTCTGAAAAAAATGTCCAGTGATTACAACTCTCCGAAAGAAGGAGCGTTGGTGGATTCTCTTACAAACAGGGAGTTTGAAATTTTTCAGCTTATTGGCCAGGGGCTGGGCAACCGGCATATAGCAGAGAAGCTTCAACTCAGTGTCAAAACTGTTGAGAACTACAGGGAGAGAATAAAGTCAAAACTCAACCTTGACAAATCGTCTGATCTTATAAGGTTTGCCATACAGTGGACCATCAATCTTTGATTTCCTGCCTGCTTATGGAGTAGGGGGAAATCCCTCATTGATAAAAAAGTTTTTTCCCCTATTGACCGGCCTGAATAAAAATGCTATTATTCAATTATTCTAAAACATGATTTGTTCATGTTGATAGAACAATCATCAGGTGAGTGTAAAATTTGTCTCGTGATGGCTTTCATTTACCCCTCCCTCCGTTGCACAGGAGTACTGTGGCACGGAGGTGAAAGCCTTCACTTTTTTTTTGCCTTTTTTTTAAAAGGTTTTTTTTTGGTCCTGCCAGTAGGGGGATTCCCCTAATCTTTAAATTATAATTTCCCCTATTGACAAAGCGCTTATTTCCCATATCATAATATTAAATATTTAATTATCAAGTTGCTCCGTGCCATTGGAAAAGTGTGTCTGTAAAACTTTTTATCAATGGTAGATGCTTTATGTTTAAAGTAGAGAAGTGATTAATGAATTTCTTTTCATTGATTACATGCGATTTTATACGAAGGAGTTTATCGGATGAATTATAAACGGGGTGTGTGTACATTTTGCGGTACGGGCTGCGGTCATCTTTTAAAGCTCGAAGATGGAAAAGTGCAGGGAGTATTCCCTTCACAGAACCATCCGGTCAGCAAAGGCCGTTTGTGCGTCAGGGGCTGGAATATTCATGAATTGTTGAGGACTGATTCAAGAATAAAAAGTCCCCTTGTTAAAAAGGATGGTAAGTTTCAGGAAATTTCATATGATGAAGCTATTTCGCTTGTCGTAAATAATTTTTCAGAGAAAATTTCCGAACCTGCTGAGGAAATAGCTTTCCTCGGTTCTCCCAGGGCTTCCAATGAAGAAAACTATCTTTTCATGAAGCTTGCCCGCTCAGTTTTTAAAACCAATAACATAAGTCTTGATTCTGAATCGGGTCACAGAAACAGTATTTCTGTTCTTCATGAAGGAACCGGTATGGCTGGCATGACTGGATCTCTTGAGGAAATTGGTGATGCGGATTATATTCTTGTTCTTGGAACAGATATAACAAAACAGAATCCCATTATCGGAAGTGAGATTCACAAGGCGTGCTTGTCGGGAACTGAAGTACTGACGGTTTGCAGCAGGAAAACTCAGATTGCAAAACTGAGTTCTCAGCATCTTCAGCTGAGGCCTGGTACAAAAAAAATAATACTCGCTGCCATGGCGAAGGTTATTGCAGATGAGAATCTTGCAGACAGGGATTTTGTAGATAAAAACACAGAAGCTTATGATGCTTTTGTTAAAACTCTGTCATCAATTGAATTCAAAGAGATAGAAGAGAGAACAGGCCTTGATATTGAGGATATTCGTGTTGCTGCAAGAAAACTGGCAGCTGCTGAATCGGCTATGGCTTTCTTCCCATCCGGAATATCAGGTCTTGATGAAGATACTATTGCCTATCTTTTCAATCTTTTCCTTATGACAGGAAATGTAGGGAAAAAGGGAAGCGGCGTCAATCCTGTAACGGGTATATCCAACCTTCAGGGAGGATATGATATGGGTGTGGCTCCGGATATGCTAACCGGCTTTCAGAAAATCGAAGATTCTGCTGTTGTAAAAAAATTCAATGATGCCTGGAATGTCAGTCTGAATGATAATCCCGGCAGATATGTTTATGATCTTCTGGCAGATGAAAAATCGAAACTGAAAGCAGTTGTCATCGTGGATCATGATGACAGTATTGTGAGAAATCCTCAAAGACTGAAGGACCTCGATTTTGTAGTATACATTGGCACTTTCCAGAACGCCTTTTCAGAATATGCCGATGTTGTGATTCCAGTCGCATCATATATTGAGTCAGATGGTACTTTCACGAATACAGAGAGGCGAATTCAGCTCGCTCCGCAGAAAACGGAGGCTCCTGAGGGTCTTCTCCCCGCATGGAAACTCTATTCGGCAATAGCTGAAAAGGCTTCTGTTGCCTGGGGTTATTCATCACCTTCTGATATAATGAAAGAGATTGCCGAGCTGACACCTGCCTATAAGGGCGTCACGTATGACAGGCTTGACAGCAATGCAGGACTAAAGTGGCCGGTAAACGATACTTTCCCTGACGGCTGCGCCAGAGTCGATATTGCAAAGGCCGGACGAAAAATGAAATTTGCAGAAGTGAGCGGTAAATTCAGTCTTGAAAGTTCCAATGAAAAATATCCCCATCTTCTCATGATTGGAAAGGGGCAGGACTTCTGGCTGAGAAACAATATTATGCAGAAAACATTTATCCCTATGAGAGAATACAAGGCAACACTGCTTCTCTATCCAAAGGGTTATGTTGAACTCTGCAAAGAAGATGCACAGGCAATAGGTGTTCGTGACAAATGGCAGGTTAACGTAACATCATCTTTTGGATCAATGGCAGTTGACGTCAAGGTTTCTGAGGATGTTCGTCCGGGCACAGCCTATATCCCATATTTTATTCAGCATATGATAACGGAATTTTTATTGGATCGCCAGGAAATATTACGGAAAGGCGAAGATGCAATAATCCCGGTAAGAATTGAGAAGGTATAGCTATGTATCTAATAAAAAAGAATGAAGTACTGAAAATTGCAGAAGAGTTAAGCGGAACATATGATGTATATGGTCCCGTGGTTGAAAAAGATACCGGTCAGACCCTGTTTACAAAAGCTGACGATATCAGTGCGTTGGATCTTAACGCTCCAATCCCGGCCGAGCCTCCGAAGCATGTTCTTTTCCCCCAGCTCGAGACGATACTCAAATACAGATATGATTCCGAGGCAAAGAAAGTCGAGCTCGAACCTTTCTTTGATAAAAAATCAAAGGCTGTTTTTGGAATAAGGTCATGTGATCTGGTTGGTATTCAGTGTCTGGACCGCTTCTTTATGGGGCAGGAGTTCGTTGATGACGTTTATCTTGAACACAGGAAGAGGATGTTCATCGTTGCAAATACCTGTACCGTTCCTTTTAAACAGTGCTTTTGTGTATGTACGGACAGCGGACCTTCGGCGAATGAAGGATATGATCTTAACCTGACCGCTCTGGGTGATGAATACCTCGTTGAAACCGGAAGTGAAAAAGGCAGAGCGTTGGCTGAAAAACTTAAACTTGCAAAAGCTGATAACGCATATATCGAAAAGAAGAAGGCTGCTGTTGATAAGTCGATATCACTTTTTGAAGACATGGCAACAGATAACAAGGCATGGATATCCAGAGTCATGAACAGAGTAACAACAGGTTTTATCAAAGAAGAAACCTGGGAATATATTGGTGATCAGTGTTTTGAGTGCGGGGCATGTACTTTTGTTTGTCCAACATGTTCCTGCTTTAACATTGAAGACAACAATCTCGATGATTCATCAACAGAGAGAATAAGGACCTGGGATTCCTGCTCTTATGAAGGTTACACCAGAATGGCTGGTGATCATAATCCCCGTAAGCCTGTTGAAGACAGGCGTAATAAGAGATTTTTCTGTAAGCTTTCATATTCACAGTCAAAGAAATATCTCAGACCCGGATGTGTGGGATGCGGACGCTGCGCATGGGTATGCCCCGGGGATATAGGTTTACCAAATGTCGTGACTTACATTAGAAGAGAAATTAAGAAGTAGGTGAAAATTATGTCTGAAAATAATGGAACAATAATAACAATTCCAGAGATCGTAACTATTGATGAGATAAGAGACGAGATTGAAGACGTTAAGACATTTTATCTTTCCTTTGACAATAAGGATGTTGATAAAAATTTCAAAATCAAGTCAGGACAGTTCGTCATGTGTACCGTCTTTGGATCCGGTGAATTCGCTGTCTCTCTTCCTCCAAGTCCGGAAAATGACAGGTTCCACCTTTCAGTGAGAAAAGTGGGAAAGGTCACTAACGCACTTCACGAGTTGCAGCCCGGAGATAAACTTGGCATAAGGGGACCTTTCGGAAATGGATTTCCCTTCGAGGAGATCAAAGGGAAAAATATTATATATGTGGCTGGCGGTATCGGCCTCATTCCTCTTCGTTCATCTATCGTTCACGTTCTTCAGCACAGGGAAGACTTTGGAAGAATAATAGTTTGCCTGGGAGCCAGAACTCCAAAGGATCTCATGTACCAGGAGAATATCGAAGAGTGGAAGAAAATGGAAGGATTCGAAACCTATCTCACAATTGACCAGGACGCTCCCGGCTGGGATGGAGAAGTCGGTTTTGTCAATCAGCTTGTTGAAAAGGTGGATATCCCTTCAGAGAATACGGTCGCGTTTGTCTGCGGTCCTCCGGTCATGTTCAATTCAGTAATAAAGGTTCTCATGGACAGAGGGTTGAAGGATGACGAGATTATCTCGACTCTTGAAAGGCATATGAAGTGCGGGATCGGGAAATGCCAGCACTGCGCGATAGGTAGAACTCTGGTCTGTACAGACGGCCCGGTCTACACCTATAAGCAGATAAAAACTCTGGGAGAAGAGATGTAATGGATGTTATGCGTGAGCTTGGCAGACTTCTCGGGATGAAGACCTGTCTTGTCGGTGTGGGGAACTATCTCAGAAATGATGATGCGATTGGCCTCTACATCGTTGATGAAATTGAAAAAAATATTTCAAGTGATCACATAACTTTAATGAATGTCGAGGACATAATTGAAAGCTATGTTTTTAAGATAGCTTCGCTCGACTGTGAAAATGTCATAATTGTTGATGCGGTTGATACCGGCCATGAGTCCGGTTCGCTGATCTTCGGTGAAATGGATGAGTTCGGGAGCCTGGCGGATAATTTTTCGACTCACAAACTTTCATTGAAGATGTCTGCGAAGATTCTGCAGCAGCAGGGTAAAAACATCTATCTTCTCGGAGTTGTCCCGGAGAATATAGATTTCGGGAATGAAATATCTCCTGAAGTAAAAAAAAGTGCGGATATACTCAAGGATTTCATAATCGATTCCCTGAATTGTAAATTAAAGGAGAAAGTTTATGGGTGCTGATATTTATGGAAATTTACTAACAGCAATAACAATACTTATTGCTTCAGCGCTGATCGTGCCCTTCCTGGCCGGGAAGAGGAAACTGGCAGGCTGGATCAATTTTTTCATGGTCACTATTGCGGCATTGATACTTCTTAATGTTTCTTATGTGACAATATTCAATAAGCCGGGCAGCCTTTTGGGACTCGGCTCTCTGAGCCTTGGTTCTCTCATAAGCGGAGAAGGCGAATTTTTTATCGCTTTGGGTTCCTGGAAACTCTACCTTCTGGTTGACAGTTTCTCGGCTCTCTTTATGGGAATAATAGCTTTCATGGGTGTCATAAGTTCATTCTATTCGATTGATTACATGGAGCATTATCCTGATTATGGTTTAAGGGGTTACTACTTTCATCTCCCTGTTTTTATAATGGGTATGATCGGTCTTGTAACTGCTGATGATCTTTCAATTGGTTTTACAATAGCATGGCAGCTCATGACAATATCATCATACTTTCTTGTAAAATTTGAAAACAAGAAGAAAGAGAATGTTAAATCAGCCAATAAATATCTGGCTCTGATGGAGCTTGCGTGGCTACTGATTCTGGCAGGAACATTCTTTATCGATGGAATTGCAGTTGGTGATTCGCTGCATACAATAGCGCAAAAAATGGGTGTTGCCGGAGGAACGAATCTCTACCTTGTATACGGCCTGATTCTCATTGGATTCGGTTTCAAAGCCGGTATGTTCCCTTTTGGACAGCTCTGGTTGCCTGATGCTCACTCGATCGCACCTTCTCCGATAAGTGCTCTCCTTAGCGGCGTTATGCTCAAGACAGGTATTTACGGAATCATAAGGTCATTCTTCTGGATGGTTCCGCATGGAGAAAACGTTCATTTCGACGGATTCTTCTGGGGCCTGGTGATTGCAGTCTTTGGTGTACTCACTCTCTTTATCGGAACAGTTCAGTCTATGAAACAGAGTGATTCAAAAAGGCTTCTTGCATACAGTTCTATTGGTCAGCTTGGATACATTGTGTTTGCCATTGGCTCTTCACTTTTGATGTTTCATACAGACAGTCAGTTCGTGAAAATGCTTGGGCTCATTGCAATAGTCGGAGCTCTCTATCACGTTATAAACCATGCGATATTCAAGGGACTGCTCTTCCTTGTAAGCGGAAGTGTTCTCTATGCTACAGGTACAAAAGACCTCAATAAACTTGGCGGTCTAATAAAACTCATGCCTGTCAGTGCTGTAATCGCCGGTATCGCATCCCTTTCAATTGCGGGTGTTCCTCCATTCAGCGGATTTGCAAGTAAGTGGACGATCATATCGACATCTTTGCTTGCCGGCAGTGAGGTTATGTTTCTTGTAATTTTTGGAATCATTGCCCTCTTTACAAGTGCAATAACGCTGTCATGTTATGTGAAATTCTTTGGAATGACTTTTACATCCTCGGGAACACAGTGGACGGTTGAAAAGGAAATCAAAGAAGTTTCAGCGGGAATGCTGATTCCAAAGATAATTCTTACTATTCTCTGTATCGTTCAGGGATTGTTACCATATTTCTATTTCAAGACAATTATTGGTATCTTCCAGACATCACAGGGATCGATTATACACAATGCCTTTAACAATACGGTCTTTGATAATTATATCTTCAGTTCTCTTATGGGAGTTCAGGTGAAACTGCCCGGGATGCAGACTGTGGCCTCATCAGCAATATTTCCGGTAATGATGCTTGTGGTTTTTGCCATAGCTTTTCTTTTTAGCTACTTTTTCAGAAAGTCTGGCGGGTCAAAGGAAAGAGAGGTTGAAACCTGGCTGTGCGGATACAAGGAACTCGACAATATTACAAGATATAAAGACAGGAGTATGTTTTCAGCATTAAAAGATTTCCTCTGGTGGACCGGCGGAAAGGTCAAGTAACCGGGTTAACTGGAATGAATAGAGGTAGAATATGAAGGCAATAGAAAATATCAAAACAACGTTGAAAAACAAATTTGGGGATGAAATCCTGAAAGTGGAAACTCCGTCTGATTCCAGACTTTATATTGATATAAAGAAGGATAAGGTCAGGGAAATATCGAATGAGCTGATTTCACTTGGAGGACGTTATCTCGTAAGTATTGGTTATGACAATATAAAAAGAGACGGAACCATGGGCATGCTTCATACCTTCGCGTATGACAATGACAATACAATCGTTATGCTTCAGGCTTTCGTTGATGAAAAGAACCCGGTAATGGAATCCATCACACCGGACATCCCAAGTGCAGGCTGGTCGGAAAGAGAATTTATAGACCTTCTCGGATTTAAATTCGAAAATCATCCTAAACCAAAAAGACTTGTTCTTGCGGATGACTGGCCGGAAGGAATATATCCTCTCAGAAAAGAGGTTCCTCATGACCTGGTCCCGCCGGCAGCTGAAGATGTTGCCTACGAACTGGATGAATGTCCTGAAGGATGTTCCATGGTTCCTGTTGGCCCATTTCACACAGCGCTCCACGAGCCTGAGCATTTTGCAGTTTATGTTGATGGAGAAACAATCAAAGGCTGTGACTACCGCGGATTTATGACTCACCGTGGAATAGAAAAACTCTGTCAGACTCAGGTCAGTTATAATGAGGTTCCGTTCATCGCTGAACGAATCTGTGGAATCTGCGGATCTGTTCATGCAACTGCATATTCACAGGCTCTTGAAGAGGCAGCGGGAATCATTGTGCCAAGAAGGGCCGAGTACATCAGAACAATTATGCTTGAGATCGAGAGACTGCATTCGCATCTTCTGTGGCTTGGAATCGCCGGCCATCTTATAGGTTTTGATACTGTATTCATGCAGTCATGGCGGGTAAGAGAACAGATAATGTGGCTGAGCGAAAGAATCACGGGTAACAGAAAAACCTATGGTATGATAATCGCCGGTGGAGTCAGGCGTGATTTATCACCTGATGTTCAACAGGATATTCTTAACGTTATTGATAAAGTCGAGAAAGAAGTGATGGTAATTCATAAATCGATAGCTAACGATACTGCTGTTCATAAGAGAACAAAGGGAGTTGGCTGCATAACAAAAGAGCAGACCATTAAGTGGAGCCTGGTTGGTCCTGTTGCAAGGGCCCGTGGAGTCGATATCGATGTCAGAAGAGATCATCCCTATGCTGCATATGACGAGATGAAATTCGATGTCCCTGTTCTTGACAGCTGTGATGTATGGGCAACTCTCGTTATCAGAATTCTTGAGATATATGAATCAATTAAAATATTAAAACAATGTATGGATAAAATTCCTGAGGGTGAACTTCTTACTGAATTGTCAGAAGAGATTCCTGCTCTCAAACATGGTATATCCGTTGTTGAAGCTCCAAGAGGAGAGTCTGTGCATTATGTGATTACCGGAGAAGAGAACAGGCCTGAGAGGTGGAGAGTAAGGGCCCCAACCTATCCTAACCTTCAGGGTGTGCCGGATATGCTTCTGGATAATCAATTTGCTGATTTTCCGATTATTGTAGGCAGTATTGATCCATGTTTTTCATGTACAGACAGGGTAGAGGTTGTTAATCTTGAATCCGGGAAAGTGGGCGTCATGGATAAGAGCGAACTTGAAAATATGTCCCGTAATAAAGACACTCAGGGAAGGTAAGAGATGGATATAGCATATATTTTTATCAATATTTTGATTTTTATTCTTCTTGCTCCTCTTTTTGAAGGGATTGTAAGAAAGTTAACTGCAAAGGTTCAGTCAAGGCAGGGGCCTCCGATTGTTCAGCCCTATTATGATATACTCAAGCTTCTCGGCAAGGATAACCTTGTCGCAGATAACTGGGCATTCAAGGCTGCTCCTATGATGGCTTTTGCTTCAATTATAACGGTTGTCAGTTTCCTCCCCCTGGCAGGTAAGGCGACATTCCTCACAGGGTATGCGGATGTGATTGCAGTGATTTATCTGCTGACTCTTGGTGGCGTTAGTGTTCTCCTTGGAGCTCTGGCAAGTAAAAATACTTTCGCAATGATAGGAGCGAGCAGGGAAATGGTCACCATGATAATGGTTGAGCCGGTACTTGCAATGACATTTATTCTGGGTGCGGTAAAGGTAAAAAGCCTTGGTATAGATGTTACTATGGGAAGTGTTACTGCTGGAGGATATGCATGGTCCACTGTGCTTATGCTTGCACTCTTTCTTATGGCTCTTCAGGCATTCGTAGGGAAACAGCCGTTCGATATTGCTGAAGCAGAGCAGGAGCTTCTTGAGGGGCCGTTCATTGAATACAGTGGCCCTAATCTCGCGATGTTCAAGTATTTTATGATGATGAAGCAGATGTTTTATGCTGTTCTTTTTGTGGCAGTGTTTATCCCCGGATTCGATACAGGTTATTACATTTTTGATCTTCTCATTCAGCTTGCAGAGGTTTCGCTTGTATTTGTTCTGATAGCTTTGCTGGGATCGACAAACCCACGTCTCAGAATTGATCAGGCAATCAGGTATTATTCAGTGCTTATTGTTCTGGCAGTTTGTGCGGTCGGGCTTTCGGTTTATGGATTATAGAAAGGAAGAAGGAGATAAATCATGTGGTTAACAAGTAAGATAAAACAGGTGCTCATGGTAATAAAGCCGGGCGTTGTAACCCTGAAGTACCCCTTCGAAAAAGAGCCCGTTCCTGAAAATTTCAGAGGCGCGCCATATTGGGACCATGATAAATGCGTTGGCTGCGGAGGATGCGCCAATCACTGTCCTGCAAGAACAATACTCATTAGAGATGTCTGCCAGGAAATCCGCGTTATGCTTTATGATGGTTCTAGGTGTACTTACTGCGGAAGGTGTGCGGATGTTTGTCCTGAAAATGCTATAACTATGACGGATAAATTCGAGCTTGCTACAGACAACAGGGAAGATATTACGGAACGAATAGAGCTCTTCATGCTTACCTGTAACAGGTGCGGCAGGTGCTATGATATGGAAAACACCAATATGATAGACAGGATGGATCTACAGGGATACAGGTATGATAATCTTGAAACAAGGGCTTTTATAAGGGAAACAACAGACCGTTTTGATGAAAAGGTATATGAAAAAACGGAAAACCATAAAAGACCAGAGAAACTAGGAGAATAATTATGCTTTCGAATATAGCAAAAAAGTTTTTCCCAAAATCCCTTTGGATTTATCACTGTAATACAGGAGCATGTAACGGATGTGATATTGAAATTCTCAATGTACTCACTCCTTATTACGATGTTGAAAGGTTTGGAATGAAGCTGGTAGGTTCCCCGAGACATGCAGATGTAATGCTTGTCTCAGGCGCTGTTACAAGACCAACTCTTCCACTCGTAAAAAAAGCATATGATGCTCTTCCTGATCCGAAGCTGGTTTTTGGAATTGGTTCATGTGCAACCGGTGGCGGATGCTGGTTTGATACTTATAATGTGACAGGTGGAGCCGGTAAGGCGATCCCTGTAAATTACTATATCCCCGGATGTCCTCCCCGACCTGAGGCAATTATATATGGTGTTGCACTTGCTCTCGGTCTTGTTGACAAAGCTGTCGCTCCGATAGAACTCAAGCAGATGGAGTTCCCGATCGATATGTATGAGCACAACAAGGCGTGGAAGGATAGAAATGTAATATATGAACTGCTCGACGACTGATTGATCGATTCGTGTTCAGACATTACCAAAAGGGGGCATTAAAATGACAAAAAAAATATTAATCGTTGATGATGACAGGGATCTGGTTGAATCTCTCAAACAGTCTCTTCTTGTAAACAGTTATGATGTTGCAACTGCTTACAGCGGTCAGGAGGGTCTAAAGGCTGTTCTCTCGGAAAAGCCCGATCTCGTTATTCTTGATATTATGATGGAAACTGATACTGCCGGATTCGAAGCCGCATATCAGATACGTAATAAAAGAAAAGATTCAAAGTATACAGAAGTGAAGGATGTACCGATTATTATGCTTACAGCAATTGATCAGGTAACTAATTCAAGATTTTCACTGAACCAGGAAGAGAGTTTTTTACCTGATATAGATGATTTTCTTACAAAACCTGTTCGTATTGATGAACTTATAGAAAAAATTCAGAAAATTCTTTGATCGGACAGGTTCTATATTTTTTGAAGTGAACAGGAGGCTGTCGGATTCCCGGCAGCCTTTTTTTGTAGTAATTACAGCTTTTTTTGTAATAAAAAGTATTTTTCAAAATTAATTGCACTTTTTGTTATGTAAAATATCTTTACTTTTATTACTGTTTTTTATGATGTGGTTGAGTGTTGTGTGATTATGATAACCCGGGATTTCGATGAGATCATATTTAATTACAGTTACAGGATTGGTTCAGGGAGTCGGATTCAGGCCCTTTGTATACAGAATCGCGGCTGATAATAAAATTATGGGCTGGGTTACAAACAGAACAGATTCAGTTCTGATAAACGCTCAGGGCAGTGAATCGGCTTTGAAAATATTTCTGGATCAGCTCAGAAACAATCCTCCTGTGCTTTCAAAGATTGATTCAGTCTCTGTTAGTGAGATTGAAGACGAACCCTACAGTGAATTCTCCATAAAAAAAAGCGAGGATAACTCCGATACAACATCTGAAATCAGCCCTGATATAGCAGTCTGTGAGGACTGTCTGCTGGATATGAAAAAACAGCAGAACAGAATTGATTATCCTTTTATCAATTGTACAAACTGCGGACCAAGATTTTCCATAATAAAAGATTTTCCCTACGATCGTGATAAAACTACAATGAAACCTTTCCCAATGTGTGAGAGCTGTCGCAGTGAATATGAGAATATTCTGGACAGACGTTTTCATGCCCAGCCCGTGGCATGTGCTGATTGCGGACCATCCATGCAGATGATAATCGGAAAAGAAAGAATAGATGCGTTAGATGAAATTTATAACAGAACAGTATCCATGCTTGAGGGAGGTAGCTGTATTGTAATTAAGGGGATGGGCGGTTTCCAGCTCGTATGCAATGCTCTGGACAATGATGCCGTCAGACGAATGAGAGATCTGAAACAGAGAGACGGTAAACCCTTTGCTGTTATGTTCAGGAATATTGAATCTGTCAAAGAATATGCCTTTGTTTCCGGACCGGAAGAAGAGGCTCTCCTCTCATACAGAAGGCCGGTTGTTATCCTTAAAAAAAAGAAAGATCTCGCTGAAGGAGTCAGTCTGAGGCTTGATACAATCGGGTGCATACTTCCCTATATGCCTTTTCATTACACCCTTTTTGAGAGGCTCTCTGTTTCTTCTCTTGTGTTCACAAGCGGTAACCTTTCCGGAGAACCCATTGTAATTCATAATGAAGAGGCTGTGGGGAAATTATTGCCGGTTTTTGATGCTTTGATATTATACAACAGGGAAATTTATAATAGGACAGACGATTCCGTTGTTAGAATTGTAAATAATGAAGAAAGAATCATGAGAAGATCGAGAGGATATGTGCCGGCTCCTCTTAAGCTCGATTTAAATATATCAGGTATACTCGCCGCAGGCCCTGAGCTGAAAAATACATTTGCAGTTGGGCTGAGTAAAAGGGCTGTTGTGAGTCAGCATATAGGCGATCTTGAAAATCTTGAGACATATAATTTTTATTGTGAAACAATAGAAAGGTATAAAAAAATATTCAGGTTTAACCCTGAAATGGTAGTGAGGGATTTACATCCTGATTATCTTTCCAGCCGTTATGCAGACGAGACTGGCCTTCCTGTCGTAAGTGCTCAGCATCATCATGCTCACTGTGCTTCAGTAATGGCAGAATATGGTCTAAATGAAAAGGTCATTGGTATAGCTATGGACGGAACAGGCCTGGGGGATGACGGCAAAATATGGGGATCAGAGTTTCTGTTATGCGACTTGTCAGAATACTCCAGGTATACACATCTTGATTATATTCCTGTTCCCGGGGGAGACAAAGCTGCAAAAGAACCCTGGAGGATGGCCTTGTCATATATTTACCGGGTCTATGGAAGAAAATTATTTGATCAGAATATTACATTTTTAAAAAAACTTGACACTGGAAAAATTGAGTTAATCCTGTCGGCAATAGACAGCTTTGTCAACACTCCGCTTTCGAGCAGTATGGGGAGATTGTTTGATTCAGTAAGTGCTCTTGCGGGATTATGCAGTGTAAATACATTTGAAGCGGAAGGACCAATTCGTCTTGAATCAGTAATTGACAGAACTGTAACGGAGCATTATCCTTATGATTATAAGGATACAATTCATGTTGACAATCTGATTCGTGGAGTTGTTGATGATATTGAAGCAGGTGTTCCGGTATCGACAGTATCAGCCAGGTTTCATAATTCAGTTATTGATATGATCGTTGCTACAGCGATGAGAATGAGAAAGGATACATCTGTTGGCAAGGTTGTTCTGTCGGGAGGGATTTTTCAAAACCGTTACCTCCTGACAAAGACAGAAGAACTGCTTGAAGAAAAGGGTTTTAAAGTATATGTTCCTTCGAAGGTTCCGGTAAATGATGGCGGTATTTCACTGGGCCAGCTTGCGATTGGAGCAGAAAGGAGGTTAAAGGGATGTGTTTAAGTATTCCATGTGAAGTACTGGAAGTAAATGATGGATTTGCGCGTGTTTCTCTTGGCGGTGCCGAGTATAATGCAGGGCTTCATCTTGTTCCGGATGTTGAAAAGGGTGATTTTGTCCTCGTCCATGCAGGTTTTGTTATTGAAAAAATAGACAGGGATGAGGCTGAAAAAACTCTCGATCTTTTAAGACAGATGTGAGGGTGAAATTTTGAAATACATTGATGAATACAGAAACAGGGATGATATAAAAAGGCTTGCTGACAGGATCGGAGAAATATCCACCAGGAAAATTTCTCTGATGGAGGTTTGTGGAGGGCATACAATGGCCATTCACAGATTCGGAATTCATTCATTTCTTCCTGATACAATCGATCTCATTTCAGGCCCCGGATGCCCGGTATGCGTAACTGCTACTTCATATGTAGACAGGATTGTTGCCCTCAGCAGGCTCGATGATGTTATCATTGCTACATATGGTGATTTTATCAGGGTGCCCGGTTCGACATCCAGCCTGGAAAAGGAAAGAGCAAGAGGAGCTGATATACGAATAGTATATTCAACCCTTGATGCCCTTACCATTGCAAGAGAAGAAAAGAATAAAAGAGTAATATTCCCGGGAATCGGTTTTGAAACAACAACCCCGGCTAGTGCTGCTGCTGTTCTTGATGCGGAAAAAGGAGGCCTCAATAATTTTATGATACTGAGTACTCATAAACGAATGCCTCCTGCAATGGCTGCAATTATTGATGAAGGGGTAACGCTTAACGGATATATATGTCCGGGCCATGTGAGTGCCATTGCCGGTTCTGCCATGTATAATGAAATTGTGGATAAATACAAACTTCCGTGTGTTGTTTCCGGATTTGAACCAAGCGATATGCTTCTCGCAATATATATGCTTGCAGTGCAGATTGAAAACGATGAAGCAAGAGTGGAGATTGCCTACTCCAGGGCAGTGAAGCCCGAAGGGAATATCGTCGCTATTGAAATGATGGATAGAGTTTTTGAAAAACGTGATGATGTATGGAGAGGGCTTGGAAATATTAAAGACAGCGGTCTCGGATTCAGGGATGAATTTAAAAAATATGATGCATCTCTCATCCAGGTTGAAGTAGAGGAAACAATAGAGCCGGCCGGATGCCTTTGTGGCGAAATACTGAAGGGCTTGAAGAAACCAGTTGATTGTCCTCTCTTCAGGGAAGTGTGCACTCCGGAAAATCCGGTTGGTGCATGTATGGTGTCTAACGAAGGTGCATGTGCTGCATATTACAGGTACAGAGATTATGAATAATGAAATATTGTTACAACACGGAAGCGGCGGTAAACTGTCAAAGGAACTCTTTGGATCGATATTCGGAAAGTATTTCGGGAATCCCATACTTGATAAATTGACTGATTCGGCTGTCCTTGAAATTGAAGAGGGAAAACTCGCTTTCACGACAGATACATATGTTGTAAGCCCGCTTTTTTTCCCCGGAGGGAATATTGGCAAGCTTGCAGTATGCGGAACAGTGAATGATCTGTCAGTGTCTGGCGCAGTTCCAAGGTATCTTTCAGCTGGTTTTGTGATTGAGGAAGGTTTCGAAATCGACAGGCTGGAAGAGATAGTGAAAACAATGGGAGAAGAGGCCAGACGTGCAGGAGTTTTTATTGTAACAGGTGATACAAAAGTTGTTGATAGGGGAAAATGCGATGGTGTTTATATCAATACCGCTGGTGTCGGTTTCCTCAAAAACGAATACGCTCCTATAAGCACAGGAGAGAATGTAAAACCAGGTGATGTTATAATTATAAACGGTACTCTTGGTGACCATGGAATGGCCATTATGGCTGAAAGAAAGAATCTTAATATCAAAGCTCCGATATATTCCGATTGTGCACCTCTTAATGGAATAATTCAGGATACGCTCGGTGTTTCTTCCCGGGTCAATTTTATGAGGGATGCTACCAGGGGAGGGCTCGCAACAGTTTTATGTGAACTTGTTGAAAACCGGAATTTCGGAATAAGGATCGATGAAAATTTAATACCTGTAAGGGAAGAGGTTCTTGGGATGTGCGAAATGCTGGGGTTTGATCCTCTGTATATTGCCAATGAAGGTAAAATGCTGATGGTTGTGGATTCAGCAGATTCAGAAAAAGTGCTCTCTGTTATGAAAGAATCACCGGAAGGCAAAGATGCGGTTGTTATTGGGGAAATCGTTGAAGGTCATCCCGGCAGAGTCATTCTTGATACGGAAATCGGCGGTAAACGTATTGTTGAAATGCGCGCCGGAGATCAGTTGCCGAGGATTTGCTGATGCATGAATTATCTATAATGACAAACCTTTTTAATATCATTGAGGATGTAGCAGAAAAAAATGATCTTGTGTCTATCCGAAAAGTGGAACTTGTGATAGGTGAAATGAGACAGATTGTACCCGTTGCAATGGAGATGGCTTTTGAGGCCATATCAAAAGAGACTATTGCCGAATCTGCTGTGCTTGAAATGGAATTCATTCCTATCAGGATGAAGTGTAATAAATGTGAAAACGAATTTGAAGTAGGCAGCAATATCTATATCTGCCCGGAATGCGGTGGTAGTGATCTGAAGCTTGTTCAGGGGCAGGAGCTTATGATAAAAAATATAACAGGGGAAAAACGAGATGGAAATTAAAGTAATGAAAAATATTCTCGGAGCCAATGAAGAAAAGGCAGGAGAAATAAGAGACCGTCTTAAAAATGAAAAAGTACTAATGGTCAATCTGATCGGATCTCCGGGTGCAGGTAAAACCACAATATTGGAAAGAACAGTTGAAAGACTTAAGGATAAATACAGTATAGCCATTATTGAAGGAGATGTCGCAACAGACAGGGATGCAAAACGTCTTCAGAAATTCGAGATTCCAATTACCTTAATCAATACTGACGGTATGTGTCATTTGGAAGCTTTGAGTATAGAAAAAGCAATAGATGAACTTGATCTTTCCAAAACAGATATGATTTTTATTGAAAACGTAGGTAATATGGTTTGCCCGGCGGAATTTGACGTTGGAGAACATGCAAAAATTGCAGTAATCAGTGTTACCGAAGGTGATGATAAGCCAGGCAAGTATCCGCTGCTATTCAGAGAATCTGAAGCAGTGATTCTTAATAAGCTGGATCTTCAGGAGTATACTAATTTCAGTAAGGATTATTTTTATGAAGACCTTGGAAAACTGAATGCTGATATTCCTGTTCTTGAATTTTCATCCACAAAAGATGATGATTTTTCACCATGGACTGACTGGCTTGAGAAGAAACTTCAGTCTCTATAATCTTTTATGTGCACTCCCTCAGTGATATTTCATGAGGAAAAAGCAAGGGGTCAGTCCCGCAAGGGTTTGATCCCTTTTTTATGATATTTTTTCGAATGATATAAGTTCATCCATAACCAGTACTATATTGTCGTGAGCTTTTACGAAATCTTCATCTATTACGCAAACTTCGATAATGGGGATTTCGTTCTGGTAGATGTTGCCGGTATTCGCATCAAGGGTGATATATTCACCTTCCCTGATGCTTGTTCCTCCCAGAATTATTTCATCGGATTCCTCACCGCGAAACCATTCAACGTCAACAACACAGGGCTTCCTTTCTCCGATTGCAACAAGCGCGGCATGGGATGTAATTCCACCTTCCTTGGAAATGTATCCCTTGAATTTTTCTTCTTTCATTATTACAATAGGAGGTACATTGTTTTCTGTTATGAATATCAAAGGACCTTCGAATTCACTGATTCGGGTTTGATTCATAACGACCCGTCCTCTTACAACACCGCCATTTACGGGTTTGCCGCTTGCTATTACCGGCACTCTTCTGATTTCCTTCCTGTCCAGGAAAGAGTGATCAAGATATGTATGGCTTATGTTTGTATGTAGACTGAAGGCTGTTCTTTTTATCAGTTCATATTCATTGATTATTTTTTCACTGTAAAGTTCATAACTGTTTTTGATCATTGCAATCGGCGATTGTTTCAGGAGCCTTGACTGTACAATGAATGTCTTGCCTGACCTGATTGCGAATTCGATGTCAGTTGGATTCTTCTGCTGTCTTTCATCATAGTATTTGAATTTCTTAAGTGATTCATACTGGTTTCTGTGTTTCTTGATGAATTTTTTTAAAGGCTCCGGGGAGATTGTTCCATCCGCTATCACATCCCCAAAAAAACCCTCCCTGAATTCGATCTGACCTTTAAATCGTGTCTTTTCATGCGTCCCGGTGCTTGGGTCTCTTGTAAAAAAAATACCTGAGCAGTCCTTTGAATTGATGATAGGGAGACATTCCTGCACCAGACATGCTGTCTGAAACTGTTCAGGCATCCCGTGATTTTTTGCCTGTAGCTGTACTATCTCGTTGTCGTATGACTTGAATACGGCAATAGTAGAATTATAAAGCTGTTCGAATGGATCATCCGGGATAGCTTCGTCTCCAAGCCCGCTTTGAAGCTGAATTTCAAATAGAATATTTTTTGATGCGGCCTCGAGTCCGTCAAGATCCTGTTTAAAAAGAATTTCATTCTTTTCATAACCTGCAAATTTTATTATCCTGTTTGTGTTGAGCAGTAAAACACTTCGCGCATAACTCAGCATAAAGTTAATATATGCCTGGAAAGCCCTGCGGGGTTCTTTGAGTTTTTTTGACCACGAGAGAGCAATATCTTTGTTGATTCCAATGTGACTTATCGTATCCAGAATGCCTGGTAGCGATACTGTTGCACCGGACCGGGCAATTATTAAAAGGGGATTCGAATGATTGCCCAGAAATTTTCCGGTTCTTTCTTCAAGATTTCGTATTATGTTCCATAGTTCAAATCTAAAATCCTCGAGTTTGTCTTCTTTGTTTTGGATGTGATACCAGGTCAAAGTGCTGAATCCGGCGCCTTTGGGTACATCCAGGTCTTTTAAATTATTTTCGATTATAATTTTTGAATTGCTTGCCTGTGAAAATCCTTTACCTCCCATAAATTCCGGGCATGCCTTATATGTTTCGCATGGACTGAATTGCTGTTCAATGGGCATGTCTGTTCCAAACGTAAATACAAGATCTTTTATTTTGAGATCTTTTTTTTCATACAGGTGTTCTAACACACGATGGTATCTTTCTTTTCTTTTTTTGCTGATATAGGTTGTAATATTATTGATTAGATTCCCAAGAATATGCGTTGTTTTTTCACGGATTATATTGTTCATTACACGGTTGACAAGGTGAGTCTTGTCATCGTTTCTAAGATTTTCAGAATATACTTCCTGAAGGTATGTGAGATTTTTTTTCAGTTCATGATTCATTGTATTTATAAGGCTGGGGATGTTTTCTGCCTGTTTTTGTTTCCAGAGTTTTTCGATCAGAAAAGCGAATCTTCCAAGATGCTTTGTTCCATGCCCAATGGCCCTTGTGCAGAGAGTGAGATTGTAGAGTGCCTGAAGAGAGTAATCGTAATTATTATCTGTTATTTCATGCAGCCATGAGTTTACAAGATTAGAATAATAGAGAAATGAAATCTGCTCAAGTAGAGAATCCACTGTCATGAGTCTGAAGAGAGTATCGCCCTTGTCAGATGCTTTTGTTTCCATTATTTCGCAAATCAGGTTTTTAAGATAATATCTGGTTTGCCCGAGAGGTATTTGTTTCCATTTCGATGCTTTAATGAGCTCAAAAGTTTCATTGAAGCGTTCCATGAATTCGTGGTAAGCCGGCATGTCCTGAATTTTTTCCATAGGTAGCTTTTCAAGAACAAGTTCTATGACATTTGTAAATTCCTCTTCCGAATAACTTGATTTTTTCAGATTGCTGCTGTTCGCCCATGCAATTTTCAGTTTATCCTTCAGAAAAAGAAGTTCCTGAAAAATATCTGAATTGAGAAGGTGATCTTTTTCTTCTCTGGAAGCATCACTAATATTTGTGCCTTCGATTGTTGCTGATGTTGAATCAGATTTAAGGAAATCCTGAAGTTTTTCAATCTTAATGATAACCTTGTCTGACAGATGTTGATGTACGAGCATTCGGATATCTGCTGCAAAGGATTTAAAAACATTGTTGTAACGGTATGCGTCATCAAAATCGTGGGCGATGTCTCTGAGCTCTGTTATGTCTATGTTGAATACATGGAATTTAGGGATGTGCCTTATCACTTCACGGAGTATCGAATATATTTCTTCAAAATTTTCTCCATTGTAATTGTTTAGAAATGCTGTTATCCCGCTTTCCATCTCAGGGATAGATTCTGTTTTTCTTGCTCTCAGATTGGGATGTGTTCTGATGTAGATGACTATTTCAGCAAGTATATACTTTATACTGGCTGGATTTGTTTCACTGCAAAGTGAATCAAGCAGTCTTGTAACGTCGTCGACAAATTTTATACCATTGCTGATTAACATAAGGCCTGCCATTTTTAAATTTTTTTACCTGATGGCCCTTTGGTTGCCCGCAAGCGTTTTTATCATTTTTGCCAATATACAGTGAATTATTGGGCTTGTAAACTGATTTTTATTCACTGTATATTGGCTGAGATTTTATACTGTTTTTATGGATTGAAATTTTACTGGAAATTTTACCTCTGAGACCTGCAAATCAACCTCTGAGACTGCCATCAGCACCCGTAAATTGAAACTGAAAAAAAATTCTCCAAAAAGCCAATTTTTT
>CAZEJW010000037.1:0-31262 GCA_964512685.1 uncultured Leptospirales bacterium | reverse complement strand
CAGCAAGTCATCCAAAAAGCGGAAACAAATGCTCTGGACAAAGGACATGAGGTTAAAACGAACTCAGAAACTGCTTGATGATTTAAATATTCTTAAAGCTCAGCTGGAGGAAAAGAATATCGAATTATTCGAGCTGGCTGTTACAGATCAGCTAACAGGTCTTTATAACAGGATAATGCTGGACAGAAGTCTCGAGATCGAACTGAATTCTTCTGACAGGTTTGATAGTGTTTTCGGAATTGTTTTAATTGATATCGATCATTTTAAACTCATCAATGATAACTATGGTCATCAGACAGGGGACAGGATTCTGGTATGTTTTGCTGAATTATTGCAAAACAATACACGCAAAAGTGATATCGTCGGAAGATGGGGGGGAGAAGAATTCATGATAATCTGCCCGGATATCGATGAGAAAGGCATAATGACTCTGGCTGAAAAACTGAGGATTATTATTAAAGATTATAAATTTCCTGAAATACACAAAAGAACTGCCAGCTTTGGAGTAACCCTGTATGATAAGCATGAAGACAATATCCCCAAAATTATAAAAAGAGCGGATGATGCACTTTACAAAGCAAAAGAAAACGGCAGAAACAGGATTGAGTTTACATAACCCGGTTTTCTCTATTTTAATTAGATATAACCAGTATGTTTCTTTTAGCTAATTCTAAGTCAATGATTTCATTCCCTGACCAAATCCCTTTTTATGTTTTTACATTCCTGGCACAAGAATCAATTCATGGGTTACAAATATGTAAACTTTGAAAAACCGCAAAAAAAGTCCTTCTCTGTTTGAGAGCTTTTTATTATATCAATACTATTAAATATTTTAACTTTCCAGTAATACAGTAGAAACAGAGTTTTCTGAATCATGATTTTTTTTGCTGATTTGAAAGATTTCAGTCCTGATTATCTTACAGAGGATTCGGTATCAGCCTTCATGGCCGGGAAGTTACCTGAAAGTTAAATATTAACTTTCTATCAAGAGGATAGTTTAATGAGTAAAACCATGGAATTTGAAAAAAAGTTTATTAGTGATTATACGGGTTTTATTTCTGAGATAGGAAAGCTTTTTACGTCAAGAACCGATTTCGACGACCTTCTGAAAAACATTATGAATCTTGTCGCTGATAACCTCCGAATAAAAAGGGGCTTCATAAGCATTTATAATGAGGATAATAATCGAATATCGATAGATGCTTCTTATGGTTATACTCCGGAGGAAATAAGTCGCGGGACATATAAGGCAGGAGAGGGTGTAACCGGAACGGTCATATCAACAGGCGAACCAATTGTAATCTCATCATTAAAGAATGACAGGCTTTTTCTTAACAGAACCGGAGCAGCAGGCTCTGATGGCATGGATGATACGGGTTTTATCTGCGTCCCTGTTAAAACGGGAAGTGTAGTAATCGGAACAATATCAATTGAAAAAAAATCAGACAATGCTGAAAACTTTATTGATGATCTCAACATCCTTTCTGTTATATCCGTAATGATAGCTCACGCACTGAACGAAAGAAGAATTATGCTCGAAAGAGAAGAAGAACTAAAAGAAGAAAACAGACTTCTCAGAATAAGGCTTTCAAAAGCAAAAAAACCACATAACATCATCGGTAATTCAGCCGCTATGGATGAGCTCTATGAAAAAATTCAACTCGTGGCAGCAACAAATACAACCGTACTTATAAACGGAGAAACAGGAACAGGTAAGGAGCTTATAGCTGACGCAATCCAGTCACAAAGTACAAGAAAAGATAAACCTTATATAAAAGTCAATATTGCAGCATTGCCGGATAATCTGATTGAAAGTGAACTCTTTGGTCATGAGAAGGGAGCTTTTACCGGAGCTCTAAATGTCAAGAAAGGAAGATTTGAACTTGCAAACGGAGGTACAATTTTTCTTGATGAGATTGGTGATCTGAAGCTGCCTCTGCAGGTCAAGCTGCTTAGAATACTCCAGGAAAAGAGTATTGAACGAATTGGAGGAACCAGGACAATCCCTCTTGATGTAAGAGTTATTACAGCTACACATCAGGATCTTGAAATGAAAATTGAAAAGGGAGAATTCAGGCAGGACCTGTATTACAGGCTCAATGTTTTTCCACTCTATTCCCCCGCACTCAGAGACAGAAAGGCTGACATTATGCTTCTTTCGGATTATTTTCTTGAAAAGTACAATGCAGAATTCAACAAACAAATAAAAAGGATCAGCAGTGAGGCTATAGACATGCTGATGAGTTATCACTGGCCAGGCAATGTAAGGGAACTTGAAAACTGCATTCAAAGAGCCGTTATTCTCAACACCGAAGATGTGATGAGAAGTTATCATCTTCCACCGTCATTGCAGATGGCTGAGGTTACAGAACAGGGAGCAGATTCTCTGGATGCTCTAATGGACAGATATCTAAAGGAAATCATTGTGGATAATCTGAAGATTTCCAGGGGAAACATTACCCTTGCAGCTAAACAGCTTGGAACTACAAAGAGAATCCTGAGCTATAAAATAAACAAGCTGGGAATCGATTATGCAAAATACAGACAAAAAAACAACTGATCCAAAAGGCTGCTTAAAAAACAAACACTCCCTTTTCTTTTGAGGGAGTGTTTGCAGGTTTCTGATTTATTTGTAAAGTTTAAGAATAGAGACTGTCTATCTCCTTTTCGTAGTTCTTCATTACAATTCTTCTTTTTACCTTGAGAGTTGGAGTCATCTCATTGGTTTTCTCAGTGAATCGTTTTGTGATTATTTTAAACTTTTTAATACTTTCATATTCCTCAAGTTCAGTTTTATTCACTTTTTCTATTTCAGCTGATATTATTTCTTTCAGTTTCACGTTTTCTACAAAATCTTCACCAACCTGAATACAGGTTTTATCTCCGCCTTCTTCCTCAAACACAAGAGCGGATTTATCATAGGATATTCCATTCTCGTCAAAATAATTAATGAATGTATCGAGATTCGGAACAACAAGGGCCGTGACAAATTTTCTTTCTGAAGCAATTGGAAAAACCACATCTATGTAGGGAGACAGGGAAAATCTACTTTCAATTTTAGTTGCAGAAACGTTTTTACCAGTATCAAGGACCATCAGGCCACCCTTACGGTCAACGATCTTAATATAACCGTCAGCAACCATTTCCACAATATCTCCGGTCTTGTAGTATCCATCTTCAGAAAAGGCTTTCTCCGTAGCTTCGGGATTATTCCAGTATTCAAGGAATATGCAGGATCCTTTTACCAGCCATTCTCCATCATCGGCAATTCTTCCATACACATTTTTGTTCAGAGGACCAACTGACCCCGGAAGCATTTTATTTATAACATTACAGTTTACAGCATTCATTGTTTCGGTGGCTCCATATCCTTCCATAACTCTTACGCCCATCGCAAGAAAGGACTTACAAAGATCAGCCGGCAGACTTCCGGCTGCGGACATGGCAAAACGAAGACGCCCTCCCAGTTTTTCTCTTACCTTGCTGAATATCAGTTTATCAAACAGCTTGAATTTAAGTTTCAGAAAAAAGCCAATGCCATCTGTAAGTTCAAGATCTTCTGACATATCAATGAAACCATTTTCATCAGCTCTTTCATTGATCACTTTTATTCCTGTATTGATTGCAGCATTGAAAAGAAATTTCTTTACAGCTGAACCGGCAGCCTGTTCTTTCATTGTCATATAAACCCTTTCGTAAATTCTGGGTACAGACATAAATACTGTTGGTTTGAATATTGCAAGATCGTCGACAAGAGTTTTGGGATTCGAGTATGCAATGGACCCTCCGCAAAGCATTGCAGTACCATGACCACACTCACGTTCATATGTATGAGAGAGAGGAAGAAACGACAGAAGAAGATCATCATCACTCCATGATGGTACAATGTAATGATCACGACAGCATGCGGCATTGAAGCTAAGGTGTGTATGGACTGCACCTTTAGGCCTTCCTGTTGTTCCGGATGTATATACGATGGTCATGCGGTCGTATATTTCGACTGACTTCCATCTTTTTTCATATGCGAATCTGTCTTTTGCTCCATATAAAATTCCCAGTTTTGCAACATCAGACAAATTCATCACATCTGGAGATGAATGAGTAAAATTTTCATTCATCACTACTATTTTTTCAAGAGTCGGGACATCTTTTTTAATGCCAAGTGCTTTCTCTAGGTGTTCTTCTGTTTCAACATATATAATTTTAGTTCCTGAATCATTCAGAATATAAGTCATTTCATCATCAGAAAGAGTTGGGTAAATACATACCGTTATTCCGCCTGCACACAGAATGGAATAATCACACCAGAGCCATTCAGCTCTTGTATTACTCATAATGGCGACCCTGTCACCTTTTTCTATTCCCAGATCCATAAGTCCGCATGAAAGATCAGAAACAATCTCTCCAACTTCCTTCCATGTAACTGATTCAATTGTTTTACCATTTCGCCACATCTGCGCCGTTCTGTGCCCGTATTTTAATATATTTCTGTTGAGCATTTGAGGTGCAGTGAGCTGATCGATATACCATTTTACTTGACCGTCATTTAACATACCTGCCTCCGGAAAATGAATATGATTTATATTTTATCAGCTTACGCTGCATAAATATGCATATATGAATAAAAATGCAGGAAAAATCAAACGACCCACCGTTTTACAGGTGGGTTTCTGTTACTTGAGTTTCAAAGAGAACATTGTTCATTGTCGTTAACGTTAATTTTTGTGTAAATAATTATTTTGAATGCTTAATGCTATTTTTGAAAAAAAACGGGATTTGTTAACATAACGCCGATTTTTACTCTTAAAGAAAACTTTGCCATCTGCAATGTATGTAATTACGAATATATATTCATATTTTGATAATACTATTTTAAATAAAAAAATATCATTCAGGATTTCTCAACAGGAGGATTGCTGAAGTAATCTCTGATTTTCTCCCTGATAGCATCGGGAATCCTTATGCCCAGAGACTGGAGTCTTAATTCATATTTTTCAAATGATCTCACGTGCTGAGAGGTATTGGTAAAAATTTTAAAAAAAGCCTGTATGCTGCCTTCGAGTTCTTTCCTGAATTCCATGTCAGTGTTCAAAAGGTCTTCAACTGGAGCTATTACTCTGTAATTGATCGGCCTGCCCATAAGTCTGTGTGTAAGAAATCTCTGTGTAGCCTCACATTCATAATTTTTTTCTCTGATACTTTTTTCAACAAGAGTAAGGTCAACACAGTCGATTATCTGAAATTTATATTTATCACCAAGTCTTTCATGTATCATTTGACGTGCGGTTTCAAGAGTAGGGCAGTATCCCTGATTATCATCACATGATCTCCCGCATCTCAAATATAACACCATATCAATGTCGGATTGAGGTTGAGAGAGGCCAAAGTTCACTGAACCCATTACATCCATTGCAATTGTTTCGAAATATCCCTCAAGAAGTTTAACAACTCTTTCCAGTTTGTCCAGCCTGTCTTCTGTTTCTCTGGTCTGAAAAGATCTGAAAAACTGACGTATCTCATTGTGAAGAATAATTTCAGGAATATGAGTGTACTTCTTCATCTTCATGTCATAATTCTCTCTTCTGCGAAGAGCATTAACTCTTTCGAGATCGATTATGGTTTCGGTATAACCGTTTTTGTATGGATAATACTCCATAAGATCATAAATTCTGTTTGCTACAATTTTTCTAAAAACAATATGATCAATTTTTTGGTTTTCGATCTCTACCTGATAAAAGAATCCTCCTTCAGCAACCTCAGCCTGTATTGTAGTTACATCTCCAAAATTGGATGGATTGAGATACACTGTGTTTCCGATATACTGCATACCCCATGAATCGTGGACATGACCGGTAAGACAGAGTAAAAGATCATTACTGTCGCACCACGTTCTAAGTGATGGAGAGCCTGAAGGTCCAATATGCGGAATCCAATCATGTATTCCCTGGGCCGGTTTATGAGTTACAATAATATCAGGTCTTGTTAAATCAAAATACCCGGTCATTTCATTCGGCAAAGGATCTTTTTTCCCTGCCCGGTATTGAATGATATACCTTTCAGGAATTCCGGCTGTGAATACATCGGCGCCACCGTATCCTGCTATTTTGAGACTTCCAAATCTATGACTGTGAAGGTGCAGGTCTCTTTCAAACAACGAGGTATATTTTAAATCCATATCATAATTACCGGGAAGTAAAAATATCCCTGAGGTATTTTTTGCATCACAGATATTTGCAAGAAGCTTATATTTCTGCTGCATCACTCTTCTTGCCCTGATTGTATAATGAAGGTAATTTGTGCCTTTCTCGATTATCTCATCTTTTGTCCCGGGGTCATCCATCAGGTCATCAACAAAGTCTTCAAGGAGGATATTATCGCGGTTCATCTGTCTTCTGAGGGAATTAAAATATGACTGAATTTCATGGTATGCAATTGCTGTTTCCATATTATAAAAGGGAATGTCAATTATATCACCGCTTATGATATAGACATCAGCAAGAGTTTCAATCAAGAGATTCTTAACATCCTCAAAAGCTCCATGAATATCTGTAAGATAGATAAGTCTCATCTGGAGTTCTCTGTCACAAAATGGTGATCAGTTCCGGATTAACCTCTCCGAACCTGTCAACATCGTTTGGATTCATTATGGAATCAGGATTTCTTAAAAACGCTGTTCTCCCCGGTCCCTTTTTCATTGCTGCATTCATGAGTGCTGCTGCAACCTCGACATTATTCCTAAAATTTGTTCCTCTTTTCTCTTTGTAAATTCCTGCGTTTGTATAAACTCCTGTATTATCTCCAGGAACGAATTCTTCAGACAGTGCTAATATTTTTTTCTGAATCTGCTGTATTAATTCTACTATAGTCGTAAAATCCATATTGTTGAGATAACCAACAATCGCAGGCCCTTCTTTTTTTATCAAAATATCATCTTTGCTGAAACTGCTGCTATTCAATGATTCGATAAACTGACTGCATATTTTTTTTAAAAATCTGTCTCCGTTTTCGTAACCATGAGTTTTATTGAAATTCGTTATACCATTGATTTGAGCAAAGAATACCGTTCTTGGTGTATCAGAAATATAATTAAATGAATTATCATACAAAACAGGCAATACATGATCATCGAGATATTCTTCTCTCCAAAGGCCGGTTATACTGTCTTTATATTTATTATTCAGTTCTTCTACAAGACTGGTATCTATGCTGTCTATTCCTTCTTCTGGGATTTCATCATTATCGTCCCCGTCAGATGAAGCAGAGGAATTCGATATTTGGTTACGGAGATTTTTAACCTTATCGAAATCTTTTCGCATTGCATCAATTCCCTCATGACTGAGTTTTGCAGAAAAATAAAAAGCAAGAGCTGATGCTGCCTGAAAAAAATCTTCAAGGTAAATTTCATTGTCTCTTACAATGAATCTGCACTTGAGAAGATTATTCCTTTTCAAATAAGCTGTAGTAAGAAAATCGTAATTGGCAGTGGGATCTGCATCTATTATCTCTCTGCGGTTTAAATATCCGGTTATAATATCATTTAACCTCAATGCAATATCATAACTTTTCGAGGCAATATTAGCCAGCATGGATTTTGCTGTAATCAAAGACTGTTCATGTACATTTGGAAGAAGATCCTTGCCTGTTATATAATTAAGAAATTCGTCACTGTCTGTTCCCTCCGGAAGTTTTACAGATACAAATTCCCTCTCTTTTGTGCCAACCAGATCCAGATCAAAGAGTGTAAATCCGTCAATTGAACTTTTCAGTGCCTTGAATTTCTGAATATATCCGGGGTATTCCTTGCCCTGAAATAATGGAACAAAAATGTTCTCTGTTTTAAGCGGTTCAAGAAAATGTTTAATATAGGCGTCAATAATTCTTTTTATTTTAAGAAACGGTTTTCGCAGATGTTCTTTTTGCCAGTGTTTGTATGCTGACCCTCCTTCGTATTGCAGGATCAATTCCAGAAGATCCTCTCCCTTCTTCAGGTATGTGTTCAGAATTCTGTCGAGTTCATCATATTTTTTAAGTATTTGCGTGTTTTCAGAATTCTCTTTCTGTCTTGTATTTTTTTCATGATCTATGGCTGCATCGGTTAAATTTTTTCTGATTGTGTCAATTTCGATATCTGCACCAGTAAGATATACCAGCTGATTCAGAGTTGTAACTATTGTTTTCTGCCTGGTAGTATAATAGGAATAGAGCGTTCCTTCTATTGTTTCGTTGAGTTTTTCAAAGTCTGTGAGTTTTTTGGGCTTTTGGTTGAGAAGAGGGATACTCATAAGGCTGTAAAAGTATCCCAGCAAACCATGCGGTGGTTTTTTTCTTTTAATGGCATGATTAAGTCCCTCATCTGCAATTGAAAAATTTTTTTTCAGAATACAGTATATTTCCGTAAAATTATCCATCTGCGAAGATATTGAATCCGAATCATATGAATCTTCGAACGGTATAGCCTTTATTTTTTCTATGGGAGTATTAAGCTTTTTTATAAGTAAAAGAGTGTTGTATTCAATTGTGCTTAGGATATAGTAATCCCTGTCCAGAACATCCTGTATGTATTTAATAATGGATTGCTGCCAGAAAAATGCATTCTCTCTGATAATTGAAAGAGAGGCTGCTTTTAGTCTGTGCGAAAAGGGAGTTATTGTTCCATATGAAATTGAGAACCTGAAAAGCCTGAACCATGCGATTATACCGCCTCCTGATGAATGCAGTAGATTGATTTCTTCTTTAAATTTTTTATTTTCATTTTCTTCGGCAAGAGACTTTTCAATTCTTTGTTTGATTCTGTAAATCAGGTCTTCAGCCATTCTTTTTATTACAACAGGTGTAAGGTTTGATCCTGTAATGGCAGCCAATTCTTTTTTTTCACTTCCGGAAAGCACTAAGCGGTTGGTCATTATATATTTTTCAAACGAATGAATGGTTTCATTCAACTCAATAAGTGCTTTTTTATCTGCCGCATTTTTTTCAGTTTCCTTCATTTTTTCAAGAAGTCGGTTGAATTTCTCAATGTCCTTTTTATGTTCTGCTGTATACAATTCATCATCTGAGTAGAAAGCAGATTTTTTTTTGGTAATTTCTGATGTTTTATTGCTCATTAATCGATTCCGGAATAAAGTAGAATTAAAATAATACATTTTAGAGTCTCTGGCATTTTAACAGAGAATTTTGTCTGTCCGCTTATTTTTTATAAACAGCCAGGTGTTAACAACATAATATATTTTGCTGAATAAATCAACAGAGGATTAATTGTATTATTGTTTTGCAATGAAGGATGTGTTTATTGAAAAGAATATTAAGTATAATCTATTCTTCTAGTTGTTGATAATCAGGTTATTCCATATTTCTTTCAATTTTGCAGGAATTTCAATGGTTTTGCCTGTATTCTTATCAATAAACACAAAAGTTACTTCTGCATCGATCGCAAGCTTGTCTTTATTTTGAATATAAATTTTTTGCTCCACTGTTGCACTTTTATTTCCGATTTTTTTCAGAGATGTCTCTACCTGGAGAATGTCACCAACACCGGCAGAATATTTATAATCAATATTGATGTTAACAAGAGGAAATATCAGGTTGTTTTCAGTGACAAATTTTAAAAAACCCTGTTCCTGCTCAAAGAAATCCCATCTGCCTTCCTCTATAAATTCCAGATAACGCGCATTGTTTACATGAGCAAACATATCCAGATGATAACCCCTTACCTTTATTTCAATGGTTCTTTTCATTGGTTTCTCCTATACAGAAAGTGTTTAACAGGTAATACCGGTAAAATAGATTAACAAGAGTACAAAACTATTTATGGCATAAATAGTTGCAGTTTTTTTCTAAAAATATTTTCCGGTTACGAAAAACAGAAATATCAGCCATGCCGTTTTTGCCGGGGAATATTAGAGCATCATTTATAAAAAATTTCAGGGATAAACAATGAATTAATTGGTTTCTTTTTTTTATCCTGAAGTATATCCTCTTAAAATAGTAGCAAATTTGTGTCTATTCATTTTCAGATTAACAGTAAAGGTTTTTATATGTTGTTTAAATTCAGAAACAGTGATTCTTGAAAAAATAAGAAACATACACGAAATAGAAATAGCAGCAGAAAGAGCAATTGAAGTTGTGTCCCGAACTTGCCTTTTTCAGTGAAAAACAAATTTTCGTTTTATTCGGATTAGCAATTCACTCTCAAATAATTTATACGTTTAGAGCAATAGTTCTTGCAGAGACTAAATGTATTTCTATCTTTGCCATATGATTATATTGAGGTATAAATGCAGAACAACAGAAATAAATTGATCGAATGGTTTCATACTTATGCGGGTTCCTTCATAATGGAATCTGAAGAGTACCAGCAGAATATAGTGCTCAAAAAGGATCACACACTCAGAGTTTGTGACGAAATAGTTTATATAGCAGAAAACCTTGGCCTTTCTGAAAACGAAATTCTTCTGGCGGAAATAATTGCACTGTTACACGACGCAGGAAGATTCGAACAGTACAAAAAATTTAAAACTTTTGCAGATGCAAGATCTGTTAATCATGCAGAACTCGGAGTTGAAATAATCAAAGAAAACGGCCTTTTGGGGGGATTCGATCACGAGACAGAAAATATTATTTTAAAAAGCATACTATTTCACAACAGGGCAAATCTTCCTGAATATGAAGATGAAAGAGTACTTTTTTATTCAAAACTGATTCGGGATGCTGATAAACTTGATATATGGAAGGTTGTGCTCGAATATTACTACAGAACTGATGAATCAAGTAACCCGTCAATTGAACTCGACCTTCCTGACTCTCCGGGAATATCACCAGAGGTTTATGAAACCTTAATCAATCACAGTATAGTGAACATGAATCATGTAAAAAATGTTAATGACTTCAAGCTTCTTCAGGCAGGATGGGTATTCGATATTAACTTCCATCCTGCGTTTAAAAGAATTATTGAAAGAGAGTACATTCCGCTTCTCAGAAATACTCTGCCTGATTCTGATGAAATAAATTCTGTATTCCTTGAAATCGAAGAATACCTCAAAATAATATTGAATTGTTCGGTTAAAAGGTAATGTGAGGCATTAGAATCGAGTTAACAAAGGAAGGAGAGTTTTAAACAGACTCCTTCCTTTAACTATTTATCTTGTGATTTTTCTTTCCTTTGCCCTGGCATCTTTGGATTTTATATATTTTTTTTCATGAAGTTTCATTGGTCCTAGAAACTCAAGATATACAATTTTCTTATTTTTCCAACCAACTTTAATTATTTGAATAATATCAGAAGGAATCTCATAGCTGGATTCAACAAGTCTGCCTTCTTCCCAGTAGTAAGTAATATCTCCAGCTTTTTCAGAAGCTATAACACGGTTATCAACTAGAGTACAGCAAATGGTAAGATCAGAAAGGAGATCTGGAGAAGCATATTTTTTTATAACTTCTCTGTATTTTTCAAGAGAACCATGGGCATTCATACATTCCTTCATTTCCGGGTTTACTTTTATTCCACACCCCGAAATTACAAGCGCCGAAAAAAGAAGAACAATTAATTTTTTTGGATATTTCATTAGCAGCCCCCTATTTTGTTAAACATAATTTAACTGTTGTTATATTCTTTTTACACTATATTCAAAAATATGTCAAACCTATTATTGAGCAAAAAAGCCATTGAAAAGCCACAAATAAGTGCATGTTTTGCTTTATATTATTGCTTTATATAAAATTTCGTTGATTAATACAGAAAAAAATATTCGCCTGATTACTATTTAAAAACGGAGCAATTTTAATATGATTGAACTAATTCTGATTATTGCATTACTCATTTCCATCTCATTCCTGTGTTCAATACTGGAAGCCGTTATACTTTCAGTGACAAGACCCTATATCCAGTCACTTCTTTCCGGAGGAAAAAAATCCGGGCAAATGCTTCATTCTCTTAAAGAAAAGATAGATGAACCAATATCGGCAATTCTCACTCTTAATACAATTTCACATACCGTTGGTGCGACCATTGCCGGTGCCCTTGCACTCAGACTCTTTGGATCAGAGTGGATGGCAGTCTTTTCTGCAGTTCTTACTCTCCTTATACTGATTTTATCAGAAATAATCCCGAAAACACTAGGGGCATATTACTGGAAGCCACTTGGACCTGCCAGCGCATATATATTGAGAGTACTCATTTTTATCCTGAAACCTCTTATTGTTCCGGTTAATTTCATTTCAGGCCTGATTACGAAAAACAACACAGCTGCCGCCATAAGCAGGGAAGAAATGATTAATTTTATAAGACTTGGCTATTTTCAGGGAACGATCAATTCTCCTGAATACACGGTAATGGAAAATCTTTTCAAGCTCGATACAATAAAAACACGGAAAATTATGACTCCGAGAACAGTAGTTTTTTGGCTCGACCATGAATCCTCTGTTGAAAATATCATTAAAGATAAGATTCAGCTGCAGTTCTCGAGAATCCCTCTATATGACCCTTCAAAGAATATTATTACCGGAATTGTAATGAGAAGAGACATTATGGATTGCATTGCAGCAAAAAAAACTAAAACCAGACTTGCAGAAATCGCAGCAGAGCCCACTGTAATAGTTGATTCCCTTTCTGTATACAGGCTTCTGAATCATTTTATTAATTCAAAGAAACAGTTTTCTATTGTTCTTAACGAATATGGTGACTATGTTGGAATTGCAACAATGGAGGATGCAATAGAGACATTACTTGGTGTTGAAATTGTGGATGAGTTTGATACTGTCGAGGACATGCAGAAGCTGGCGGAAGAAAAAATGAAAGAAAGAGGAACAGAGGGATGAAAATACCCGAAAAAGATAAACTGGCACATAATCTTATAGATTTTATCGATAAATCAACCAGCCCTTTTCACTGTATTGATGAAATTAGACGCATACTGAACGAGAATGGATTCTCAGAACTGATTGAGGGCGAAAGATGGAAACCGATCACAGGCGAAAAATATTATACAGTGAGAAACGGATCAGCACTTATTGCATTTACAATTGCAGATAAATCACCGGCAGATTACGGATTCAGAATTATTGGAACTCACTCTGATTCTCCCGGTTTCAGGATCAAATCCAATGCTCTAATGATCAGTGAAAAGAAATATCTCAGGCTCAATACTGAAATCTATGGCGGCCCCATTATCAACACCTGGCTCGACCGGCCTCTTTCCATTGCAGGGAGAATAGCCTGCAGATCAGGCGACCCTCTAAAACCCGAAATCATGAATATCTGTATTGATGAGCCTTTACTTGTAATTCCGAATCTTGCAATACACATGAACAGAGATGTAAACAAAGGCATCGAGCTCAATGCCCAGAAGGATACACTTCCATTGCTTGGGCTTGCTAAAGATTCAATTGAAAAGGATAATTATCTCATTGAATTTCTTGCGGAAAAAAGCGGCATAAAAGCAGATGAAATAATTGATTTTGATTTGTTTCTGTATGATAATCAGAAAGGATGCATAACAGGACTCGGGAAAGAGTTTATATCATCCGGAAGAATAGATAATCTGGAGTCTGTTCATGCCGCTCTTAAGGCTCTTGTAAGCTGCAGCGGTACAGAGAATAATGTTCTGGCTGTTTTTAATAATGAAGAGGTTGGAAGTTTGACAATGCAGGGCGCGGATTCGAATTTTCTGTCAGATGTTCTTGAAAGGATTGTTGCTGCTGCCGGCGGAGACCGGGAGGATTTTTTCAGATCTCTTTCATCCTCTTTTATGATCTCTGCTGATACAGCCCACGCGCTTCATCCGAACAGGGATGATAAGGCTGATCCTACACACAGACCTGTTATAAATCAAGGGCCTGTTATAAAGATCAGTGCTTCTTCATCCTACACATCTGACAGCTATTCTATTGCCGTGTTTGAAGAACTGTGCAGAAAAACAGATGTTCCGGTTCAGAAGTTCTACAACAGATCAGACCAAAGGGGAGGGTCTACAATAGGGCCGGTTTCATCAGCCCATGTTGCTGTAAGATGTGTTGATGTCGGGATTCCGATTCTTGCAATGCATTCTGTAAGAGAATTATGTGGAGTTGATGATCACGAATATATCACACAGGTTTTTTATAAATTTTATGGATAAGGTGAATATTTTATGGATAAGGTGGATATAATGAAAGAAATAATGCTTTCTGACAGTCAATACAGGTCGTTGATAAAATTGCTGTATCTTGGCACATGGATGGCAAACAGTTTCAGGGATGATCCGGTTAATGAGTTTCATAATGTAGAGCAGTATTTTTTTTCTTTTGCCGAAGAATTCAAGTGCGGAAGATTTATCGAGTATGATCAGGACGCAAGGGAATATGTTCCCACTCAGGAGTTTGACAGAATAGTAGAGTTCTACATCGATGAATACAATGATGATAATTTCTGGGAAGAACTTACATACATGATGGCCAGACGAGACCTGGTAAGCAAGGTTGGTGAAGATAAAATCGGCACAATGAAAGAAAATGAAATAATAAAAAAAGAACAGCCTTTAATTGAAAGTTATGCAAAGGAATTCGAAAGAAACGGGCTGCTCAATTTATATCTCAATAAACCGGACAAGGTAAAAGAAGGGCGGTAGGTATTGAGGGACCAGTGCAGGCTCAAACGATTCTGCTCTGGTTTGGCGCGCCATACAATTTATCTGAGAGAGCAGCATTTTAAGCACTTCCTCAAATAGTATATTCTGATAAACAGTAAAATATGAATTTAAAACACTACTTTGCTTTCCTATTGTTTTTTTTTGATTTAATTATAATTGAATAAAAAAAATGTTGATTTATATGCTATTTTATAATTTGGTTAAATTATAAAACTCTTAGAGGGCTAATATTGTGAAAAAAGTTTCCAGAAAGAATTTTTTGAAAATCAGCGCTATTGGCACAGGAATTTTTTCCGCTTCTGCGGTCTCTGTTCCTGTTCTGGCTAATACTCTTAAAAAGGGAGAACTTGCCACAATGCTTGATCTTCGAAAATGTATTGGCTGCGAGGAATGCGTTTATGCCTGTCGTGAAATCAACAAACCGAAATTTCCCGAACCCCAAAAACCATTTCCGAAGATGATTCCTTCGAAGGTAAAGGCTGAAGACTGGTCAGAGAAGAGGGATGTGGCGGAAAGGCTTACTCCTTACAACTGGCTTTATATCCAGACTGCTACAGTGGAAAAGGATGGAAAAAATCATGAGGTTTATATTCCCAGAAGGTGTATGCACTGCGGGAATCCCCCATGTGTAAATCTTTGCCCTTTTGGAGCGCTTTCAAAAAATGAAAAGGGAATCTCTATCATTGATGATGATCTCTGTATGGGCGGAGCAAAATGCCGCGATGTATGCCCATGGTCAATACCTCAGAGACAGACCGGAGTCGGCCTCTATCTTGATTTAATACCGGCATATGCAGGAAACGGAGTTATGTACAAGTGTGACAGATGTTATGACAGAATCGAAAAAGGGGAGTTGCCTGCATGTATTGAAGTATGTCCGGAAAATGTTCAGAAGATCGGACCGCGTGATGAGATTATCAAAGAGGCAAAAAAAATTGCAATAAAAGAAAACTGCTACCTCTATGGAATTGATGAAAACGGCGGTACAAACACAGTGTATATTTCTGCGTATCCCTTTGAGGAACTCAACACTGTTATTGATAAAGGCAGGGGTAAACCCCATCTTAATAAAGTTGAGAACAGTATGGCCACAGCTGAAAACCTTTCCATTGCATTGCTTATTGCACCTTTTGCAGGTATTGCTGCCGGCATACTTAAAGCCCGTACTTTTTTAAAGGAGAAACTTGGTAATGAATAATAAAAGATTATTGTTTGGATTACTCCTTGCCATAACTGCCCTGAGCGGTTTTGTTCACCTCCCAATGGCAAAGAGATACAGTTTAGTAAAAATCCCGGGGCTTTCCTGGACTGGAGACTATTTCACAAGCCATTACGTGCATTATATTTCAGCAACGTTCTTATTGCTGTGGCTCGCATACAGAGCGGTTTTTTTTATTTTTGAAAAAAATGAATCACTGACTGTTTCAGGGATCCTCAGGGTTGTGATTCTTTCCGTTCTGGCTCTTTCTGGTTTTTTTCATGTCATATCAAATATGGGAGGTGTAAACTTCTCCGCCACTTTTATTACAACGATTGATTTCACTCATCTTGGTTTTGCTTTTCTTCTTCTTTTTGTCTATGTGCCTCTTTCCATAATCCGCAGACCTTTTATAAAGTAAAAGAAATTCTGTTTCAGGTATGCCGGGCAGTGATCCGGCATACTTCATTAATAAATATTTATTATAGTGAACCCGTTACAGAAAAATCAAACACTGAATACAAATACATTAACAATGATTTAACAGACATTGTATTCCACAGGCATATATTTGGATAACTCTACCTATCAATAGATCCGGGTCCTGTTGCTTTTTGAGGATCAACACCTGAACCGTCGGTCAGATAATATCGTAGTGCACCTGACGGGCACCTGTCAATTGTATTGATTATCTCTTCAGGAGACGCACCCTCAGTATCGACCCATGGCCTTTCGACCGGTTTGAAAACAGTAGTGAGTTCAGTATAACAGTTGGTATCATGGGTGCACATATCAGGATTCCAGAGGATGCATATATCCTTGTTTTCATAATGATTAGGATAATCCTCTATTGTAAGCAAATCGTTTCTCACCGGATTAGTTTTCATCTGCCATTCAAGAAATTTCTCGAGTTTGGACTCATCTCCAAGAATGGCTGCTCCGAAATTTTTACCATAGACAAGGGCTTCTGCGAGTTCGTTTCCACAGGGTTTAAAATTTATTCTGATCCCTGGAAGAATCTTCATACGGAGCATCCTGAACCTGCTCTCGATATTGGGCACTGCCTCACCGCTCCATCCGAAAGCTCCAAATGCTCCTGAGATTATCCTTTCATGATTTACCGGAGAGAGTTTCATAAGCAGTTCCCATACGGGAGGGACTACATCACGGTTTATTGTTGGTGATCCCAGAAGAAGGCCTCGTGCATTTTCAAGTTCGCGAAGAGCCTTTAAAGGCGGTTCTTCAACAAGGTCGATTATAACCAGGTTGAAATCCCCAACAGAGCGGAGGCCTTTTATTATCTCATCAGCTATGGATTTTGTGTAACCATAGGCTGATGCATATGCGACAATAATCTTTGGCCTTGTATCCTTTTCTTTTGATTTTTCTGTCCATTCGATGTAAAGGTTTCTGAACCTGTTTATATTCTTTCTTAAAAGAGGTCCGTGACCCGGACAAACAACGTCTATTTCAAGATTTTCAATTCTTTTTATTGCACTTCTCAGGTATTTTTTAAAAGGCTTTAAAATAACGTCATAGTAATATTGAAATGCATCTGTAAAGTCTTCGTGGATTTCATCATCAAAAATTTCACGAGAGGCATAATGACTGCTGAATGTGTCACAGCTGAAAAGCACCCGGTCTTCTTTAACGTAGGTATACATTGTCTCTGGCCAGTGAAGCAATGGTGCGCTTATAAAATAAAGAGTTTTGCCACCCAGATTGATCTCTTTGCCCTGACTGGCGGTTCTGTAATTGAACGGACCATTTATGAGTCCACGCAGAAAACATACTGCTGTATAGTTTGTTATTATTGTGATATCAGGATTGAGTTCTATAATTTTTTCAATTGATCCTGCATGATCAGGCTCTGTGTGATTTACCACAAGATAATCGATTTCTGTTATTTCAGTGATTTCTCTCACCTTTTCAAGGTACTCAGGGAAAAATTTTGCCTTTACAGTATCAATAAGCGCAGTCTTTTTATTCCCTTTTACGACAAATGCATTGTAGGTGGTTCCGTATTTGGTATACATTATTATATCAAACACTCTGAGATCAGGGTCCTGAACTCCAGTATGGTAGATGCCGTCTTTAATTTTGACTGATTTCATTAACATCTCCTGATTCTATAGTATGACGGATAGAAAATTTCCCATAACCTTCGCATATTATTTATTTGTATATAAATATCAATTTTACAGAGAATTAATTCAACCGGTTTTTGTTTAATAATCAAATAATCAGTATTTATTCCTGAAAATAGTTTTTAGCGCAAATGGAAGAATAGAGTTTTTTCTTTTGCAATAAAGTTCAGGAATAAACACTGCCAAATAATCTATTTTGCTAAAGATTAAATATTTTGAATATCCACTGAGTGGAAATGACTTGCCTAAAAATAAGTATTTTAAAAAAATGAATAAATCAGAATAATACCAGTGTCCATCCGCGAAGTGCTATGATGCTGATAATCAGGATAAATCAATGAAAAAATTTTTAATGGGAAACGAATGTATTGCCCTTGGGGCAATTGAAGCAGGGGCGAGAGCGGCATATTCCTATCCCGGAACTCCTGCCAGCGAGATACTTTCGGCTTTTATGGAATTAGCACCACAGAGATATTCTCAGTGGTCAGTGAACGAGAAAGTTGCACTTGAACTTGCTGTTGCCCATGCGGTCAGCGGAGAAAATGTACTGTGTGCAATGAAACAGGTTGGACTAAATGTAGCTGCAGACCCGCTCTTTTCTTCAGCATATACTGGAGTGTCAGGAGCGCTGGTCATTGCATCTGCTGATGATCCCGGCCCATACAGCTCTCAGACCGAGCAGGACAGCAGAATGTACGCTGTAAGCGCCAAGATTCCGGTTTTTGATCCATCAGGGCCCGAAGATGCAAGGAGACTTGCCGGAAAAGCAGTGGAGCTTTCATCAAAGCATAAAATCCCTGTAATGATCAGGCCGGTAATGAGAGTGTGCCACAGCAGGGAAAGTGTTGAAGCGGAAGAAATACATGATACAGGCAAAGCACCCGAATTTGAGAAGAATCCCGAACGCTGGGCGGCCACACCACGATTCAGGAGTGTTCTTCACAAACAGCTCATTGAAAAATTAGACAGTATAGCTCTTGATAATACCATTGAATATGACAAACTTGGCAACACCCTTGCAGTTATTAGTTCCGGTTACCCGTACAGCCTGGCTTTTGATTGTTTCAAAGAGTATGGTTTCAGTGCTGATCTCATCAAGGTTGATATGCCTTTTCCTCTTTCCCCGGATTTTGTCTGCGATATTGAAAAGAGTTACGAAAGGATTCTGATTTTAGAGGAAACATTCCCTGTAATGGAAAACCAGTTCCACAATAAGACCATGATAGACGGTAAGTGGAATGGTAAAGTTCCCGGAAATGGAGAACTTACATTTGATATAATATCTTCAATAATTGCAGGATTCACAGGAAAAAAAATATCTGAATCAGAAAGTGTATCACTTGTGGCTCCGGCACCTGCAATTCCAAGACTCTGCGCGGGATGCGCGCACAGGCCTGCGTTCTATGCAATCAAAAAGGCATTCCCGAAAGGGATATATCCCGGAGACATCGGTTGTTATACGCTTGGTACAAACCTTGGTGCTGTTGATACGGTTCTTGACATGGGAGCAGCAATAACTTTTGCAGAAGCGCTAAAAAGGGCTAATCCTGAAAAAGCGGTAATTGCCACAATTGGTGATTCAACATTTTTTCATTCAGGAATTCCTGCACTCGTTAATGCAAACATGTATGATTCTCCTGTTGTGATAGCCATTCTGGATAATATAACAACAGCCATGACAGGCTTTCAGCCGGTACCTCACCAGACTGAAGGAATATCAATCGAGGATGCAGTGAAAGGAACAGGAGTAGAATTCATTGAGTCAATTGATCCGTATAATATCAGGGGATCTGTTGATCTCCTTAAAAAAGCTCATGCCTTTGCAGAGCAAAACAGTAAGCCCGCTGTGGTTATATTCAGACATGCCTGCGTTACACGGGAAAAAGAAAAGGGCCCATGGAAAGTCAGCATAAGTGATGCCTGCAATGACTGTGGTATATGTTATGACAGATTCGAGTGCCCGGCTATAATAAAAAATGATATAACAGGAAAACCATATATTGATCAAACAGGCTGTACCGGCTGCGGGGTATGTGCGGAGATATGTGTCAGGGGCGCAATAGTGAAGGAGAACAAAGATGCTTAAAGGGATAATTACAGGCAAAGGCGGGCAGGGAGTTATAACAATAAATGCAACACTCGGACAGCTTGCCGCTGATTTTGGTTACAGGGTAATCTCTTCTGAAACCCACGGAATGGCAATGAGAGGAGGCAGTGTTGCAACCAGCATCAAAATTGGTAATTACAAATCAGCATCAGTAGGAAGAGGGAGTGCAGATTTTATTCTCTCGCTGGATATGGATGAGGCTCTAAGAAACTTCAGTTTCCTGCGAAAAGATGGGGTGTGTATTATAAATTCACCTGAAAAACATGATTTTCCTGATGGATACAGAATTGCATGCTTTGATACTGAGAGCATTGCATTTAATAATTTTGGTAAAAGCATCTATTCAGGCCAGATTCTGCTTGGGATGCTCATTCAGTCATTTGATGAAATCTTTAGTAAGAACAGATCAATCGATTTTCTGCAAAAATATCCCAGAATCAATACAGAAGCAGTTGAAGCAGGGATGAATTTATTGAAGTAAAATTGAATAATTACCAGTCAATCGGGAAATAGTCCTTAAGAAATTTCCCGCACCAGTGTTTGCCTGTTAAAATTCCATCAAAGATCGGATCACATACTCTTGCCGCCCCATCAACAATATCGAGAGGCGGTTGAAAATCATGCTGTTTTTCTTTAAAGGCTGCGAGTGCAACAGGATCTTCATCCGTGACCCAGCCTGTATCAACAGCATTCATAAATATACCGTCTCTGGCAAAATCACTTGCTGATGTGTGTGTCATCATATTCAATGCAGCTTTTGCCATGTTGGTGTGTGGATGCCGGTCTGCCTTTTTAAAACGGTGAAATTTGCCTTCCATAGCTGACACATTTACAATGTGTTTTTGACCGGTATAGTCTCTTCTCATCATTGAAACAAGTTTGTTGCACAGAACAAACGGAGCAACAGCATTGATAAGCTGAAGTTCAAGCATTTCTGAAGTCTGAATTTCGCCAAGACGCAAACGCCAGCTATTGGTTTTGCGAAGATCCACCTGCTGAAGGTCAACATCAAGTTTTCCATCAGGGAAAACCTGTTCTGCCAGAAGAGAATTCTCTTTGTCATATGCATATGGAATCTGTGAGAGTGCCGCGGATTTGCGAAGTCCTACTCCTGGAGTCCGTCCGCTCCATGAGGTTGGAAGTGTTTTTTCTGAATCGTATCCAATCCGGTTTGCATTATATGCATTCAAACCATTAATGCATGTCATGTAACCTTCAAGCAATGAATGTATTTCAAGGGGGAGTTCATGATATCCCGTGTTTTCATTCTCCATAAGATGAGAATAAAAAGCAGGAGGCCGTCTTACTGTTTGTGCTGCATTGTTGATCAGGATGTCAAGACGGTCATATTGCTGCTCAATGAATTTACAGAATATTTCAACACTTGGAGTGTGCCTTAAATCAAGACCGTATATGTGAAGACGGTCTTTCCAGGCAGGAAAATCTTCTTCCCGGGAAAAACGTAATGCTGAATCTACAGGAAATCTGGTGGTCGCGATAACTGTTGCACCGGCTCTGAGCAGCATTAACGTTGCCTGGTAACCAATTTTAAGACGTGATCCGGTGATAAGTGCAACTTGTCCGTGTAGTGAAGCCGTTTGAAAGCGTTTCTTATAATTAAATTCAGCGCATTCAGGGCACATGGAGTCGTAGAAATGATGCAGTTTTGTGAACTCAGCCTTACAGACATAACAGTTACGCGGAGAATTCAATATGAACTCCTCTTCGTTCAGAGATTCTGACAAAAGGTTCACTTTTTTTGGAGCCACAAAAACTTCTGCTTCTCTTGCTGTTCTTATGCCAGTTGCAGCTCTGGCCCGTCGTTCACCGGCAACTGCGTTTTGTTTCTTGATTTTTTTGTTTGCATTATGTCTTTGCCGGTATTCATTCCTGTCAGGCCTGGAAAGTTTACCGCAGGCGGATAGCAGTGCTATCCTTTTTTCTTCAGGCAAGCTGAACAGAAGTTCCGGGTTTTCTGCCAGTTTTTCGATAACAGAAATGCTGTTATCGATTTCATCTGTGGGAGAAAATTTTTTTTCAGTGGTTTGATTTGTATTATTCATTTGTCTTCCTGTGATAACACAGATGGATTTCATCCTGATTTTGTCAACAAATATGATTCCATTTAAGCAGATTAAGGCAGAGAAGAAAATTTTTGATTGCTATAAAACAGCTGGAGTGTTATCTTCCGTTAATTCTGGTTTTATACAATTCTGCTTCATATATTTTAAATTAAAAAATAATGGCTGGTAAAAAATGGACCTAAAACTCGCAGTACTGATAGACGGCGATAATATACCTTCTGCAAATGTAAAGGAAATGATGGAGGAAATTGCTAAATACGGGAATCCCACTATAAAAAGAATCTATGGAGACTGGACAAAGCCGAATCTCGCGAAATGGAAGAATGTTCTTCTCGAAAATGCAATAACTCCAATTCAGCAATATGGATATACAAGCGGTAAAAATGCCACAGACTCAGCAATGATTATTGATGCAATGGATATTCTTTACTCCGAGAAGGTAAATGGCTTCTGTCTTGTTTCAAGCGATAGTGATTTTACACGCCTTGCAACAAGACTACGTGAAGCAGGAATGAAGGTTTTTGGAATCGGGGAGAAGAAAACACCTGAACCCTTTATTGTTGCCTGTGATAAGTTTATCTACATTGAAATACTCAAATCACAAACAGAGGGTAATGAGGCAGAACAGAAAAAGACCAAATCATCGCAGAAACCCAATTTTGATAAGATAACACCAAAGGTTATAAAGCTTATCTCATCAACAATATCAGACCTTGCAGATGAGGACGGCTGGGCTTTTCTTGGAGAGGTAGGCAATCTGCTGCAAAAGAAGCAGCCTAATTTTGACTCAAGAAACTATGGATTTGAAAAACTGACTCCTTTGATCAAATCAATACAAAAATTCGAAATTGACCAAAGAGAAAGCGGCAAGGGTAGATTTAAGCTGATTTTTGTAAAAAATAAGGAATGAAATTCAATGTAACAGCTCTTCACATCTCCTGAGATGTTAGCTGAAGCAAAAGTTCAATACCTGCAAAAGGTTAGAATTAAACTCAAAATTTTCCTTGATTCTTGAATACTGTTTTTATTTCATGTATTTTTTAACAAAGTAATCAATATTGAAAATTAATTCAGCACGGAGTTTTATGAAATCCAAAATTATAATTGGCTTAATTATTCTTCTTTCGGGCTTTTTATCAGGTTGCTCAAACAGTTCCGAGGTTGTGTATAAGGTTACAGGAGAGGCATCAGATATCGATATAATGGTCTATTATTCAGAAGGATATAAAGACAAAACAAAAACGTTTACTTCTGTATCACTTCCCTGGATCTATACTGTTGATATTGTGAATGATGAAGGCCTCCTGGGAGAAGAACATAGTGATAAAATATACCTCTGTGTGAACAAAAAAAATAATGATAATCAATCCATAACAGCTGTAATAGAAGCTGAGGGTACTGATACCAGGACAGGGACGGTATCCGTACCATATGGTAATCTTTGTGTAAGCTCAGAAGTGCTTGTGGATACAGCTCCGACTTTGGACTAAAAGGGAATATTTTCATGAAAAAAAATATAATATTATCTGCTTTTATTCTGCTCTTTGTTTTTATTACAGGATGCGAAGAAGGAGACAGTAAATTCAAAAGAACATTTACCAATAATTCATCCTTTACTGTTTCTGTTTCCCCGGCGGCAGATAATCCTGATCAGGGCTGGGTCCCCTTTGAAATAGCTCCAGGCAATGCATTTACTCTTGAGCTGAAGTCACATACTGCATCATGGGTGTACATGCCTGCTGATTCAGAAGTTCCCCGGGAAAAGATTATCCAGATTTTTGAATCCGAATCAGTGGTTTATGCAGATAAATAATAATTTCTCTTCATTTCATCCTTAAATCTCCTTTTCTTTTGAATTTAAAAAAAATGTCTTTACAATAAGCACTGTTTTTCATTATATGTTTCTATAAATAGAAACATAACTGTTGAGGATAATTAAAACAATCCGCAACACAGAAATTCTCGGAGGTGCTTATGCCGGAACTGTACGAACTGGCGGGGTATATCGCAAAAATTGAAGATGGTGAAACTGTCAGACAATTTCTGGATGAAATCCTTACCCCGGCAGAAAAAAATACTCTGGCTCTCAGGTGGCAGCTGATGAAAAAACTCAAACAGGGGATTCCGCAGAGACAGATTGCATCTGACCTGGGGATAAGTCTCTGCAAAATTACCAGAGGCTCGAAAATACTTAAGTCTGAAAATTCTATAACAAACATGCTGCTTTCAAAAGGAGAACACAATGAATAAAATGAATATGACAATCCCGGTACAGAATTTACCGAATAAAGAAGGATACTTCGGAGACTTCGGAGGAAGTTTTATCCCTGAAGATCTTCAGAAAATAATGAATGAAATTACTGAAGAATATCTCAAAATGCGAAAAGATCCCTCTTTTATTGAGGAATTGAATCATCTCTACAAATACTATGTTGGAAGACCAAGTCCGATTTTCTTTGCAGAAAATCTAACAAGAGAATGCGGCGGTGCGAAAATATACCTCAAAAGAGAAGACCTGAATCATACAGGCGCTCATAAAATCAATCACTGCCTTGGAGAAGCTCTTCTTGCAAAAAAAATGGGCAAGAAAAAAATTATCGCTGAAACCGGAGCCGGCCAGCACGGGGTAGCTCTTGCAACAGCGGCAGCACTTTTAGGACTCGAATGTGATATCTATATGGGCGAGGTTGATATCGCAAAGGAGCATCCCAATGTGGTAAGAATGAAGATCCTTGGTGCTAATGTGATTCCTGTTTCGCACGGGCTAAAAACACTTAAAGAAGCTGTTGACGCTGCTTTTGAAGGATACCTTAAAGATCCGGTAAATCAGTTATATGCAATTGGATCTGTTGTTGGACCTCATCCGTTTCCAATGATGGTAAGGGATTTTCAGCAGGTAGTCGGATACGAGTCAAAAGAACAGTTTATGCAAATGACAGGGAAATTACCCGATAACCTGGTTGCATGTGTTGGCGGAGGTTCAAATGCAATTGGACTTTTCACTGCATTTCTTGATAACAATGAGATAGATATCTACGGAGTCGAACCAGCCGGCACATCTCTTGATCTGGGTAAACACGCTGCAACACTAACTAAAGGGACCCCCGGAATGATCCACGGTTTTAAATGTTATCTTCTTCAGGACGAAGAAGGCGAACCAGCTCCAGTTTATTCTGTAGCATCAGGGCTCGACTATCCCGGAGTAGGGCCACAGCACAGTTACCTTAAGGATATTGAAAGAGTTAAATATGAATACATTTACGATAAAGAGGCAATCGAGGCCTTTTTTACACTTTCAAGGAAAGAAGGGATTATTCCAGCTGTTGAAAGTGCGCATGCCGTTGCTTATGCAATGAAACTTGCAGCAACACTGGATAAGGAAAAAACAATTCTTGTCAATCTTTCCGGCAGAGGAGACAAGGATATTGATTTCGTTGTTGGCCAATATGGAAAAGATTTTGGAGTTGAAGTTTAGCATTTCAGGTGTAATGCTTATTCACAATAAACATTACCTGCCGCCGGCTACAGCTTATTCTAATTCAGACTGTTGCCGGCGACAGTAATTTCATAGGTATTTGTGTTTTTTATCATATAAAAAGAATTGATAAAATAACTCTCCTGCATCTTCTTTTTCTTGACATGCTCTAATTTTTTCCGGATATTAGTCTGAAACCCAAAATTAATTACGAAAAGCTTTGGTATTCAAAATAAAATTTAATTTTCATTGGTATTTTTTTTCATTCTTACTGAACAAAGGAGAATGGTTTGAACACAAAAAAAACAGACGGGTTTTCAGGTGCAATTGTAAACAGGCTGCAAAGACATTATTATGATCCGCAGGACAGGGAAAGACCTTTCTTTTCGGGAGATAAAACCACGCTGAAAGTGCTTATCAAGGCACACTCCAAAATAAAAAAACACAAAAAACTCAGACTTGATGAACTTGAAGCGTTATTACATGAGGATGAATGCGACTGGACATCTTTTGAGAGGTCTCATGATGAAAAAATTAAGTACCTTTATATTCAGGGTAATATCAAGGATGACGATCTCTATGACAGGCTTATTGAAGTGGAAAAACAGAGGTTTAATGAATCTTTAAAACTCAGAAAAATTGTTTCATTCTGTATACAAAAAGTATGATCAGTCATATACCCTGAACTGCTTGATAAGCTCGCCTATTCTTTTTTTTGCATCCTCTTTAATATCAATAAATTTAAATCCGTTCAGATGAAAATCCTTATCATTTTCATCCCTGACTGTCCATCTGCACAGTGCATTAAAATTCACAAACAATTCATTTGGATTATCACCATTAAAAATTTTTTGAGGAAGCTTCATCCTGATTTTGTATTCTTTTTCAACAGAGTGAGGGAACTCTGACAAAACCTTGAATCCGCTGTCTGATATATCAACCAGGAAACCAATAAATTTTTTTTCTTCAAAAACCCTTAGGTAAAAGGATAGATAGAAGCGCTCATCTCCCCTTGAATTGTTTTGCATGATTTTCTCCTTTATCTGAATTACATTCCATTATTAATCAACTTCAAAATCAAAAACATATCCAGTGTTTTCTCTGGCACTTTTTATAACTAGATTCCCTTTCAGCTGATGTGATATAATATTCCTTATTAACTGAAAACCCAGGGATTTTGCCTTTTGCATATCAAAATCGTCAGGGAAACCAATTCCATTGTCTGAAATTGAAATTTCCAGTCTATCCTCTTTTATATTCATTATTATTTCGATCAGGCCTTTATTTGTAAATGATTCAGGAAAAGCATGTTTAAGGGCATTTGTTATTATTTCATTGATTATCATTCCACAGGGAATGGCCTGGTTTATATTTAGATTTATGCCAGAGCCCTTAACGGAGAAAGTTATTCTTTCATGGTTAACTGAATAGGTTTGGGAAAGATAAACAATCAGTTCCTCTATATAATCTATTAAATCTACCCTTGAAAAATTTCCAGTCTGGTAGAGCTTTTCATGGATAAGGGCCATTGTATATATTCTGTTTCTGCTCGATTGAAATTGCTTTACAGTATTTTCATCCTTTATTTTAAGAGCCTGAAGATTGAGCAGGCTTGATATTATCTGAAGATTATTTTTTACTCTGTGATGCACCTCTTTTAGCAGAATTTCCTTCTCATGAAGAGATTCCCTGAGCTTGTTCTGGATATCCTTTGTTTCTGTTATATCCACAATTACTCCGATAATTCCACATATTTTTCCGGTTGAATCAGGGTAAAGAGCTTTATGGAACAGGGCATTGTGAATATTTTTTTCTCCGTCAATTATAATCGATTCATATACCATGGGGGTCCCGGTCTCAATTAGTTCTTTTTCTTTCTGTATATGAAATTCCGCCACATCAGGATTGGCAATATTGTGAAGAGTTTTAAATAAGATATCCTCTTTCATTATGCCCATAAATTCTCCGTAACTGGCATTACAACCGATATACCTTCCATTGAGATCTTTATAGAAAACAGGTGTCGGAACCGTCTCCAGCAGCGTTGTGAGAAAAATATTGTTTTGTTCCAGATCAAGCATAATTTTTTTCTTTAATTCAAGTTCCTGCTGCAGTTCTTCAGTTTTCTGACTGACTTTTTTTCTAAGGGTTATTGTCCATGATGATATAATAAGAATGAGTGTTAACAATGCAGAAAGAGACAGAAGGAAATACTTGGCAGTGGAACCAGGCATTTGGTCAGGAAGAAACCATTTGGAAAAAATTCTGTCATACTCACCGTTTTTCTTTAACATCATTATTCCCTGATTCAGAATGCTCAGAAGCTTTTTATCTCCCTGTTTTACTGCAAGACAGTAATTGAAAGGCAGTACTGAAGAACCTGTTTTTGCAAGATTGGTAAGATTGTTTTTCTTTATAAAATAAAGGCCCTGCATTTCTCCAATAATTGCCAGATCATAAAGACCGGATGCAAGGAGCAAAAGAGCGTGTTCCTGTGTATCAACAGGAATTATATTTTTCTTGTCAGTTTTACTCAACAGATAATCGTGAATAATATCAGACCTCTGACAGAGAATTTTCTTCCCAGCAATATCATCTAACGAGGTTACGGAAAATTCATTTTTCCTTGTAAAGACAGAATGATAGATTATTACAGTTGGCAATGAAAAATCCATGTATTTATCTCTTTCAGGAGTATAGAATATTCCAGGAATCAGATCAGCTTTTCCCTGTTTGAGTTCTGCAAGTGATTCATCCCATGATTTAAGATTGATGCTGTACTCTGTCTTCGTTTCTTTGCCCAGATTTTCAAGCAGTTCAATAATAAATCCACCGGGCTCGCCATTATCATTTAAGAAATTGTATGGAGGGTAATTGTAATCATTCACGGCGATATATTTTTTTGAGTGAGCTGTCTGATTAAGTAAGAAAAAAAGAAAAAATCCGGCCACTGAGATTATTTTAAATTTGATTTTCATTTATATGAATACTCGTTTATTATAATATTGACAATCACAAACATCTTGTTTTCAGTTTATGATTTTTATTTACATAAAAATTCAATGTGACAAAGCCTGGTACAAATTTCCTTGTTTTACTCAAAAAAGTCTATGTGTAGACAATTTAATCTTCAATGATCTAATGTATTAACCGTGTAGAGTGAATTAATATATCATGTAAAATACTTATCAAGAATAATATTTTATAGATTGATTGGTTTGGTAGATTTTACGAATAACATGATATTTTATTCATGATTTTCGTTAAGAGAAAGCTAAATTAATATTACTTACCTTTTTTGCATTTATGGTTATCTGTTGTAATAATGTATTTCTCCATCAATCATCAGCAAGCCGTTATCGTTTATTGTATCGATAAAACGGTTGCAGAACTGAACTGAAACCAGACTGTGGATGTCTTCTCCGGTTGTAATGAAATCATCTACGATTTTGACGGGTAAATTATCATGCAATACTTTTCCGTAAAGTTCATAAACATGCAAAGGCATATGAAATCCTGATTTGTGAACTTCATAGTATAAATGGTCAACATTATTAATGCTATGAATAAAGGATGGTTTGAAGAGTTTCAGAAGTATGAAATCCTTTTTTTTATAGTATTCGAGAACTTTATATTTTTCAAAATTCTTTCTTCCCTTTTCTATTCCAAGAAGGTTCCAGTTGCGTATTTTTTTTGCTTCCAGATAACCTTCCGGGTTATGGTCTCTCCAGTTTTTCGCTCTTTTATTCAGAGAATAAATAACCATTGCCGCCATTTCCGTTGTAACAATTTTTCTGTCGAGCAGAATATTCATTATTTCAGGAGTTTTCATTTGTTTCCCCATTAGCTTTATCAAAAAGATTAATAATAACTCTTTCAATATCATCTATCCTGTATGGTTTTATAAGCATTTCCTTAAATCCATATGACGTGTAATTTGCCATAACCGGGTCGTCTGAATAACCGCTTGATACTACAGCTTTGACATCCGGATCAAATTCCAAAAGTTTTTTTATTGTTTCAAGACCGCCCATCCCTCCGGGAATCGTAAGGTCAACTATAACAGCATGGAATGGTTTTTTTTCATCAAAGGCTTTTATATATTTATTCAATGCAACAAATCCATCCGTGACGCTTTCAACATCATAACCAAGGTGATTTATCATTCGCGAAGCAACATCAATTATATATTTTTCATCATCCATCAGTAATATGCGTCCATGATGTTTAATTGTTTTCGTTTTTGTTGTATCATCTTTTACCGGGGCTTTTTCCGATGCAGGAAGATAGATATTGAATGTTGTCCCGGAACTGGTGACAGAGTTGACAGTAATATGACCTCCATGCTTTTTTATGATTGAATAACTGCTTGCCAATCCCAGGCCTGTTCCGTTTTTTTTTGTAGTAAAAAATGGATCAAATATACGGTTAATATTACTCTGAGATATTCCGGGACCAGAGTCCGATATTGAAATTTTGAGATATTTGCCTGTCGGAAGAGGAAGCTCCTGAGATACCTCCTGAAAATTCATTACATCTATCGATATTGCCCCTGCATTTTCCATGGACTGAACTGCATTGATTAAGATAGTGTCAAATACCTGATTGATCTGATCTGTATCAATTTCCGCACTCCATATACCCTCCTGAATATTGATATTGCAGGTAATGTTTGGCCCTGCAACAACCAGCTCGGCAGATTCCCGAATAACAGTCCCAATATCGGATATTTTCTTTACCGGAGCACCGCCCTTGGAAAAGGTTAATATTTGCCTGGTAAGATTGGCGGCCCTTTTTCCTGCCTGATCGATTTTTTCAAGTATCGTTGACAGCGCGGGTTCAATATTGGTGAAGCTTTTAGCAATGGATGTATTTCCGATTATGGCAGTGAGAAGATTGTTGAAATCATGAGCCATCCCTCCTGCGAGAACACCTAACGATTCAATTTTATTCATTTTTTGAATTTCACGGTCAAGCATATACTTGTCAGTAATGTCTCTTATAGCAAGAACTATATCTCCGTTTTGATCAGAAGGGTAGGATATTAACGAGCTGTTTACTTCAATAATATGCTCTTTTCCGCTTTTATCTACAAGAGTAAAAGGAAATTCGATCAGGTTTATATTGTTGTTGCAGTTATATGGTATCAGATCATCAAAGAGATATTCACTCGATTTAATATCAGTTATATTTACAATTTCTCTTATTGATTTACCAAGAGATTCTTTTTTTTCCCAACCTGTTAATTTTTCCGCAACCTCATTAAGAAAAATTATTTTTTCACTTTTATCATATGCTATAACAGCTTCTCCAATTGAACAGAGAGTAGCTGACAGCTGTTCTTTTTCTATGTTAATTTTTTTATTTGCATCGATAAGTTCATCATGGGTTTTATTGAGCTCATCATTTACAGAATCTAATTTTTTATATTGCTGCTGAATTTCTTCATATTGTTTTTCTATTGTCTTTATCGCCTTTTTCAGATCAGAAATATTAGAGATTATTGCTATTGTATGCAACCTGTTATCGATTTCAATAATTGTCGAAGAGATCAGAACATCCATTACTTGATGATCTTTATTAAACGCCTGTATCTCATATCTCTCCGGTTCAGGAAGTCCTTCGAGTCT
>CAZEJW010000036.1:0-31432 GCA_964512685.1 uncultured Leptospirales bacterium | reverse complement strand
ATCAAGATCGAGCATTTCCATCTGTTTTTTTTCTTCTTCTGAAAGATGAAGTTCCTTGACCTTCTTGAGTCCCGCAAGAATCTGTTCAAGCATTTCATCGGTTGTTTCGACATCCTTAAAAGTATCGAGAAACGCCATGTCATACTTATCAAAATGGATTTCATTCTTCACGAGTATTGCACGCCCAACATGGTAAAACTTAGTGAGGCTGCAGTCATTGAGATTGAGCGAAAGAGCATGATGGAGGGTGATCCACTCGTGCATGGAAACCGGCACTCCATAGGATTTCAGTTTAAAGAAAAAATCAATAAACATCTCTTGTCCTCGTGCTTGTATTATAGGCATAGTGAGACTTGCCTGAAGCTTCAACCAGATCAATGTCTTCTTTCTTTTTGAGGAGAGTTCCCATAAAAGGAATCTCTTTTTCTATAAGCTTTGGAGAAACACCGCCAACAATGAGAGCCTGAAGCCAGTCAACGAGTTCGCTTGTTGAAGGTTTTTTTCTCAGCATGTCAAACTGTCTTATCCAGTAAAACTTCTTGAGAGCTTCCCTTACCAGCTTTTTATCAATGTCAGGATAGTGAACCTTTACAATTTCGAGCATGAGTTCTTCTTCAGGGAATTCAATGTAGTGAAATACACATCTTCTAAGGAAAGGATCAGGAAGTTCCTTTTCGCTGTTGGATGTTATTATTACGATTGGTCTTTGTTTAGCCTTTATAGTCTCTTTTGTTTCCGGAATATAGAAGCTCATTTCATCGAGCTCGTTCAGAAGGTCATTAGGGAACTCGAGTTCTGCCTTATCAATCTCATCGATCAGAAGAACTACCTGCTCATCAGAATCAAAGGCCTCTCCAAGCTTTCCGAGTTTAATATACTGTTTAATATCTGTAACATCTGAATCTCCAAAGCGGGCATCATTAAGTCTCTGCACAGTATCGTATACATAGAGTCCTTCCCGGGCCTTTGTAGTTGACTTGATGTTCCAGATTACGAATTTTTTTCCAAGTGATTTAGCTATTGAATGAGCAAGAAGTGTTTTTCCTGTTCCGGGCTCTCCCTTTACTATGAGTGGTCTTCCAAGAGCAATTGAAACATTGACATTGTCTTTAAGGTCCGGTGATATTACATAATCATCACTTCCTTTAAAATAATCCATTTTTATACCCCTATTATCTGTTATTGTCTGTGTCAGTCTGATTTTGGCCCATATTTTCAGGCATCATTTCACTGGCAAGTATTTTTATTGATTTATTCAGACCCAAACTGCCCTGTAAATACTATTTTGGAAACTTTATTATAAAACTATAAGAGTTTATTCACAATTATCCGGGCAAGATCAGGATGAGCTTTTTTTCTGAAAAGATCTTCCTGGAAGAGAGTGGTTCTTTTAATTTCCCTTTCTCCGTTTAATAAAATAAAAGCGATTTCCTTCCTGTTTTTTCTCTGGCAATAGCCGGTTTTGCAAAAACGACAGTTTGAAATTACTATTTTTCTTTTACCGGAAGGAACCTTCATCTTCCACAGTTTTGCCTGTACTGCGGAGATCAGCTCTGCATAAATAGATTTCATATATTCGTTAAATACATCATCAGAATATACTGCAGAATATATAATCTCAACAGTAAAACTCTTTCTTCTGAGTATTCTTCTCTGCTGCTGAATCTCAACTCCATACGGAGTCTTTCCATCCATTGAAATCTTTTCAATACTTCCATCAGGTTTTTTAAAAATCGTGGACTTATCCGCCCTGATGGTAATTTCCGTAGCATCAGGCCTGTATATTGAACGGCTTCCGTCCTTATATTTTACTATCTTTGTTTTATTCTTAAAAACCGCCTCTTCACGGTCAGAAAATTTTGTGATAACTGTACCATCCGGTTTTTTAAAAACTTCCTTTTGAGAAGAATTTTCTATATTCACAGCCCCATTATAATCAAAATCGAATCCCCCTGCCATAAGGAAAGTTGCATAAAACAGGACAGTCAGTAATAAAACAAAAATTTTCTTCATACTCTATCAGAATCCTTTTTAATAACTATTCACTACTCACTACTCACTAACTCACCCCAAAGCCCTGTATGCAATATCCTTTCTGTAGTGGGCCCCGGCAAATCTTATCTTTTGCATCTCCCTGTATACCTTATCTCTTGCATCAGAGAGAGAATCTCCTATGGCTGTAACACTCAGCACCCTGCCGCCGTTTGTGAGAAATACACCATTCTCCTCTTTTGTTCCTGCATGGAATACAAGAACCTCATCATTTACGTCACCAAGCCCGAGAATCTCCCTTCCTTTTTCATAAGAACCCGGATACCCCTCGGAAGCCATGACAACGGTGATTGCATGTTTGTCACTATTCGTGAATGGTGCTTTGTCAAGATTGCCCTCTGCAGCTGCCTGAAAAATATCACCAAGCCTGCCCTCAAGAAGAGGCAGTATTACCTGGCACTCAGGATCTCCAAAGCGAACATTGAACTCAAGCACCTTGATTTCATCTCCCTTTATCATGAGTCCTGCATACAGTATTCCCTTGAAAGGAGTTCCATCCTTTCTCATGCCGTCAACTACAGGCTGAAGAACCTCTTTTTTTACTCTTTCAAGAATTTCATCTGTCACTACAGGAGCAGGAGCGTATGCTCCCATTCCGCCAGTATTGGGTCCTGCATCTCCATCGGAAACCCTCTTGTGATCCTGGGCTGCAACAAAGGGGTATATTCTATCACCGTCTGAAATACCGAGTACTGAAGCCTCTTCTCCATCAAAAAATTCTTCAACAAACACGGGGGTATCGTCTTTTACATTACTGTTAATAAATTCAACTGCCTCAACCCTGTTTTCTGGAATAGCAACACCTTTACCTGCTGCAAGTCCATCCAGTTTTATTACAAGAGGATACTTAGCCTCATTTACAAAATGAAGCAACTTTTCCCTGCCTTTAAAATCCCAGTGAGCGCATGTGGGAACGCCGTATTTTTCCATTACACTCTTTGCAAAAAGCTTGCTGCCCTCAAGAAGAGCCGCCTTTTTTGATGGGCCAAAAACAGGAATTTTTTTCTCTTCAAGAAAGTCAACCAGCCCGCCAACGAGCGGAGCTTCAGGCCCCACAACCACCATATCAATATTATTATCCATACAGAATGAATGTATTCCTTCAAAATCATCCATAGCTATATTTACCCTGTGCTTTTTATCAATACCGCCGTTTCCAGGAGCAACAAACACCTCATCAGCACTCCCGTCATGAATAAGCCTCCATGCAATAGTGTGTTCCCTTCCTCCGGATCCAATTACCAGATACTTCATCCTTCCTCCGATTTAATCATTTTCATTTTTTCTTATTGATTCTGATATTTCTGTCAATTCTTTACAGGTTTCATCTTTTGAATCAACAGCATGTTCTGTGTGCCGGAATTTATCATACTGATTTTTATTCATTTATTATTAAAATCTCACATCACAAGATCAATAACAAATCACTGATTTTTTAACAAAAAATACAACTTGCTGAATCAACTCTCCTGCTAAAGCACCCTTCAAACGATTAAAAACACTATATATGCTTTTGCAACCTGCATTAAACCCCAAAACGTGCACATTTCAATTAAAGTTATCCACAATTATTAATAACTTGTGGATAACTTTTTAAATTAATTAAATAACAGCTTCATTAAATACTAATTAATCGAATTTCTGCACTAAATAATATTTTACATATTTGTTACTTAATAGAATCCTGCCGAAAGCTAAATAATTGACAAAATGCTGTTCAGACATTAATTTACGCAAAAATAAACAAAAAAGAAAAAACATCATTTAAAACAATCAACATAATAGCGGGGATAAAATGACTAAATCACTCTTTTCACAAATAGAGCTGGCACCACCGGACCCTATACTGGGACTAACTGAAGCATACAATAAAGACACCAACCCAAGCAAGGTAAATCTTGGAGTAGGGATATACCAGGACGATTCAGGAAGCGTTCCGGTTCTTGAAACAATCAGAAAGGCAGAAGCAAAATGGCTTGAAATTGAAAAATCCAAAGGCTATCTTCCAATAGAGGGAGTTCCTGAATACAGAAAAGCAGTACAGGAGCTTCTGCTTGGAAAGAATTCTGAGATAATTAAAAACGGAATCGCTGTTACAGTTCAAAGCCTTGGAGGAACCGGAGCTCTTAAGATCGGGGCAGATTTTCTTAAAACATTCTTTCCGGATTCAACTGTATACATCAGTGATCCAACATGGGCAAATCACAGACAGATATTCGAAAAATCCGGATTCACTGTTGATACATATACATATTATGATCCTTCAACCCATGGACTTGATTTTGAAGGGATGTATAAATCAATTGATTCCCTTGCTGACGGCAGTATAGTTCTTCTTCATGCCTGCTGTCATAATCCAACAGGAGTTGATCCAACACATGAGCAGTGGAATAAAATCGCAGAAATATTCAAAAACAGGAATCTTATTCCTTTTATAGATTTTGCCTACCAGGGATTCGGCGAAGGTCTTGATGAGGATGCATACTCAGTGAGACTTTTTGCAGACCAGGGAATACCATGCCTGGTCTCAAGTTCATTCTCAAAATCAATGTCAGTTTACAGGGAACGAGTTGGAGCCCTTACATTCATTACTGAGAATCCTGAAGAATCCACAAAAATTCTGAGCCAGATAAAAAGAATAATCAGGTCAAACTATTCCAATCCGTCATCCCATGGAGCTCAGGCAGCAACCCTCATTCTCACAGATCCCGAACTCAGGGCAGAGTGGGAAAAAGAGGTTGCCATAATGAGAGAAAGGATTCAGAGGATGAGGCATCTTTTTGTTGAAGGGCTCAAATCACAGGGAGTTGATCAGGACTTCGGCTTTATCATCGACCAGAAAGGAATGTTCTCATTCAGCGGTTTGTCAAAGGAAGCTGTAGAAAAACTCAAAAAAGAAAAGAGTCTCTACATAGTAGGAAGCGGCAGAATATGTGTTGCTGCAATGAATCAGAAGAACATCCCATATATCACCGAAGCAATAGCATCCGCGCTCAAATAATCTTTTTTACAAATGCAAAAATCATAACCCGGCAAAAGCCGGGTTTTTTTATTCATATGATTTTAAAAACTTATTTTTTTTATAAACATATATTCAAAAGACCGACCGGCTTTTTTTAAATAAATTATTATTCATAACCTGAAAACAACAGAATCACTTAAACACATTAATTTCAGGAATTCAATAAATCATCATCAATATTAAGCGGAGGTTCTCATGAGCGTATATGACACAATGTTCTGGCAGAAATGGTATGAAGAAGGCATACCTGAAAGCTTTAATTATTCAAAGGTTCCCTTAAAAAACCAGTTTTCAGAATGGGTAAGCAAACACCCTGACAAGACATACATATATTTTCAGGATACAGAACTAAGCTATGAGTTTGTGGATGATTCTGCAAAGAGACTTGCTTCATCAAGCTTGGAGTAAAAAAGGGGGACAGGGTTTCACTTGCGCTTCCGAATATTCCACAGTTTATAGTTGGATGCCATTCATGCATAAAACTGGGTGCAATCATTGTTCCTGTAAATCCACTTTATACTGTTAATGAACTCACACATTTCTTTTCTGACAGCGGAGCTGAAACCGTAATAACAGTCAGCCCGATAGCTGAAAAACTCATGGAAATAAAAAGCAGCGGGAAAACATCCCTGAAAAACATTCTCATTATTCAGGTTCCCGGCAAAGAATGTAACACTGATCCTGCAAACGGAATTCTTGACTTCAATGAAATGCTGAAAAACACAAGTTCTGACATTCCGGAGAGAACCGCCTCAGTTGATGAAATAGTAAGCCTTCAGTACACTGGCGGCACAACAGGAGTACCAAAGGGATGCTGTCTTACAAATGCAAACTTTATTGCAATATCAACATGTTATCTCACATGGGGAAAATCCCTTCTTGCAGATGTGGATTACAGGTGTATATGCACGGTTCCCCTTTATCACATCTATGGAATAAATACAACCTTCAACTTTTCAATAAAAACAGGCGGAAGCATAATACTTTTACCTGAAGTTACACCTGACTCAATAATTGACGGAATAAACAAATACGAACCTACATTCTGGCCAACTGTACCAACTTTGCTGCACCTTCTTACACTGCATCCAAAACTACCAGAATCAAAGGTAAAGAGCATCAGGTGCATACTGTCTGGTTCTGCTCCACTGCCTGAGGAAACAATGAGATCGTTTGAAGAAATATCAGGGGCAAAGATTCTTGAAGGATACGGAGGATCAGAAACCACAAATGGAATCACTACTAATCCGGTTAACAGGCAGAAAATAAGATCAGTTGGCCTGCCCTTCCCAGACATAAAAGTAAAGGTTGTTGATCTTGAAACAGGAGAAGAGGAACTCCCTCTTGGAGAACCAGGAGAACTGATTTTCAAAGGGCCGCTTGTAATAAAAGAATACTGGAATAATCCTGAAGAAACAGCCATTGCAATAAAAGACGGATGGCTTTACACAGGAGATATCGGCTACATGGATGATGAAGGATACATCTTCATTGTTGACAGGAAAAAAGACATGATCATCTGCAGCGGATTCAATGTTTACCCCCGGGACATTGATGAGGTTCTCTATGCAAATCCCAAGGTTCTTGAGGCAGGTGTAATTGGGGTACCAGATGCAAAGAGAGGAGAAACAATAAAGGCATTTGTGGTTACAAGACAGGGAGAGACTCTTACAGAGCAGGAGATTCTTTCATGGTGCAAAAAATCTCTTGCCGGTTATAAAATACCAACAGAGATAGAATTTATTGATGCACTGCCAAGAACAAACATGAACAAGATAGACAGAAAAGCTCTGAGGCAGATGGAACTGAACAGGAGAAATTAATTAGAAAAATAAACCGTCTGCTCACGAAAAGGCAGGCGGTTTATTTTACCATCATCTTTCTGTATTCTCTTGGAGAAAAGCCCGTATGCCTTGAAAAAACAATTGAAAAGGTCGAATTTGAATTAAATCCAACTGCAAGCCCAACTGAATTTATTGACCTGTCCTCTTCTTCAATCAGAAGCTGTTTTGCCTCTTCTACCCTGAATTCATTTATGTAGGTATTGAAATTTTTATTCAGCTTTTCATTTATTATCTGTGAAAGCTGCTGGGAGCTTATCCCAAGCTCATCAGCAAGTCCATTGAGACTGAGGTCTTCATCCGCAAACACTTTTTCCAGCCGCATCAGTTCATCCAGTCTTTTTATTACTGTTTCAATATCAAGCCCGTTAATTTTTGATTTTTCATAACGCACCTTTCTCATTTCCTGGTTCAGCCGTTCATTAAATACAGGGTATCTTCCTGCTGCAGCAAAAGTAATTACATAGGCAATGTTTGCCATTACACAGCCGGTAAGAATAAGGTTCCCTGACACAAAAAAACCGGTTCCAATACAAAGAGATGATATAAGGATAAAGAGATCACAGATGTATCCAACCCTGGAAACAGTAAGAGTGACCGCGGCATCTTTTTTCCATACAAGGCTCATCCTGAAAAGAGGAATCGCAAGAAGAATAACATGATAAAGATTTACAAGGGGATAAAAAAGATGCAGAATCCTGTAATAAAGCGGCATTGCTGAAAAATCTTCAGTACATACTAAAACAAACTTCAGACAGTCAATCCTGAATTCAACCAGCCCGGTAATCAAGATAAGAATATAAAGGAATGAAATAAATGCCGGAATAAGATAATATACCAGGTCCAGTGCATTTGACTTTTCATCCTCAATAATCCATTTGAATCTTACTCCCTGAAATGCAGCTCCCGAAAATGCAAGAGGAATGAGAAATGTACTAAGCAGGTCATAATCAGTGAAAGCACCTGTTACATACAGACCATACTGGGTTATCCATATTCCAAGAAGCAGCATGGAAAAAGCATAAATGTATGAGAACCTGTTTTTATTCTTCCTGCATATCTGGTTCAGAAAAAGAGATAAACCAAAAAAAGCTCCAAAGAAAATGAAACTGATGAGTAGCATATGAACTCCGGATCAGAAAGAGACTGAATATATACATTGCATTCAAACGAGTTCATTTAATCAATGTTTTTTCATAAAATACAATCAGAGAAAAATTGAGAAACTCAGAAAATAAGTATTTAACCATTATCTAAACTATTCAATTATTTTACTACATGGAATTATTTAGATATTCTCATTAAAAAGTTCTTGCCAAAAATCTCTTTCACATTTTATAAAATCTGATCCGCACAATTGGCAATACGTCTTTTCTGGATCAAAAAAATTTCAATTTTTTTATTTTTTTACTATTAATTTTAATCAATTTAATTTAGAATATCTGCAAGATTCTATAGACAAATTAATATATTAAATTTTATGGAGATATCTATGGAGTGTAGCCGAATGACCCAGATAAAGCAATATATTAATGACATCCCTGAAATGCTCGAAAAAAAAAGAGCCGCCGAAGAAAAGCAGACCTCAGAAGCCATTATGGAAACCGGCTCAATACCTATTCACTACAGCATGGATCAGGTTGTCGATGCAAGCATCAAAGGCTAAAGGGTTCTCCTTGTGTCTTAATTAAAAAAATACCACGTTATATGACATAATTATTTTTCAGCATATTCACAATTTATAAAATTCTAAAAAATCACATCGGCTTATCCTGTAAGCAAAACCCGCATAGAACTGCAAACCCGCAATATTTTTTTGTTGACCGGGTAAAAACATTGGCATAACATTGGTCGAACCACTCAACCACTACAGGAATTAAAATGAACATCATCGACTCCGTACTAAGCCCTGTAAGCAAAAACAGGCTTCATGAAGAAATTGTAAATCAGATCCAGGAAAAAATAATATCCGGAGTATTGCCCAAAGGATACAAACTCCCATCCGAAAGGCAGCTCTCAGTAGAATTTAATGTTAACCGTGCCACTGTTCGTGAAGCGCTCAAAAAACTCGAAATTCTCGGCTTGATAAGAATTCATCATGGTGACGGCATATACGTCAACGATTACATGAAAACCGGAAACCTCGAACTTCTGAAATCAATTGTTTACATGAATGGCAAACTTACAAAAGAAATGATGAATAGCTTTCTTACCATACGGAATATGCTCGTCCCTGAAATGGCAGCAATTGCCGCCCAAAACAGAAGTGATGAAGATATTTATGAGCTAAAAAATATCATAGATAATCACCTGCTAACCGTTCCTGAAAAAGATATTCTTGTACATTCAGTACTTGCACAGGCAACAGGAAACATGGTATATATTTTCATACTCAACTTTTTTAATGATATATACAGAGACCATGGAGATTTATACTTTAAAAATGAAAAAAATGTCAAACAGTCACAAAAATTCCACACTGAGATACTCAGAGCATTAGAAAAAAAGGACAGTAAGGGTGCAAAAAAAATTACAGCAGATGTTTTGAAATTCACCAAACATGCGATCAACGAATATTATATTTCCGGAGGGAAAGAATGAAAAGGTTCATAGATAATCCAGAAAAAAAAGAATTTGACCTGATAATAATCGGAGGCGGGATAACTGGTGCAGCAACCGCATATGAAGCATCCTCCAAAGGACTCTCTGTTCTGTTAATCGAGAAAAAAGATTTTGGCTGGGCAACATCAGCAGCCACATCAAAACTAATTCATGGAGGCCTGCGCTATCTCAACAATCTGGAGTTTTCACTTGTAAGAGAATCTCTCAGGGAAAGAAGAATACTATCCAACATTGCACCTAACTTTGTATATCCTCTTCCATTTCTCATTCCCGGATATAATACAGTTAAAACCAACAAGTGGATAATAAGACTTGGCATGATTTTATATGACATTCTCTCTTATGATAAGAAAAGAACGTGGGACAAAAACAAACAGATTCCAAATCATTCATGGCTCTCAAAAAAACAGGTTCTTTCAATCGAACCGGGAGTTAAAGAAAAAAATCTGACCGGGGGATCCGTCTATTACGACAGCCAGAGCATTTTCCCTGAAAGGCTTACTCTTGCATTTATAAAGTCAGCAATAAAATACGGAGCAGAAGTTACAAACTATACTGATATTAAAGACTTCATCAAAGACGATAACAGAATTACCGGAGTCACGGCAATTGACATTCAAACAGGTGTTAAAACAAAAATTTATTCAAAACTTATAATAAACTGTGCTGGACCATGGGTTGACCGGATTCTCGACAAAGCCTCGCACGGCAAAGGAACACATGTTATCAGAAGATCAGAAGGCATTCATATAATCACAAATAAAATTGTAAATAAAAATGCTGTGGTTCTCATGACTCCGGCAGGTCGCCATTTTTTTATTGTACCCTGGAGAGACTATTCTCTGATTGGAACTACTGATACGGAATACAAGGGTGACCCTGATAAATATTCAGTCAGAAAAGAAAGCATCGAAGGCCTGATCAAAGATGTAAATGATTCATACGGTGACGGGAACCTTACATATAAAGATGTTATTTTTGCATTCGGAGGCCTTCGCCCCCTGGTTGACGATCAGACAGAAGGGACTTATGAATCCTCCCGAAAATATGAAATTAATGACAACGCTGCTGATGGACTCAATGGCCTCATTACAATTGAAGGCGGAAAATTCACAACAAGTCGTCATCTTGCAGAAAATGCTGTCAATCTCGCATTCGTAAAACTTGGAGAAAAACCAGATAAATCTGAGACACACCAGAAATTTCTTTCCGGCTGTGAGATAAAAGATCTCAATAAATTTATCAGTAATCTGAAGGATGAATACTCAGCATACGACAATGACACCCTCGAATATATCGGAAGAAACTATGGAACAGACGCCAGCAAAATCCTGAAGATTGCAGATGAAAAAAATGATTATAAAAAAAGACTCACTCCTGACGGACAACTCCTTGCAGAGGTTGTCTTTGCCGCAAGACATGAAATGCCTGTTACTCTCGATGATATTATCTTCAGAAGAACAGGTATTGGCAACATTGGCCACCCCGGGAAAAAGACCCTTGAACTGATTGCCGAAACAGCTGCAAAAGAGCTGAAATGGAATACAGCAAGAAAAAAAGATGAGCTGAAAAAAACCGAAGAGGCCTTCAGGCTTCCACAATAAAAGGAGATGACCATGACAAAAGAAAAAAATTTTACACCAGACTGGACTGAAACAAAGCCTCCGGAAAAAAGTTACAGATCAATCTTTAAATGGGGAGATCCTGAAGAATTCAAACACCCTGACGCAAGGCTCTACAAAATGATGAAAGAAGTTTTCAGTATGACTGATGATGACTTCATCAAAAAAATTAATGAAGGAAACGAAACTGTCGAAATTAAACAGAAAATAAAACTTCCCAAAGCGGATATTGAAGCTATAAAAAAAATCGTTGGCTCTGAAAATGTCTCGGAAGATGATTACTCGAGAGTAAAATTCTCTACAGGCAAAACAATTGAAGAGGCTATGAACCTCAGAACAAAAGATCCCGGGAAGGTATGCGACATCGCAGTGCATCCGAAAAACAAAGACGATGTTATAAAATTAGTCGACTACTGTAATAAAAAAAAGATACCTGTAAATACATACGGAGGAGGCTCGTCAGTCAACTTTGGCCTCAAACCAATAAAGGGCGGCATATCGCTTGTTCTTTCAACACATATGAACAAAATGATATACCTTAAAGAACTGAACCAACCCGTGACAGTTCAGGCGGGTATGATGGGCCCCGATTATGAGATAGCTCTCAACAATGCTCCTGAACTTTTCAATTGTGAGAAAAGATATACCGGAGGTCACTTTCCGCAATCCTTTGAATACTCCTCTGTCGGAGGCTGGGTTGCCACTCTCGGATCAGGCCAGCAGTCATCCTACTATGGTGATGCATACGATCTTGTTATAAGCCAGGAATATGTCACACCTGCCGGAACTTTCAAAACACTCGAGTATCCGGCAACTGCCACCGGCCCCAAAGTAAACGATATAATGAAAGGAAACGAGGGAACATTCGGCATACTCGTTGAAGTTACAATGAAAATTTTCAGGTACATGCCGGAAAATAAAAAAAGATTCGCTTTCATGTTTCCATCCTGGGAAGACGGTGTTAATGCAGCAAGAGAGATATGCCAGTCTGAATTCGGAATGCCTTCTGTTTTCAGACTTTCTGACGCTGAAGAAACCGACATTGCACTTAAGTTATACGGAATTGAAGGCACATTTATTGACACTCTTATCAAACTAAGAGGATACAAGCCTATGGAAAGATGCCTCCTCTTAGGACAGTCAGACGGAGAAAAATCCTTCACAAAAAACGTAAAAAGAAAAATAAAGAAAATATGCAGAAAACACGGTGCAATGTATATAACAGGGTACCCTGTAAAGAAATGGGAACATGGAAGATACAAGGACCCCTATCTCAGAGAAGATCTCCATGACTACGGCATAATTACCGATACTCTTGAATCGGGCATAACGTGGGATAAAATCCATAACCTTCATCAGGGTGTAAGAAAATTCATAAAGCAGAATCCCAACTTAATTTGTATGACGCATGCTTCACATTTTTACCCGCAGGGAACCAACCTCTATTTTATTTTCATGGCAAGGATGAATGATATTGATAAATATATAGAACTTCAAAACGGAGTGATCGATGCAATACACAGACACGGAGGTTCGCTTAGCCATCATCACGGTGTTGGCAGAATGATTGCTCCATGGATGGAGGATCACCTTGGCAAAGAACAAATGAACATACTGCGTGCACTCAAGAATCACTTTGATCCTAAAAATATAATGAATCCCGGCGGCCAGCTTGGTCTTGATCTCAAGAATAAAAACTGGAGAAAGATCAGGTAGGATGAAGACAGCGCGGACAATAAAATCCACTGTTCCGGAAAATTTTAACAACTCGAGGATTGACCGTTATCTCGCAGAAAGATTCAGCTACCAGAGCAGAACCTGCTGGCAAAGGGAGATTCTCGACGGAAGAATCTCCTGTAACGGCTTACAGATAACGAATCATCACAAAAAAGTAAAAACAGGGGACTCTGTAGAATATTCTGCAAAAGATAAAGAAGAACCACCGGTAAGTGATGACTATGCTGTAATATATGAAGACAACTGGTTTTATGCATGCAGTAAGCCCGGGAATCTGCCTGTTCATCCATCCGGCAGATTCTATAAAAACACCCTTCTTGCCATGCTTCAGGAATCAACCGGAGAAAATTTTTATCCCCTTCACAGACTTGATCGTGAAACATCAGGGATTGTTCTCTTTGCAAAGAACAGTGAGGCTGCATCCTTATGCCTCCAGACATTTTCGTCAGCTGAAAAAAAATATTTTACAATAGCTCACGGAATCCCCTCAGAAAAAAACTTCACAGTGAATATGCCAATCGGTGTTGATAAAAATTCTGTTGTCAGGAAAAAAAGATCTGCTTACATAGAAGCAGACGAAAAAGCAGTGACTCATTTCACTCTCATAAAATCCTTTAAAAGTTATACCCTGCTGGAAGCTATACTTGAAACCGGAAGACTGCATCAGATACGGGTTCACCTTCAACATGCGGGCTTACCGATTTTTGGCGATAAGCTTTATGGACTTGATGAAAAATTCTATTTGAGATTCATTGATGAAGGTAATTCAGAATCTCTCATAAAAGATATTGGTTTTCACAGAACAGCGCTCCATGCCCATTCACTTGAATTCTACCATCCCTATCTTAAAAAAAGGATCATCCTTAAAAGCCCTGTTCCAAATGACATGAAATCCTTTATAAAAGGGCTTTATAAAATGGAAGACTACTATGAAACCGAACAAATCCAGACTTGATTATTTTTACCTGGAATAATATAATAAAAAACATTAACCGCCTAACAGGAAAAAGTATAATGATAAATAAAAAGGATCTCCTGACAGAAATTATCAGACTGAGCAGTGAACTCAATTCTCTACAGGACATGGATATCCTTTTGGAAAAGATACTTTTTGAAGCAAGGAGATTCGCAAATGCAGATGCCGGAACGATATATATAAAAAACAGAGACCACCTTGTTTTCAGCCATACCCAGAACGACACTCTTCAAAAAAAACTTCCGCCTGGGGGAAAACTCATATACTCAACATTTTCTGTTCCAATAAACCTTGGCTCAATTGCGGGTTATGTTGCTGAAACAGGAAACATCCAGAACATTGAAGATGTATACACCCTCCCTGATGGAGTTACATATCGCTTTGACCCTTTTTTTGACAAAGCTGCTTCATATAAAACAAAATCAATGCTCACAATTCCTTTGCAGACTGAAAGCGGAAAAATAATCGGTGTTCTTCAGATCATAAATTCAAAAGATGAAAAAGGGAATACAAAATCTTTCAGCAAAAACGATATCATGATTGTAACTCACTTTGCAAATGCAGCCAGCATGGTTCTGAGACGCGCGCAGATGACAAGAGCTCTGCTGCTCAGAATGATGCAGATGGCCCAGCTCAGAGACCCAAAGGAAACAGGAGCTCACGTTAATCGAGTTGCTGCATACTCTGTTGAAATATACGAACAATGGGCAAGAATCAAAAATTTCAGTAAATCCGAAATAGATAAAAACAGGGACACCCTGAGACGAGCGGCCCTTCTTCACGATGTTGGTAAAGTTGCAATATCAGACCTTATCCTAAAAAAACCCGGGAAACTTGATAAAGATGAATATGAAATAATGAAAACTCATACTTATCTTGGTGCCAGGCTTTTTTCAGACAGTCAATCCACCTTCGATGAGGCAGCAGCAGAAGTCTCCCTTAACCATCATGAAAACTGGGATGGAACCGGGTATCCTGGATTTATAGATATTGAAACAGGAAAACCAACGGATGTAGATAAGGCTGGCAATGTAATTTCTAAAAAAGGGGAAGAGATACCAATATTCGGAAGAATAGTTGCTCTTGCTGATGTATATGACGCACTTTCATCTGCAAGAGTTTATAAGAATTCATGGAAAGAAAAAAAGGTTTTGGAAGAGATAAAGAACCTTTCAGGAAAAAAATTCGATCCCGATCTGGTTGATGTCTTTTTTGACAATCTCGATATTATTCGCTCTATCTCTTCAAGATACCCTGATAGTAAATAATTATTTTTTGTCCTCTGTCTGATCAGTCCTGTTAACTGACGATAGCATTGCATAAGCAAGATTAAGTCCAACACAAAGAATTGTGGAAACAGATCCGTAAAAAATATTCTTTTCAACATAGAAAAAATAAAAACCGCCTATCAAAAAAATCAAAGCAAGAATTATCACCAGTCTGTTCATTTAGCGCCCCCCTAATCATTATCCACAGTTATAACTGCAAAGTCCGTTACAATATCCTCATCACCAACATCAAGAAGTTTCACTCCCACAGTCGCCCTTCCCTGTGTTGAAATATCTCCGGCAAGGAGCCTGATGGTCATTCCATTTTTTGATGTTATTATTATTTCATCATCAAGAAAAACCGATTTAATTCCGGCAGCAGCTCCGTTTTTTTCATTCACTTTGACAAAAGTCATACCCTTGCCACCGCGTCCTTTATTCGTGAAATTGGAATAGTTTACCCGCTTTCCAAATCCCTTTTCAGTAATTACAAACATTGAAGTATTCTTTGTAACAACATCCATATCAATAATCTCATCTTCAGTATCAAGCCTCATTCCTATAATACCGGCAGCTGCGCGGCCCATTGACCTCATTTTGGAAAGATTAGTCCTGAGAAGCAGACCGTTTCTGGAGGCTATAACAATATCGTCTCCCTTTTCAACGACCTTCACATCCACAAGCTCATCATCCTTCTTTAAATTGACTGCAATAATCCCGCCCTTTCTTGCATTGGAAAACTCAGAAACACCGGTTTTTTTAAGGATGCCATGTTTTGTAACCATGCACAAATATGAATCCGAGTCAAAATCCGGTACAGAACAAAGAGCTGTTATTACCTCACCGCTGGAGATATTTATTATTCCTTTAAGGCTTTTTCCCCTGCTGTTTTTTGAAGCAAGGGGGATTTCATATGTTTTCAGAGAAAATATTTTTCCCTTATTTGAAAAGAGAATTGCTGTATCATGAGTGGATGCAATGGTCATCATTCTCACGAAATCCTCTCTCTTGGACGACATACCAATAACACCCTTGCCTCCCCTTCTCTGCTTTTTGAAGGTATCAATCGGCATTCGTCTTATGAAACCGTCATTACTTATGGATATAACCATATCCTCATCGGCAATAAGATCCTCAACATCAAAATCAGTTGATGCATCTCCACCAACTAATATCTCGGTTCTTCTTTCATCTCCATACTTGTCTTTGATTTCTCCGAGTTCTTTTTTAACAATATTGAGTATCTTTGTATCGCTCTTCAGTATCGCCTGGAGTTCTCCAATGAGTTTTTTAAGGGCTCGCAGTTCATCTTCAACCTTCTTGACTTCCAGACTGGTGAGTCTCTGAAGTCTCATCTCAAGTATGGCCTTGGCCTGTATTTCTGTAAGTTTAAAAGTCTTTATCAGAGTCTTTGATGCTTCTTCGGCATTTTTGGAAGCTCTGATGATTCTTATAACCTCGTCAATGTTGTCGAGAGCAATCTTTAATCCTTCAAGAATATGGGCCCTTTCTTCGGCCTTTCTAAGTTCATACTGTGTTCGTCTTATTATTACAGTCTTACGGTGTATAATGTAATTGGAGAGAAGGCTCTTTAAGTCGAGAATTTTGGGAACACCGTCAACAATTGCGAGCAGAATAATTCCGTATGATGTCTGAAGAGAAGTATGTTTATACAAAAGATTTATTATTACACTGCTGTTTGCATCTTTTTTCAAACCAATGTAAATTCTCATTCCCTTTCGGTCTGATTCATCCCTAATTTCAGAGATGCCTTCAATTACCTTGTTATTTACCAGATCAGCAATCCTTCCTATAAGGGTTGCTTTGTTAACCTGGTATGGAATAGCTGTGACAATTATTGCCTCTCGGCCTTTTTTTGTCTCTTCCACCTCAATGACACTGCGTATTTTAAGGCTTCCCCTTCCTGTGGAATATGCTTTAATTATACCTTCTGAACCCATTATGGTGGCGCCGGTTGGAAAATCCGGGCCCTTTATATACTTCATAAGCTGTTTAACTGTAATATCCGGGTTGTCTATCATTGCGATTGTTCCGTCAATTACCTCATTCAGATTATGAGGAGGTATTTTGGTAGCCATACCAACTGCTATACCATCAGAACCATTTACAAGAAGATTGGGAAATGCAGCTGGGAGAACAACAGGTTCTTTTCTTGTTTCATCAAAGTTTGGGTTAAAGTCAACTGTCTCCTTATCAATATCCTTTAGGAGTTCCTCAGCAAGTTTATTCATTCTGGCTTCAGTATAACGATAAGCAGCAGCCGGGTCTCCATCAATCGAACCGAAGTTTCCCTGACCATCGATTATAGGCTGGCGCAGTGAAAAATCCTGTGCCATCCTGACCATTGTATCATATACTGCACTGTCACCATGCGGGTGATAATTACCTATTACCTCACCAACTATCTTGGCGGATTTAACATATGGTCTGTCACTTCTCCATGCTCTTTCGTTCATAGCATGAAGTATTCTTCTGTGAACAGGCTTTAGCCCGTCCCTTACATCAGGCAAAGCCCTTCCCACGATTACACTCATCGCATAATCAAGGTAAGCCCCGCGCATTTGATCTTCTATTTCTACATCGACAACTTTTCCGACATTTTTTTCTTTATCGGTATCGCTTTTCTTAGGCACTTTATTTCTCCATCATTCAGGTAATATTATAAGTGAACCATATTACAGGTCGAGGTTCTGGACATTTCTCGCGTTTTCTTCAATAAACTTTCTTCTTGGTTCAACAAGATCGCCCATTAGTACGGAAAAAACATTTTCCGCTTCCACTTCATCATCGATCCGAACCTGAAGAAGAGTTCTGTTTTCAGGATCCATTGTTGTTTCCCACAACTGTTCAGGATTCATCTCACCCAGACCCTTATATCGCTGAATATTTACATTCTGGTTTTTATAATTTTTAAGTATTTTATCTCTTTCTTCATCATCAAAGGCATAATGTTTTTCCTTTCCTGCTCTGATGTTATACAAAGGGGGCTGTGCAATATAAAGATAACCATTCTGGATCAATTCAGGCATATAACGGAAAAAGAAGGTAAGGAGAAGCGTACGGATATGAGCACCGTCGACATCAGCATCCGTCATAATTACAATTTTATGATATCTTGCTTTTTCAATATTAAAATCATTGGCACCGATTCCTGTTCCAATTGCTGTAATCAGAGTCTTGATCTCCTCATTCGAAAGGATCTTATCAAGACGCGATTTTTCGACATTGAGAATCTTTCCCTTGAGAGCAAGAATTGCCTGATAATACCTGTCTCTTCCCTGTTTTGCAGAGCCACCAGCAGAATCTCCCTCAACAATATAAAGTTCGGATTTTGAAGGATCCCTTTCTGTACAGTCAGCGAGTTTTCCGGGAAGAGCTTCATTATCAAGAGCATTTTTCCTCCTGGTAAGATCACGGGCCTTTTTTGCTGCAATACGTGCCCTTGCACTCTGGATACACTTCTCAATAATTTTCTTAACCTCGGCTGGATTCTCTTCGAAATACAGACCTAGATTTTCATTTGTTGCAGACTCTACAATTCCCTTTACTTCTCCATTACCGAGTTTCATCTTTGTCTGGCCCTCAAACTGGGGTTCAGGTACCTTGACACTTATAATGGCGACCAGACCTTCCCTTACATCATCCCCGGAAAGCTGGGTAATATTTTTATCGAATTTTCCCTTTTTAAGACTGTCGTTCAACACCCTGGTAAGAGCAGACTTGAATCCAATGAGATGTGTTCCCCCTTCCCTGGTATTGATATTATTTGCATAAGTAAAAACATTCTCTGCATAGGAATCTATATACTGAATGGCAACCTCTATCTCAATACCATCACGGTTTGCCTTAAAATAAATCGGCTTTTTAATAATTGGGGATTTACTCTCGTTTATATATTCTACGAAGGAGATTATGCCTCCTTTAAACTGAAATATATTCTCAGTACCCTTAGCCTTTTTATCCTCCTGATCTCTTTCATCCCGAAGAGTTATCTTAACTCCAGCATTGAGAAATGCAAGCTCTCTCAGTCTGCGGGAAAGAGTATCAAAATTCATGTCTGTTTCATCAAAGATCTCATCATCAGGCCAGAATCTTACTCTTGTTCCACCTTTTTTAGTTTCACCACCTTTTTTGACAGGGGCATCAGGAATTCCCTTTTTATAGGTCTGCTTATAAATTCTGTTATCCCGAAAAACTTCGACTTCAAGTTGTTTTGAAAGTGCGTTAACTACTGATACACCAACACCATGAAGTCCTCCTGAAACCTTATATGATCCCCCACCGAATTTTCCGCCAGCATGCAGTTTGGTAAGAACAATCTCCAGAGCTGAAACCTTGTGAACCGGATGAACATCAACAGGAATTCCTCGCCCATTATCTACAACCTCAACCGAACCATCTCTGTGGATTGTTACGGTTACATTATCGCAATAACCTGCAAGAGCTTCATCTATGGAATTATCAACTATCTCATAAACAAGGTGATGAAGGCCATTTATGTTGGTGGAACCTATATACATTGCCGGTCTTTTTCTGACCGCCTCCAGGCCTTCCAAAACCTGGATATTTGTAGCGCTATAGCTTTTAGTCATTATCTCGTCTCCAAACTAAATCATTTTCTATACTCGTTCTTTTCTGTACTGTAAAAGGACTGACCCTGCTGCATATTATTTCACCATTTTCATTAACAGCAACAGATTTATCTTCAGCAGACAAATGACGGATTATCCATTCATTATCTTCTGAAAGATATATTGTCTCGGCATTGAATATTCCAATGCATGTTTTGTCTGAAATTGTTTTTCTGTCGCCAAGGTGAATATACATATACGATTATTTACTTTTTTCGTTTTCCCACTTCAAACGATCTATCTCAACCCTTATATTCTTTATCATATCCATCTTCAACTCACTATTGACTCTTTCAATTATGGTATCTTTTAAAAGGGTTAATTCGTTTGAATATACTGAATGGTCAGCTTTCACGAACAGGGTTTTTCTAAAAATTCTGTCAGGTATACTGTGAGTAGCGATAATATTGCTGGTGATTCCAGGCCACAGATCCCTTATTTTTTCAATTATATAATTCTCACCAAGATTGAATTCTTTCAATATGTCAGGCAGAACACTGCCTATATCAGCTGTTCTGTTTTTTCTTTCGCTGCCAATTTTGAACTTCACAGGAACCTCATCAGGTATGTTAATACACAATCCAGCTCATAAAGAAATCATAAAAGGAGATGCAGCAGACTGAAAACACAACCTGTTCATCCTCAGGCGAGATATTATATTGATAAGACAATTTTAGAATTATTATAATAATTCGTCAAGTTCTAACTGGTTTTTGGACAATGATTGCAAATAATAGAAGTTTTACACTCCGGAAAAAGAAATATTAGAGTCAAACAGTTACTTGTTTTTATTTAGATTATTTATACAGAAATCTGTAAAAGGCTTCTTTCCAGAAGTTTATCCTTGAGTGAATCAATCTGTCTTTTATTGGTGAGAATCCTTGACATCAAAAGATTCTCACTCTCTCTTATTTTTATTAATTTGGGTTTGTCATAAAATCTTACATTCAGATTATTTTTTGACTTTTCAAATTTGCAAAAAACTATTACATCCGGCTTGAGAATATCTTCTTTACCATAATCCATAATAATCGCCAGTTCCTGAGAATTGAGCTCACATATATCAAATTTGCTATAAAAAAACTGACTGTTATTCAAAATACTGCCGAGTTTATTCACAAAATCGCTGATAATCTGAAAATCGAACTGCACATTCAGAGAGTTAAGTATAACTTTAAAGGCATGAGCAGGTGAAACAGCAAGTCTGTACGGCCTGTTAGTCGTTAATGCATCAAAAACATCACATATTGAAACCAGCTTTGGATATAAAGGCAAATTTTCATAGGGAAGATTATAATATCCTTTGTTATTATATTTTTCATGATGAAAAAGTACAACCTGCTGAACAATTTTATCATTCTCAGCAACATTTCTTATAAGCTCATAACCCAGCTGAGGATGCCGCTTCATTTTCTGGTATTCGCTGACAGTAAGTTTGCCCTTTTTATTGAGCAGTTGTTTATCAATCTTTAGTTTTCCAATATCGTGAAGATAAGCACCAAGTAAAAGTCCCTTGAGTTCCTGTGTGGTAAACTTTCCCATTTTTGTTGCAAAAACAGCTGTCAATAATAGTACATTAACAGAATGATTATATGTATAATCATCAAAACTGTTGAGATCTTTCAAAAGCTTTATTGTATCAGTATCTGATGTATGAAGATCGTCTAGTACATTCTCTATAAGATTTTCTGCTTTATTATAGCTGTTTTTACTCAGCTTATCCGTCTTCAAAATTTCTTCTTCAATTTCCCTTGATTGATAGAATGCGGCACTGATTCTGTGATTTGGAATATTGCTCATTTCCTCAGAAAATGAATAATAAACAATGTTTCCATATTTTTCAATAATACCATTTACTCTTTCCGGACTCAATACAGCACGTGCATCAAGAATTTTTTCTCCATTCTCCGAATATAAAGGATAAATCAGTATATTATTATTTCCTAAATAATTTAGATCAATCTGAAGTCTTTGTGAAGGCATCTTTTCCCCACCCGGTAATAAGAAGTCTCTTTCTCTGCATATTAAACCAAAACACCTGTCTATTATAAGGGAATATCTATAAATAAATGTCCCTTTTTGGGTATAAAATCAGGAATTTTCATTTATTATACTAATAAAACCTCTAATTTTAAGGTACCCATATTATTTTTATATAAACCCATAATAACAATAAATTATTTTTATGCCAAAATATATATTGTTTTCCAATGAAAAAGTTAAATAAAAAATGCTTATTTTACAATTTTACAATTATTTATATGAAATTTTTTTATTTCATAATTACCTGAATATGTCAGTTTATCATCAGTCATTGAAAAAATAACCTGATTCTTTGTTCCAAAATAATCAACCAGACCCTGTCTTCGCTGATTATCAAGTTCTGAAAATATATCATCAACAAGAATAATTGTCTTTTTCTGTCTTGTTATTTCAATAATTATGTTTTCAGCAATTCGCAGAGAAATTGATGCAAGTCTTATCTGACCCTGGGATGCAAAAAGACTATATTTTTTTCCCAATGAATTTCTAATAATATAATCATCTCTGTGAGGTCCAATTCCCGTAGATCCCGAAATAATATCCCTTTTTCTGTTTTTTATCAGATTAGAATTGAAAGCAGGTACAGAAAAATCAATTATATCAGTTCTGTGTTGTATTTCAATATCACTATCAATTCCTGATACTGTATTATAGTTACTTCTGAAAAGATCAGAAAATTTACCAATATATTCTTTTCTTTTTGATAAAATATCCACTGCAAGTTCAGAAATCATATTATCCCATATATCCAGCTCTCTGGAAGTAAAACTTCCTGAAACTCTCATTTTTTTCAGAACAATATTCCTTGATTTAAGTACATGCTTGTATCTGCAAAGAGAAATAAAATAGGATGGATCAATTTTTGAGAATACACTGTCAAAAAATTTTCTGCGTGTTTCAGGTGAGCCGTAAATAATATTTATATCATCCGGAGAAAAAATTACAGTAAGAAGAATTCCATAATATTCAGAGGACTTTTTTATTACTTCTGAATCAATCTTTACTTTTTTTTTTATTGAACCCTTTATATATGCACAACCAACTTCAAAAAAATCATTTTCACAATCTTCGACTGATACAGAACAATAGTATGAATCAGTGCCCCATTTTATAATCTCTGAATCACCAATATTTCTGAAAGATTTAAGACCGGATAAAATTGACACAGCTTCAATAATATTGGTTTTACCAACTCCATTATTACCGATTATAAAGTTTATTCCAGGAGCGAAGTCAATTTCAAAATTTTCATAATTCCTGAAATTTTTGAGTCTCAATCTTTCAATATACATTTAATGCTGCTTTTCGGAAATAATGATGAAATTATCCCTGATTCGACTTTATCTGAATGGGCATTATAACAGAAATATAGTTACTGTCATCTTCCGGAATAAAGGTAACCGGACTCATTTGACCTGTTATTCTGCATTTTAATGAAAATGAATCAATTTCTTTCAGAGTTTCAAGCAAAAACTGAGCATTTATACCAATAGATACTTCTTCTGAGGATGATGTTTCAATTGCAATTTCCTCTTCGGCTTCCCCCAGTTCAGGAGTATTCGCTTCAATAATAAGATTTGAATCAGAGAAGTTCAGCACAATCTTGTTTGCAGGTTCTCTTGTAAAAACCATTGCCCTTTTTACAGAGTTTATAAGTTTCCTGGTTTCAATTATTGCTTCTAGGCTGCTTTCAAGCGGGATTACCTGTTTATAATTTGGAAACTGACCATCAACAACCCTGGAAATTATTTCAGTTGATCCTATTCTGAAAAAACACCTTGAATCATCAAAAGAAAACATTGCTCTTCCTGTTGAATCCAGAAGTCTTGAAACCTCATTTACAGTTTTAAGAGGAATAATAATGCCTTCATTGAGATCTACTTCATTTTCAATAGTTCTGCTGATTATTGAAAGCCTTCTTGAATCTGTTGCAACTGCACTAAGAACACCCTTTTTATCAGAAAGAAGATATATACCATTAAAAACCGGCTTTATTGTGTCATTAGATGCTGCATATACAACCTTTTTAAGCATCTCTTTAAATATTGCCTGATCAATTTCTATGGAATTTTCTTCCAGAAAATCAGGAATTTCAGGATATTCATCAGAAGAAGCACCAATAAGTGAATAATGCCCCTTCACTTCTTTTGATTTGGATTGTATTTCTATAACAAAAGAATCATCTATATCAATAATAAGCTCATCATCAGGAAGTTCCTTGAGAATCCCGGCAAATTTTTTTCCATTTGCCGCAAAACTTCCTTCTGTATCATTAACTGCATCTATTCTGGTTCTGATACCCATCTCATTATCAGTTGCTATTATTTCAATTTGATCTCTGCTAATGTTAAAAAGACAATTTGATAAAACAGTATTGATATTCTTTGACGAAACAACTGAATCTGCAATATTTATTGATTTTAAAAGTGAATCCTTATCTACACTTATTTTCATAGCTGACTCCGCAAAATTTGTCTTGAACATTTATTAATAAAATGTTGATAACTAAATTAACTCCTGATTAATTCAGCAATTACCAGTGAGATAACCTGTGGATAACTCTGTTAGTAATTTTTAAGTTCAACTGTCAGATCGTCAATCATTTCTTTTAATTCCAAATCACGTTTTATATCTTCTTCAATTTTATTAACAGCATTAACTACAGTGGAATGATCTCTGTCTCCAAATTCCTTACCAATTTCAGTAGTGGTAAGAGGAGTCAGGTTTCTTGAAAGATACATTGCTACAAACCTGGGTTGTACTATTCTGCTTTGTCTGCTTTTGGATTTTATATCCTCGACAGACACGGTATATTTTTCAGCAACTCTGCTAATAATATCACTTATACTTATTTTTTTATCTGTTACCTCATCAAACAATTCTCTTAAATGAGTTTTAGCATGTAAAATGGTTATCTGTTCATTATTCATCAATGATGAAACCATCTTAAGTCTGTTAAGAGCTGCTTCAAGGGCCCTTATACTGGATCGAATTCTCTTTGCAATATAGTTGAGAGCTTCATCTGATATATTTATACTTTCATTTTCAGCCTTATTTCTGAGAATTGCTTCCCTGGTTTCCAGATTTGGAGGCTGAATATCAGTAATCATTCCCCATTCAAATCTGGTCCTTAAACGCTCGGTCAGAGTTGAAAGCTGTTTCGGAGGCCTGTCACTGGATATAATAATCTGTTTTTTATTTTCATAGAGTGTATTGAAAGTATGAAAAAATTCACTTTGAGTTTCCTCTTTTTTTTCAAGAAACTGTATATCATCAATCATAAGGATATCGACATCCCTGTATCTGATTTTGAAACTCTCTGTAGTATTTGTTCTAATCGAATAAATGAATTCGTTCAGGAACTGTTCAGTTGGTACATAAAGAACTTTAAGATAGGGTTTTTCTCTTATTACATAATGCCCAATTGCCTGCATCAGGTGAGTTTTTCCAAGCCCGGCACCACCATACAGAAAAAGTGGATTATACTGAGTTGCAGGAGAATGTGCAACTGAATCAGCTGCAGCATGTGCGAGTTGATTATTCGGACCTATAACAAAATTCTCAAAAGTATACCTGGGATTAAGTATAGCTTTTATACCTTCATTATCGTAAGTACTGGAATAACTTTTTCTCAATACTGAAGGATTTTCTATTTTCTTTTCCTGATAAATTTCAGGTTTTGAAAAACCATTATCTGTTACAAATTCACATTTATAGCTCTTGCCTGTAATATCAGCAAGTATTATCTCAATCTGTCTGCCATATTGATCGGAAATATGGAGTTTTGCAACATCATCTACAACTCTTACTACGAATGATTCATCGCTAATTGAAACAGGATCTGTATCTTTTAACCACATATCAAATGACTGCTTGTTGATGTCTGTTTTCAGAACATCAAGGACTTTATTCCAAATATCTGTAACCATTTAAGTAATAACCTTTATTTATCAACAATTGTTGATAACTTTGTTTATAAGTACACCTTTGTTGAGTATATTAAATATTTTATTTATATATATAAATTTTTACATAAAGGAATATATAAATATAAACAGGATTGAATGTATAAAAAATAGGAAAGTTAATCTGAAAGATGTTTTTGAATTTCAGATTACTGATAATGGTTTTCTATGAGCATGAATGTATTTTGGCAACAAATTAATTCAATGGAACCAGGTATTAATAAAAAAAGTTATTAATTCTTAATAAGGCATGGATATCCTGTTAATAACATTTTCTTTACTGTTAATAACCATCAATTAATTGTTTACAAGATATTGATAATCTTAAAACATGTGTTATGTCTCATTAATAATGCATTAAAGTATATAATTTAAGAAAAAAATCCATCTCAGAACAAGTAAAATATAAATTACCGGGAGAATCAAAAAGAAGTATCCCATTAAGTTTTTATATAAATATAAAATATTTTATATTTATATAAAAACTCATGCTAATGTATAAATAAAAATATAATTTATTTTATAATAAAATTAAGCAAATAAACCTGTTAATAATTTTTATGTATAAAATTTTATATTCAGTATAATATTAGTCGGAATTTATATTTTATAAAAGGATTATTTCTGCTCAGACTATTATTAATAATATTAATTATTTTTTATTAATTAATAGTAGTGGTAGTAGGTGCGGTGGATATGTTAATAATCATGCTAAACATTCAATTATTCAGAAATTAGGATCTATAAAAGATTGTTGATAATTATGAGTAATATTACTTATCAACAAATTAATGCTTTCTGTTATTCCAATTAATCTGTTTGAAAATTGTGATTGTAAAATTTTATTTAAATTATTAACAGGTAAAATCAAAATTCTAACATCTTATTAACAATTAATTACTGAATAAATTTTACCGATAAGCTATAATTATCAGGTCAAAAAAAAATTGAAAATGTTTTATTGGAGTAAAAAAATGAAAAAAATTCTTAGTTTTTGTGGTTTTTTCCTTTTGTTGGCTGTACAGGTTTTTGCAGTTGAGAAGGAATTTTGCGGTAAGATAGGAACTTCTTATTCTCATGAACTGGATAATTTTGGATTGGATGTATCAGCTGATTATTATTTTAAGCTGGATCCTTATTTTGTTGCAGGCGGAGAATTGGATTTTTATTGGATTCCATGGGAAAAAAAGTTGGGTTCCAGTGAAACCGGGGGAGTTATAAAAGATATTGTTTCTGATACAAATGTTTATTCTATTCCATTATTTTTGAATGCACAGGTCAGATTGCCATTTCTAGTTGATAAAATATTTATTGAACCTGCTTTTACTGTTGGGCTTGGATATAATTTTCTTATTTTAAGTTATCAGCAGCCTGAATTTCAAGATCTTGAAAGCAGTAAAAGTTATTCAAAAGAAGATGTAGTTGATTTTTATCATGGATTTGTTTGGCAGGTATATTTTTCTGCATACCTCAAGCCAGGCAAGGATTCAAACATAAGATTTTTGCTTGATGTTGGATACAGAGGAAGTTCCCCAGCGAGGAAAGGGGAGGAGGTTGATGTTTCAGGCCTGTTGTTGAAAACAGGAGTTGTTTTTAATATTTAGTAATTATTATTTGATTCACTGTTATTCGTTTTTTGACAGTGAATCAATGAGTATTTTGTAATCTCCCCTGGCATTCCAGAATGTTAGCCCATTACAACCACTGTCTTCGGCGCCTTTTATCTGATTCTTGATGTACCCTGTTCCCCATGTTGGAGACATCATTTTAAATGCCTGAAGGTAAGGTCTTATAATCGTTTTATAGCCTGTTATGTACCGTGCTCTGATTCCGCCATCTTTAATTATTTTGTACGATCTCTGCTTTCTGTTACCATTCATGTAAAATTTTCTTCCAAAATGTGATGGATAAACCATTGGACATATTATATCCACTATCTTTGAGAATTCCTCCATGTCCTGGCCTATGGTGTTTCCGAATCTGTACCATGAATTAAATCCGTAAATATCCACAGATACTGGTATTCTGATTCTGGATTTTGCCCTGATGAGAAAATCACATAGTATTTCTGATTTATAAGAATCTTTATTTTTTTTATGTGAATAAAAACATTGCCATACAGGGCCGTCAATAGGAAATCGTATATAATCAAACTGTATTTCATCAAATCCGAGTTTTTCAAGTTCTAGTGCAATTTCAAGGTTGTATTCATGGACATCTGTAGAGTAGGGGTCTACCCAGTATTCCATTGGAAGTCCTTTCCATGGTTTTCCTGTTTTAATATTTTTTATAGCATGTTTGCTGTTATATGCATTGAATAAAATTTTGTCTTTAAAAACTACTATTCTGGCTATACAGTATATATTATTTTTTTTAAATTCCCGCAGTATATTTTTTATATGGAGGGGGTTTCTTGCTATTGATTTTATCTCCAGTGCTTTTTTATTTGAAGAATTATAATGAAGTCTTCCGTTGTCATCCTTCATATCAATAACAATAGAATTGAATCCACAGCTTTTAATGGTCTTTATTATATTTTTTTTCTTTGTTTTAATTGTATTTACAGGTGCGTATAACGCATAATACCCGGAATTATTGTTTTTTTTATTTATGGATGTTTTTTTGTTTATCAAAATATTTTTTTTATCTGCTTTTAAATGTAACACAGCTTCTTCATCCGAAAACAAAGAAAAACCATTATTTTTTATATTTTGTGTTTTTATTATTTTATTTAGTGAATTTACATAATAAAAGGTATTTTTTGTGGATAAAACAATATTTTCGGAAGACCGTGATATATCATTTATTTTATCTTCTGTAATTTTAATTTCTTTCCATCTTTCATTTCTGTAGTTTAGAAGTTTTCCATTTAAACCGGTAATTGCGTACAACATTTTATCTACAGATATTATTTTTATAATTTCATCATAAAATTTGAAAGATTTTGAATATGGTTCTCCGGGCAGACCCTTGTTAAGTGATCTGATTCTGTTATTGCTATAGTTATATATCCCGTTAAACGATGTTCCTATATATATACTGTTTTTGTCTATTTCCAGAGCTGTAATATATTTTTTTGAAAAATTTTTGTCTGGTTTTCTTTCAATCCACTCTGTTCCGTTGTTGTATGTTTCATATATTGTGTGTTTTGTGGCCGCCACTAAATGGCCTGGTTTTTTTTGATCAACACAGAAAGCAGATATTTTTCTATAACCGGGGTTTTTCAGATATATACTTTTTCTTCTAAATTTTTCGGATGATATATTTTTCCATTCATTCATTTTAGAATCAGCAAAATAAATCCCTGAATTATCAGTAATAACATATATACTGTTTTTTGAAAAATGTATATCTGTTATCTGTATATTTTCTTTCAGTTTATTTTTTAACCTTCGCCAGTTTTTTTTGTCTGAATCTGATTTTAGAACTTTATTTCTTATTAAGAGAATATAATGTTTATCTGATTTATTTTTGGAAAAGGTTATTAAGGGTAGAAATAAAAGAAGGAGTATTGTGATTATTTTTTTTGATTTCGTTATTTTTTCCATTATTTAAAAACTGAATTGCTCCTTGAACATAGTTTCATTGTATATTACATAATTATAGCCCTGTTCCGTTAAAAACAGTTGCCTGTTATGTGCAAATTTCTCTTCAACTGAATTTGCGCTTATAATTGTATAAAAGTGTGCTTTGTTTTCGTTTTTTTTTGGTCTGAGAATTCTTCCAAGTCTTTGGGCTTCTTCCTGTCTTGATCCAAATGTTCCTGAAATTTGTATTGCAACGTTTGCATCAGGCAGATCAATCGAGAAATTAGCTACTTTAGAAACTACTAAAACTTTTATTTCTTCATTTTTAAATTGTTTATAGAGTTCTTCTCTTTCTGTATTAGGTGTACTGCCTGTAATAAGCGGAAGATTTAATCTTTTGGAAATTTCTTCGAGCTGGGAAATGTACTGACCAATAATAAGGATATTTGATCCTTTATGGTGATTAATTATCATTTTTGTGATATCGAGTTTTTTATAATTTTCTGATGCCAGCCTGAATTTATCCCTGTCTTTTGCTATTGCATACTGCATTCTAATATCTTCAGGAATTTCTGCCCTTATTTCTGTACATATTGCAGAAGCAATCCATGACGATTTTTCCAGAACCTTCCATGGCATATCATATTTTTTTGGGCCAATCAGGCTGAATACATCTGTTTCCATTCCATCTTCTCTTATAAGAGTTGCTGTCAATCCGAGTCTTCTTTTTGATTGAATCTCTGATGTCATCCTGAATACAGGAGCAGGCAAAAGATGAACCTCATCATAAACAATCAGTCCCCAGTTATTGGATGTGAAAATATCAAAATGAAGAAAAGGTCCTTTTTTGTTTTTTCTGTATGTAAGAATATTATAAGTTGCAATGGTTATTGGCTTAATCTCTTTTTTTTCTCCGGAAAATTCTCCTATCATATCTTCTGTGATATCTGTTTTATCCAGAATCTCCTCTTTCCACTGACGAATAGCAACAGTGTTTGTTACAAGGATGAGGGTCTGTGTCTTTAGAAGAGATATTACACCTATACCTATTATTGTCTTTCCGGCACCACATGGCAAAACCACTATTCCACTTCCACCCTCAGGACCTCCTCCTCTGTAAAAAGCATTTACTGCACTTTCCTGATAATCTCTTATATCGAAATCAACACCTGTAAGTGTTGTATTTCTTAATGATATATCACATGGATCTCCTTCCTCATAACCTGCAAGATCCTCTATCGGAAATCCTATTTTTATAAGGGCCTGTTTTATATGTCCTCTGTAATTTGTCTTAATCTTAATTGTGTTATCATCAATTTTTTCTTCAATGAATTCCTGAATTTTTTTATGATTGAGCAGTTCATTAAGAAGAATCAGATCCGAGGATTTTAATAATAAACTATCATTTTCTTTTTCCAGTTTCAATAGGCCATATCTGTTCATCTGTTCTTTTACAATTGTTAGTACTATTTCAGGTATTTCATATCTGGAATATTCATATAGTGTCTCAATTATTGTTTTAGCATGAAGGCCGGTTGATGCAGCGTTCCAGAGAGATAAAGGAGTTATTCTGTATGTATGAATATGTTCAGGACTTTTTTCAAGTTCGGCAAATGGAGAAATTGAATCTCTGGCTTTTTCAAAATATGGATTGTTAACTTCTAATAAAAGTGTATTATCACTCTGTACAATTAAGGGTTTTATCATCTGCATTATCCTGTTTATTCACTTCAGCAAAAGACTTTTTTGTAAAAAAACGTGCTTTTGTCAAGGTTTAATTGACTTTATTTAAAAACGTTATTTCTCCTTCATATCCCTTTATTAGATTCAGCATTTCAAAATGTTAATAATCTGTTCAGAAACAATTATAAGTATACTGGTAATATTGTAACGGTGTTGATAATTGTACTGAGATTAAAGTACTAATCAATAGTAATTCTTTCAAATAATTGTCCGTGGTAAACCACTGGCTTTACCAGTGAGATTTGACTCCGATATAACAGGGGTGCCGTGTAGTGTGATAAAAGGAATTATTCCGGAGGAACCCCCTAAAGGGAAAACCAAATGGATAAAAATAAAAGACAGGAAGAGCTTATAACATACCA
>CAZEJW010000035.1:0-31580 GCA_964512685.1 uncultured Leptospirales bacterium | reverse complement strand
GAAATATTATTTCACATTCTTCACAGGTAGATGATATACTCGATTTATCAATATTAAAATCTTATTCATTGTTGATACGCGATTTTTGTACTTATATGATTGATGTTTTAAATAGTCATTTGCTTAAAGAAAAAGTGCGAGTTGTTGGCTATCCTATAAAAGATGATATTATTACAATAATTAATTGACATCTTGTTTGTTTTCATATCGAAAATTATACTTTGAGTCTTGATGATGAGATAATTATCAAGAAAGATATTGTATATGCATCATCAAAAATTGTATCTATCGAAATTAATAATGTAAAAATGGAATCTATCTCAGTTACAAATAAAACTGCGATTGGTATTGAGCTTGATACTAGAGTATCAAGAGGAAATGATTTGTTTTTGTTACAACGTTAATTTTATTTCTTCAAGCTCAGCATCCGTGCTTCGCTTGTAAATAACTTGTAGTATTGCGCTTTCAGCATATAACATTTAGAAGTCTTATCGTAGCTGCTCAAAGAAGAACCCGCTGACAAACATTGGCGGGTTATTATATTTATAGACAGACTCAATATTCAGTAAGCAGCTATGTTAAGACTTTGTTGAACGAAACCATTCTTATACTCACAATACATAGGAATTTAATACCTGTTTTGTTTTCTGATTTTGCGGTAAATTAAAATGGTGATCCGGAGGCCAGACCGCAAAGATTATAATTTATGCAATTACGGATTCTTTATCTACCCGTAATAAATACCAAAAATTTTATTTCTCAAATTTATATATACCTGACCATACATTCCTGCTAAACACACTGAAAATGTATTCACTCAAGTCAATATGCATTGACTTCATAAGAACTGTTGCCTATCTTTAGATCATCTGGAATGTTGAAAGAACAGACGAAATTGCCGAATGGATTTCAGATCTTGATGACGATGCAAAAGAAGCCATTCTTAAAAATCTTATAATTCTAAAAGAAAAAGGATCTTTTCATACTCAAAAGTCCTTTTATGTAAGGGAGTTCCCGGACACGGCCGCAGGCTGATGGAAAAAGTACTTCTGCTCCGTGACCGGTTTTCAGAATGAATATCAGGTGAGCGCCAGATAATTCAATAAAACTTTACGAAACCATGCATCAAAAGAGAGACCTTTGATGTATCCACAATGCCCTCCGAAGGGGTTTATTATCAGTGAGACCATATCGTTTGTCCTGACGCGATAAAAATCGTCTGCCGGGACAATGGGATCATCTTCAGCGGCTATGACCAGTGCCGGAACTTCGAGAGAATCGAGAAATCCACGGGTCAGGTTATAACTTTTGAAATGGTCAGAGGCATCTTTGAAGCTGGAAAGGTTCTTTACAAACATGTCTATCATTCCCATACAGCTTTTCTTTACCATTATTTCTTTGAAGTCATATAAATGAGGAAAGAGTTTCTCCTTTTGTTCCAAAGAGTTTTTCCATTTCTGAATAAAAAAGTATTTTATGATTTTTAATCTGTCAATATTTCCTGTTGCCCGTTCCGGATCAAGGGGAGGATTTATGGCAATTATTTTCTGCAGGTTTGGAATCCCGCTTGTACGGCTTTTCTTCGCGATTCTTATTGTATAGTTGGCGCCAATGGAGAATCCAATTATAAAGAGGGGTTTGTCCACTGACAGGGCAGCAATATTTTTAACTGCTTCGTAGACTTCATCTGTATCAGATCCCATAAAAATATCTTCATTCAGGTGATGTGATTTTCCATGATCTTTCAGGTTGAGCCTGAAAACATCATAGCCTTCTTTGTGAAGATGTCGCGCGGTATATAATATATTCCCTGAATGGGCACTGCCTTCCCAGCCATGAAGGAGAACAACCATTCCTTTAGATGATTCATCTGCCTGCGTGAGGAATCCCTGGAGCATAACACCTTCGCCAGCATTGATAATCATTTCTTCTGACATGGTATCGAGATGGCTCTCCCATATTTTCCTGATACCGGAGTTAGACAGGATCGTTTGAAGCACTCCGTTTTTCATATACCAGGGGGGAATAAATTTATCTTCTATGATCATTATATGACTTTACCTGTAGATATTAAATTTCACTGATTGTGATAAATAAAAATGTTTCGTGAGAACACCGGTTGATATGCAAAAAGCTTCTTCTTCTGTGCCTGCCTGGTCTGTTCATGATACACTCGATTGCAATACAGCATTTACATGAAAACTATAATTTGTATAGAGTATCCTATGAAATACTGGCCTGTCTCTCCGAGGGATGCTCAAAGTTGTATTCCAGGTTACTGAGACTCGCCATTTCTGTCATTCTGTCATGAAGAAAAAGTTCTGCATCATCAGTATATTTATAAAGATAAGGTTCGCCCATTTGAATGGTAACCTCTGTCCGGCGAAAAATCCCTTTTGACCTGTATATAAAACCGGCTGTTATTACCTGTACTGGTTTTTGTGGTTTATCACAGATGATTTTGAAACCGGTAGTTTTACCCAGACCCATTCTGCCGGGATGCAGTTTCTGTTCAGGGAAAAGAACAAGAGCATTGCCTTCATGCAGAACTTTCCTGGCAAGGAGCAGCTCATTTCTGCTTTTGCCCCTGTCATGCCGTGTCAGAGGTATGCCTCCTGTCCTGAGAAAAAAACCAAAGAAATACCACTTTGCCAGGGAATGCATCATGACACACCAGTTATCCCGGCGCATTTTAGTTAAAACAAAAGAGTATCCCAGGGGAATATCTGAAAAGCGTTGATGTTTAAAGAGATAGAGAAGGGGGCCGGAGCTGGGTATATTATCAATTCCCTTCACTTTGATTTTATATCTCAGCTTCATAAAAAACCACCCCAAAATCTGAAGGATCAACTTATTGAGCCTTTTGGGGCCGGGATGATTAAAGTCTTTGAGATATTCTTCTGTATTCCGGGATGGTATATCAAAATGACTCATATAATACTCTTCTTTTCTGCTCATTCATGTTCTTATGAACTTTTGTGTATAAAGGTAAAGAATGTCAAGGAGTTAAGGGGCTTTTTTGCCGGTTTTCATTTTTATTCCGGGAGATTCCGCTGATCACTATTTATTTTTTAATTACTTGTTGACGAATAACCATAAAATGGTTACCTTGAGCTATGTATGAAATTGTCATAAAAAAGAGTGTTTTGAAAAATATTCAAAAGATGCCAAAAAAAATACAGTTTCTTTTTGAATCTCTTGTTGATGATTTAATTGAGAAAGGGCCAATAAGAAATGAATGGCCTAATTTCAGTAAGTTAGGAAAAAATGAATACCACTGTCATTTATCATATAAATGGATTGCATGCTGGTATTGTGAAAATAATTCAGTAAAAATCGAGGTATATTATGCAGGCAGTCGTGAAAACGCCCCATATTGAAATAAGCATTAAAGGTGATATTCCTCAAAAAATTATCACATTACTTAAAGAAGAATACGGCAGAAAAGTTAAAATCACTAATGATGAAGATGATGAATATATAAACATTGTTGAGACTGACTGGTATAAGAAAATAAAAGCAGAAAAAAGCCCGGCTGACAATATGAAAATATACAGAAAACTTCATAAAATGACTCAGGAAGAACTTGGTGAAAAGTTAGGCGGAGTTCCAAAACAACATGTTTCAAATATGGAAAATGGAATCAGGCAGATCAGCAAAACTACTGCAAAAAGATTAGCAGAAATATTTGATATCTCAGTTGATAGATTTATTTAAGAGAGTGGTCAGCGCTTTCTGATAAACTAAACGTTCTCGAAAACTGAAGTATTATTTTTTCCAACTACATGTATCAGAGAATAGTTCTGATACACGCTTAAACGTTAATTAAAAAAACCATTAATAGTGTGCAAAAACTTGACAAAATCATACTGATATTCATACTATATATAGTACTAATTTGAGGGCTATAAAAATGGCACAAACAATAACAGCAAATGATCTAAAAACTAAAGGTATTTCCATTTTAAATGATGAAACTTCCTCAGGTGATGAAGTAATTATTACAGTTAGAGGAAAAAACAAATATGTTGTACTTTCGATTGAAAAGTATAATTATCTGAGAGAATGCGAACTTGAAGCTGCTTTGAATGAATCAAGAAAAGATATAAAAGATGGTAAATTTCACAAAGAATCAGTAGAAAAACATATAAAGAGAATTACTCGTGGCTGAGATTATTTATACTGAAAGCTATATTAAAAGAGCTAAAAAGTTCATAAAGAAACATCCAGATTTATTGTCTCAATATGAAAAGACATTGAAGTTGTTAGAAATTAATCCAAATCATCCATCACTTCGCTTGCATAAACTACATGGTAAATTATCTGAATTATATTCCGTTTCAATAAATATTTCGTATCGCATTTGTATTGATTTTTTTATTGAAGATGATAAAATAATTCCAATCGATGTTGGAAGCCATGATGAGGTTTATTGATGATCCTTATAGATTTCTTCGCATGATATTTAGAAGTCTTAGCGTAGCTGCTTAAAGAAGAACCCGCTGGCAAACAACGGCAGTCATATTACCTTATTCGAATAAAAAAAACCGCAGATATTCTGCGGTTTTTTTATTAGCTATTTCTTTCTAGAAGGTCTTTCCTTTACTGTTACCCACAGATTGAGTTTTTTCTTATCCCTCCAGACTGTAACCTTGAGTGTTTTACCTATTTTAGTTCTGCTGACTTTTTTTATCAGTTCCTGGTAATTTTTTATCTGTTTATCATTGATTCTAATAATTACATCTTTTTCTTTTAAACCGGCTTTTTGTGCAGGCCCATTCTCAAGGACTGACCCAATCAGAGCTCCTTCAGCTTTTTTAAGCCCAAGCTCTTTAGCGAATTCATCTGTAAGAGGTGAAATCTGCACCCCGATAAATCCTCTTTTCACTTTGCCGTATTTTTTGAGTTCAACCAGGGTTTTCTTTGCCATGTTTATCGGCAGGGCAAAGCCAATGCCAATATTTCCGCCTGAACGGGAATAGATTGCCCTGTTTACTCCTATTACTTCTCCATCGATATTGATGAGGGGACCACCGGAATTCCCCTGATTGATGGATGCATCTGTCTGAATGTGAGAATTCCCCATATCATCGAGCTGCTGCCTTCCGGTTGCGCTGATAATTCCGAAGGTATATGTTTTATCTAGTCCAAAAGGGTTCCCAATAGCGATAGCCAGATCACCAATCCGTACATCGTCTGAATTCCCCATGTATACGGGTTTAAAGTTGCCATTTCCACTGATCTTCAGGAGTGCAATGTCAATCAACGGATCCGAACCAACAACCTTTGCAGAGTATTCTTTGTCATTTACTTTAACGGTTACAGAATCTATGTTTTCTATTACATGATAATTTGTGCATATATAACCGTCTTTAGAGATTATAAAACCGGTACCAAGACCTTTTAGTTTTCTGGTTTGCTCTCTGTTCGGAACCTCTCCGAAAAATCTTTTAAAGAAAGGATCGTCCATGAAAGGATTGGAGTACCTGGTTTTCACTGTTTTTTCCGTACTGATGAAAACAACCGAATCTCTGTATAAATCATAGATATCCCTGAATGTTTTTTGCAAAACATGCGCAGGGGATTCGGAATTTTTTAGAGGGGATGGCTTCTCTGCGTCTTCAAGAAAACTGTCTCCATACAGAGATGAGCACATCAAAAGGCTTACACAGGCGAAAGGTATGATGAATCTTTTGAATCTGAATTTCATATAAATCTCCTTCACGGTAATGTTCTGGTTTGAAACGGTTGTATTGTATGAAATCATCCGGGTGAATGTTTTTCAATCAAATTAGTTTACAATGATAGATTTTTGTTACTGCCGCTGAAAAAAAGTCAGTGACAATACAGATATTGTCACATTATTTGTATGTAATATAATTATATGGAGAATCCAATGGCTAATAATTCAATATATATCAGAACTGTTATTGAATACTGCAGGGATTTTTGTTCTGATGCTGCTGAAATTGTCGAGATCGGTAATGATAATCCGGCAATGGCTGATCTGATTGATTCAATAATTATGGATGATATCTTTACAGAACAGGAGATTTTGAAAATTCTTCCATACATGAAAAAGCATGTGAAAGTAATAATGGCTCTGTATACGAGATACCCTGAAAGCGCATTTCTCGATAAAATGTACAACAGGTCTCTCAACCTGAGGCAAATGTGTGAATCAATAATTATGGAATAATCACCCCTGTTCTGAATCCGGCAAGGTTATCATTTCTGATTTTTCTTCATCCTGATAGTTTTCCTTCAGAAAATAGTACAGGCCAACTGGTAATCTCATAACAATGAGACTCGTTGTATAAACTATGCTGAATGCAAGAATGTTTGCTTCAGTACTGTATTCATTGAAAAAAAAGATCATTGCTGCCTGTATCGTTCCAATACCGAAAGGCGTTATGGGAAGTGTGCCAATGTAGAAGATAACCGGTATGTAGACAGCCAGCGCGGGAAAAGGTATATCAATAGAGAATGCCTTAAGAGAAAAATGAAAAAAAACAATGAACGAAAAGAAATAGAACCCCCGAATGAAAACAAGTTCAATAATGGTTTTGGTACCTGCTTCCTGAAATATATTAAGAACGGTGAATTTTTTTAATATCCATTTTACAGGTTTAATCTTTTGCTGAATAATCACTATACCTGCCACGTATGCAAAGAAAATAACTGAGCATATCAGAAAAATATTTGATACCGCATTATTCTTTGTATCTCCCAGAAGATATGATACAAGTACAAGGCTGCTCAGTCCTACTGTTTCAGTGAAAAGATAGAATAGTGTCAGGCTGCCGGAGCGTTTCAGAGAAACGCCAATCTTTTTCTTTATGTAATATACTGTTCCTGCAATACCCAAATTGTAGTTTATTACAAGCAGAAGATATGTTATTCCCCTGACATCCATTGAAGACCTGAATGTAGCGTCATGTCCAAAACTTTTAAAAAGCCTCATCATATTGAATGATTCAATAAAAAACCAGATAATTATAAAGAGGACCATGAGAGGAATAAAAAATTCCAGATTTGCTTTTGAAAGTGCCTCCAGAAATTTATTTATATCTGCCCTGTAGAGAAGATAAGCAATAATAAGTACTGCAACTGCAGGTGAAACGATTGTTTTAATTGTATTTAACTTTTTTTTATGCTTCATGTCTGTATAAGGGAGTGGATATATTTTCGTTTTGCATTCTTTTCTTTTCTGATTGTTTCCTGCTCGATTATTTGGAGAGAACATTCATTTCCAATAAGATTGTTCCATTTAAATTCAAGATTTTTTATATATTCATCTGAAAAGTCAGGCCCTTTTGTATAATAGAGAGATGCCTCGGATTTTCTTTTCTGGATGAGATAAAAATCATTCAATGCGATTTTATCATCCATAAGATTATCAAGAGGTCTTTCGATAATTTCATATATTTTCCATGGAGAAATCCTCCCCCCGTTTGAAAGCTGGAGTGAGTCATCTTTTCTGCCGTGAATTTTTCCGAGAACAGGGAAGGGCAGGCCGCAACTGCATTCATGGCTCTCAATGCTGGCAAGATCGCCAATGCTGTATCTTATAAGTGGCATCGCGGGATTGTTGAGCGGCGTTATTACAACATTACCTGTTTGTCCGGGAGGCAGAGGCCTGTTGTCGTCATCGAGAATTTCAAGGTGGATGTTGTCTGAGAAAATATGCATGTTTCTTTTTTTACACATTGCTGCAATCATTCCGGTTTCTACTGTCGAGTATTCCTGGTAAACTTCACATCCGTAGAGTTCTTTAATTCTTTTTTCGTCATGGGGATAGACCATCTCCGAGTTGAGTGAAATTGCTTCCGGTGTGTATGATCCTGTTAATTCTGATGAAAGGTATTCTGCAAGATCAAGTGCATAAGACGGATAAACAGAGATGATGTGAGGCCTGAATGATTTAATCTGCTCTGCTGCATCTTTGAGTCCGGTTGCTGTTGAAACCGGAAGATTTCTAAAAAGACCGAAGTTCCAGCCGGTATCTTCTGTAACAGGAAGAAAGTACGTGATTTTTTTGAAAGGAGTATATCCAATCATTGTAAAGGCTCTGTAAAAAAGGAGAACCCGTGTCCAGAAATTCATTCTGTCCCATGCAACCTTGATAACAGTGCCTGTTGAACCTGATGTGGTTCGGATGAGACATCTGTCAAGAGATGCTTTTTCAGAGATGAATGATTCAAAGTGATTCTGAATATGTTCTCTCTTTATCGGGGGGATGAGGCTGAAATCAGATATATTTTTTATATCATGAGGATTGATCCTGTGGCTGTCAAACCAGTCTTTGTAAAAGAGAGTATTATTATATGCATAATGAATAAGGTCTGTTATTTTTTTTTCTTTTTTCTTTTCAAGCACTGCCCAGTCCGATTTCATGGATGAGTTCAGGCTGAAAAAGAGATTTATTCTGTCTATCATCTGATTGGTCCGGTAAAAATATCAAGAGTGAAGCTGGCATTCAACGTGACTTATCCGCCGTATATACGGCGGATAAGTTTTTATCTGCTGATGTTTAATTTTTTCTGTATCTGTATATGATTCCGGGCAGTGATATAAATATCATGAGAAGTATGAGATTCATAAACGAACCTGCCCTGAATCCATTTGACCTATTTGAAGATGAAGCATATGCTGCATTTCCACATCCTCCGCCACCATCCGGTTCATAAGCAGAGCTCCCGTCAGACGGTTTATCCCATTGAAAATCATCTCCCTGGCCCCCGTCAGAATTATCATCACCCGGGTTGCCATTCCCATTGCTTCCACTGTTGTTATCATCACCTGTGTTGTTATCTCCGGAATTCCCATCACCTGAGTTATTATCATCTCCGGTTCCTGAATCAGCAACCGGTCTTGTTTTGCCGGTCCATGATCCTCCCCATGGTTTGTTGTAATCCCATTCTCCGTTTCCATCTTTTTTATCAGCATAACAGTCATATCCGAATGCAGCACTGTAGTGAGAGAATTCATACATGTTCTCCGCTGAAATCAGTGATGGGTTATCATACATATCCGCAAGAAATTCTTCTGTTCTTGATATTATTATATCCTCAAGAGGAAAAGTCCACTGCTGAAGATTTCTCAGCTTAGTATAATTAACGGTCCAGTCTATTTGAATCAGTCCCCAGCCATTGTTGTCATACATGGATAATTCTGCATTGTATACGAAAAGCTGATTAAGAAGGCATGTTGGCAGTAAATTTCTGGGGGTTACTCTCCACAAAGGATTGTCTGCCCATACATAATATGTCAGCTTTCCTGCAAAAGGGAAGTGTGGTGTGAATATACCGATTGATGGTTCTCCCATATTTGCCCATATTGTACATAACCTTGGGTCTTCACCTGGTGCGGCACCGTCAACTACAAGGGAGATATTCGTTTCTGCTCTGCTGACTGAATATGTGGTATTTACCTGGTTCAGGTTTTCATCATTTTCAATTTCCTGGCGATCTGTTTCAGAGAGAGCTTTTCCTGTTTCCTTTATACTGAAGTGGTTTTCATAGTCCCACTTGTTTACATCCCGTGCAAGAAACCTCATAGCGTTTTTATAATCGAGTTTTCCTTCATCACGGAGTTCTTTCAAAACTTCCATTCCTCTCCATTCACGGCATGTGTCATTTTTCAGAGGTATCCACTCATGTGAATTTGTTCTGTTAACAAATCCAAGGAAGTTGCCGTTTTCGTCTTTTGCAGTGTTTGCATCGAATTTATTTACATCTATCGGTGCTGTATATGCAGCAATTCCTTCTCCTGTATAGCATTCATACAGGGCTGCTCCGCCATTTGCATCAATTACAACGAAGTTTCCGCTGATAACCTTGGTGTTATTCCCGCTGTCAAGGTGCCAGTTGGCAAGCAGCTCATCAAAGGATTCGACAGTTGTACAGTGCTGAAGTGCATAAATCAGGAGATCAGTATTCGCGTTTGCAATGTATTCATGGATGGGATCTCTTTCATATACCGTGGTATTCGCTATTGCAAAACCCGCTTCATTTAATCCCCCTGAAGGTATTGCAACCAGCTTGGTGCGGTCGATTATGCATATATATGCACCGGCTTCATCTGTTTCTGCATCATAATATTTCATCTCCTGTTCCCATCTTGATGGTTCATCCCTGTTTTTCCAGATAAAGGGGCGGCCTGTAGCAGATGCTTTTGCAGAGACTACAGCAATGTCGCAGGATTCGGCTTCCTGGAAACTGGAAAAAATAATGGATACAAGAGAAATCAGACATACCAGTGGGATGATCATTCCTTTACACTGTTTTTTGCTTTTCATGATTTCCTCCGTTTTTTTATAGTGTTATGAATCCGGTGATTTACATTCTCACCGGTTCATTGTTGGTTCTTTCTTTGATTGCAGATTCAATTGCTTTGCGTTTTATTTTGTCTTTTGAATGTATTGACTGAACGAATTTCTGTGTAATCCTCACATCCGGGCCAAGAATAACTGACAGCTGTTCTATTAGCTCATTAAACTGTTCCTGTTCATAGGACGGACCTTTAACGAGAAGAATTTCCACATGGTCATAATCCATCTGCACTGCCTTGAATTCTTCTATGAGATACAGGTATTTTTTGATGAACATAGTGAATGTGTTAAGAATTTTCAGAGAGGAAACAAATCTCCCGTCAGGCAGTATGTATGAATCATCAGCCCTGCCTTCGAATGACTCAAGCAAAGGAAATTTTATTCCGCAATTACAGGTTCTTTCTGATGGAATACCCAGATCACCTATTCTGTATCTTATAAACGGCATTCCCTGACTTCGGGTTGTTGTAAGAATAATCTCTCCAACCTGGCCTGAACTTACTTCATTTCCTTCTTCATCGATAAATTCGAGCCATATATTGTCAGTAAATATGTGGTAGTTCCTGTTCCTGCACTGGGCTGAAACCATCCAGGTCTCTTCTGTGGAATATTCATCATACACTCTGCATTTGAATTTACTCTCTATGAATTCTCTTTGTGCAACTGAAGACATCTCTGAATTGAGTGATATTATACTCGGTTTGATGAATTCAAGGTCTTCAATAGTAACCTTTCTTGCAATTTCATGAATAATGGAGGCATAGCCTATGAGAATATCGGGTTTTTCTTTTTTCAGCATTTCGATCTGTTCTTCAACGGTTATCACAGATGGGATATGAGCCCTTCTGAAAAAGGGGCCGAGATTGGGGAACCTGAATGAAGTGAATTTTATATATACTGCTTTGTGCCAGGGTCTGTAGCCTATCATTGAATACACCCTGAGATTAGTCGCTATATAATATGCATATGTTTTCATCGAAAAAATGAAAGGCAGGGATTTCCCGGTGGATCCGGTTGTTGCTGAATAATGACATTTTTCGATTCTGGTATTTTTTTCTATAATATTATCAGGAAAATTGTGCCTTATTTCATCTTTGGTTACAAGAGGAAGCTTTTTTATATCAGCAATGGTTTTGATGGATTTAATATCCACTCCGGCATCATTATATTTTTTCCGGTAAAAGGGGACATTTTTATATGCCTGTTGAATCTCTCTCAATACTCTTTTTTCTGCAAATTTTCTCTGAAATCTTTCAGGCAGAAACTGGTATATGTGAACTTTTATTACAGCAAAAAACAGGTGATAGAGCAAACGTGCCACAGTAATCCTCCATTGATAATATTACACTACATTAATGTAAAAAGAAATATTGTCAATAAAAAACCGTCCATTCAGTTTTTTATCTTGACTCTAATATTTCAGTAATGCTAAATATACTATAAAAGTATAAATTTGATTTTTAAGTCAGGTGTTACCCCTTCAAAAGATCACAGAGGTCGTTATGAATAAACAAAACAATACAATTGAGAAACTTTGCCTGGAAAAAGATATTTTCTCCAGGCAAAAAGGATCCCGCTTCAAAGCGAGATTGGGGATTCTTAACAAACGTGAAAATTATACAGATGATCTGAGAACGAAGAGATTCAATAAAATTGATTTTTCCGGTATGAACATTATCAAATATAAAAATTTTGAATTTCATGCCCTTGATCTTTCAAAGATTGATTATGATGAATCTTTTGAGATAATCAGGGAGTGTGAGGAAGTTGAGAGGGAGTGCTGGAATGCCCAGGAGGATTTTTTTGAGTATGCTTCCAAATGTAATTTTCTTTTTTATGTTAAGGATGAAAACCGAATTGCCGGGTTTCTGCTTGTTTCGCTTCATTACATTGATGACAGCTGTATGTTTATCATTGATGAGTGTATGGTCAGAAAAGGTTATCAGGGGCAGAAAATCGCAAAGAGGCTTGGAATTTTTGCATTCAGAATATTTTCTGTCTGGATTGCATGGCCCAACAGGATAAAAAAATTTATTGCAGTATCGATCTCATGTAATCCAAAGGTTGTAAGTGATTATTTCAGATCATGGACAGCCAGGATGCTTGATAACTCATTCCGCCCCTCTGAAGAACTTATTAAAATCTATCTATCTTATATTGAAACAAATTCGCTGCTTCCTGTTGAGAGCGGTAATCCTTTTGTATTAAAAAACACATTCCCTGGATCAAACAGGTTTAAAAAAGATGATCCTTTATACCAGTTCGATGAAAGGCTTAAAGAATGGCTCCCGGATGAAATGGACCACTATGAAAGGGGAGACGCTGTTGCTTTCCTTGTACGTTTCAGCAGTAAGATCTTCTGGATTATATCAACTGCTTTTTTTTGTAAATATTTCGGGCTTCAGGCTTTTGTAAACTTTCACGTTGGTATTATGAGGAAGAAATGCCTCAGGCTGCATTTCATTGGGCCAGCGGAGTATGACTGGTATCTGTCAACGAGAAATTTAAGAAAATCTTTCTGATTCACGGATGTCTTCATGAAATATATCAGGCGTATAATTGAATTAATTGTCAGCAGGCATATTGCCGTACTTATATTTTTCCTCGTTTGTGCGATTCCACTGGGATACCTTTTCTCAAAGCATGAGCATTTCAATGGTATAGATATTTATTTCGATTCCGATGACAGGGAACTGAATCTATACAGAAATTTTCAGAAAACCTATGGAAACGAAGAGTTTATTGTAATTTCATTCAGGAACGGAGATATATTTACAAGGCAGAATATCAGTCTGATTAAAAAACTCACTGAACATCTTGAGTCGGCAAAAGGTGTGCAGAGGGTTCTGTCCCTTACAAATTATGATGAACCTGTTGGCAGTAAAAATGAGATAGTATTTGAAAAGGTGATTTCTCTTGAAATGCAGCCTGATGAATTGCAGAGAGCAAAGAAGAAAATTCTTAAAAATCCTGTTTTAATAAACGGACTGATATCCGAAGACGGTACAACCGCTGGTATATATGTTGAGATCGTTCCCTTGATTGATAAAGAAAAGAAGCAGGTACTCTACGGGCTTATGCAGTCAACAGAAAAGATTGCAGGAAGCGGAATAAAACTTCACTACGGAGGAATCCCCTTTGCTGAAGCGGAGATGAACAGACTGTCTGAAAAGGATTTCACTACATTTATTCCATACACATTTCTCTTAATATTTATCATTGTACTGCTTGTTTTCAGAAACATAACACTTGCACTCCTGTGTCAGATAAATATCCTCATGATTCTTATTGCAGGTATTGCATTCTTCGTTGTTACTGGCGCAAAGTTCAACCTGGTTACAACTGTAATGGGCGGGATTCTTCTGGCTGTGTCTGTTGCTGATTCAATACACCTTCTGTCTCAGTTCTCAGAAGGTCTTGCAAAAAAGGATAAGTCTCCAGGACAGACTCTCAAGGATTCAGTCTATCATATCTGGTTTCCCTGTTTTCTTACCAGTCTGACAACCTGTGCGGGATTTCTTTCTTTTCTTGCAGGCGATATTAAGCCTGTTAAGGAACTTGGTATCTATACGGCTGCCGGAATATTCTTTGCATTCATCTATACTGTTGTTTTTCTTCCGGCAATGGTGGCCCTTTTCAGAAAGAAAATCAGACCGGCAGTAAAAAATACAGGTGCCGACTATTTTGAGAAGTATCTTCTTAAATTCGGTGGATTGATAACCCGGAGATACAGAGAGGTCAGTGTTGTTTTCTTTGTTCTTATTATTGTTTCGACTATTGGTATTTTTCGACTTTCGTTTGAAACCAACACAATGAATTATATACCGCCAGAAAACAGGATACGATCAGATATTGATTTTATTGAAAAGAATCTTACCGGAACGGTTCCTTATATAGTACTGGTTAAGCCGATTAAAAAAAGCGATGATTACAGAAATCCCGAAAGCATCAGATTTATTGAAGAAATCCAAAGAGATATAATGAAGGCTGTTCCTGAATTCAAGACCTCGTATTCAATAGCAGATTATTTCAGGGAGATAAACAGGGCGTTCCATAATAACGATGAGAAATACTACCGGATTCCTCAGAAGAAAATCGATGTTCTTGATTTCTATGAGGTTGGTGATGCTGAAACGATTGAGAGAGCAGTATCTCCGGATCTCGGAGAGGCGAAACTGTCTTTTCAGCTGACCTGTGAAACAAATGAAGAAGGCGGCAGAATACACAATTTTATATCGGACTACATGAAGAAAAAGACAGAGGGTAAATTCACATATGAAATAACGGGTCTTACCACTCTTTATGTTGACATGGAGGAGAAGCTCAAGACCAGTCAGATCAGAAGTTTTTCACTTGCCTTTACAATAATATTTATCATGTTCCTGATTCTCTGCCGGGAGGTTAAGCTTGCCCTTTTGTGTATGATTCCGAATCTTTTTCCTATCTGCATCACTTTGGGGATTATGGGCTGGTTTGGAATTCCCCTTGATGTGGTAACGGTTATGATAGCGAGTATCATCATTGGAATTGCAGTGGATGATACCATTCACTATATTGTATGGTATAAAAGAAATCTCGGGTTTGGGCTCGACAGCAGGGCAGCTCTGCTGAAAGCATTCTCTGACGTGGGCAAACCAATTGTGGTTACCACGATTATCCTGTTTGCAGGCTTCTTTGTTTTTATTGCAGGCGGCATACTGCCAACCAGAACATTTGGAGTTCTTACGTCCCTGTCAATGCTCTTTGCCCTTATCGGTGATATAGTTTTTTTGCCGGCAGTGATTCTTCTGCTTGAGCCTGTTGAAGCCAAAGAGGTGGTTAAGTCTGATTCAGAAGAGAGTTTTGCAGGATGAGAATCATGAAAAAAACAAACTGCATAAACAAATCCATTTTTCTGGTGTTACCTGTGATCATACTGTTTTTTTGTATCCCTGTTATGGCTGATGAAAAAGCGAATATCAGTGATGATTTTACCGATTATCAAGATCTTGAGGATGGAGGAGCCGATTTCCTGATCAATGGATTTATTGAAACAGAGAACTTTTTCAGCCTCAGGAAAGAACAGGAACCAGATGAAATTTTCAGGAAGAATGAATTGCGGTTGAGGCTGAATGCTAAAATAGGTACTGAATTCATATATTTCAAAGCAGAACCGAATCTCTATATACTGCCCTCACTGTTTTCAAATGACATTTCTCAGGATTACAGTTACAGTGATGAATATGAGACAGCGAGGAATGGAAGACTTTCCGGTGAATCCTTTGAATTGGCATTCAATCAGTTTTTTTTCAATGTGGATGCATTTACCTGCCGTTTCAGAATTGGCAACCAGGTATTCAAATGGGGTACTGCTGACGCATATAATCCTACCTCATATTTTAACCCTGAAGATACAAGAGAACTGTTCTTTCGTGATTCGGATGAACAGGTTTCCGGAATACCTGCTGTTTCTTTTACAAAATTTCTTGGTGATTTTTCTCTGGAAGTAGTTTTTGTTCCGGTTCATATTGCTGCTGTTTCTCCGGTGCAGGATAATTTCTGGGCCTATCATTATTCAGTAGGGCCGGTTGCGATTCAGACAGAATCAGCAGGAGCTCTTGACATTGAGCCTGAAAATTTTGGAACAGGCGCGCGTTTTTCAGGCGCTCTTCAGGTTATAGACTTTTCTGTGAGCTTCTATCACGGACCTGACAGGGATCCGGTTCTCAGACCTGTTAAAACCATAGCAGAAAGTGAATCTCTTGAGGTTCTGGTCAGGCCAGAATATTACAATGTAACAATGTATGGGGTTGATTTTTCTTCAACCCTTGGTAAATTTGTTATACAGGGAGAGGCAGTGTATTCTCATAACAAGACTGGTGTAATTGATCAGCCCTATGATGATCCTGTTGGTAGTGAGATGACCTGGCCGTTCGAGGTTAAAGAATCAGGTTTTGTATCATATGCCGGAGGTTTTAATTTTTTTCATGACACGTTTATTATTACGACAAACTGGATGCAGTCGCGTTTTTTTAACAACGGCTATATGGACGCGCTGCTTTCTGATATACTGACAGTAAGAATCGAAGATACATTTCTGGATGAGTATCTTAAGCTGAAGTGTACAGGAGCCTATGATGTGAGAAATCACGGTTATTTTATAATGCCTGAGGCAACAGTGAAATTTTTAAATGGTATTTCACTAAGAGTGGCTGCTGCATTTATAAAGGAAGGTGAGAGTGAACTCAATGTATTCAGTCTCTATAATCAAAACGATATCCTGATCGTGAGGTTGCAGTATGAATTCTAAAAGAGTTATCTGTTATATTTTATTTTTGTTTTTAATATCCTTCAGCTTTTTTTCCTGCGGGAAGGATGAAAAAGAACTCAGCCTCAGGGGTAAACTCGGTATTGCGTCTGAAGAACTCATTTCAGGGCCTTTGTTTATAGCGGTTGCCGATACTGATGATCCAAAACAGATTGAACATGATCCTGTGAACAGAATACATAAAGTGAGTACAGTAAATAATGACTTCAATGAATTCAATATAGATCTTTCTGAAACATCACTTAACGCAGGAGACGAGGTGTTTGTATTTGCATTTGCTGACAATGATTACAGTAATGGAATACCCTTTCCTGATAAAGGGGATGTTATTGGCTTCTATATCAATCCTGACGGATTCAAAACCATGTATAGACTCAAAGAGGGTGATAACAATTATCTTGAATTCAGTGTGAACCGAGAGGTATACGATTTTAAATCAAAGATAACAGGCACAGTAAACTGCCACGGAGGGGATTGTCTCCTTATTGCATATACAGGTACTATTGATTCTCTGACATCCTTTGATATTGATATTGATAAGGTTATCGGATACGAAAGGCTTACCGGGTGCAATGGAAGTGTTCCATTTGAACTCGATATCTTTCCTTACGGATGCAATGTTCCGATGGCAGACGTACTCATCCTGGCGCTTCATGATGTCAATGCAAATGGCATTGCTGACAGAGGAGACCGTGTTGGCTACATTCCTGATTCAAAAAATTATCCTCTTCCGATAACAATCGAAGAGGGTATTCTGAATTATGGAGAGATCCCTTTTTTTTATGAAATAGGCGGTCCTTCCGGTTACAAAATATCCATTCAGGGAGAGGTAAAATTTCCTGAATCATACGATGCATCAGAAGGTAAGACATGGGTAATACTTTCACGCAGTGATGATATTGCCGTGCTAATGGATGATCCTGTAAAGAATGTACTGGCATACTATCCCCTTGAAACACTTGACACATCGTATTTTATTGATGTATCCAATTCTGCGGCAGCTCCCGGAGACAGAATCTCAGTATTTATTCTGTGGGACAGGAACAGTGATGGCGGAATGCCTGATCCGGACGCCGGAGATATAGCAGGAATATACATAAATAAGGAAGAATGGAGCATGAGTCTGGAGCTTTCAGAAGGAGTGAACAGCGGAATAGATATCAGCCTTGACAGGCAAATATATGACTATAATGCAAGTGTTTCCGGAACCATACTTGGTGATGAAGCAGGGGATGTGCTGCTTGTTGCGCTTGCAGGTGAAATAAATTCACTCTCTGCCAGTGATATTGAATTTGAGAATATAATCGCTTATAAAAAAATCCGGAAGGGATCTGCCCCAACGGACTATACACTGGAGATAATGCCCTATGGCAGAAACTTGCCAATTGAGGATGTTTACATAATTGCTCTTCTTGACAGGAATAAAAACGGCAAACCTGATGCCGGTGATTTACTGGGGTTCTGTTTCGGTGACGATACAATGCCTCATACTGTTGATATCAACAGCGGTAATCTGCCTGATATTGATCTTGATTTCAGGGTGGATGTTGGCACTCCATCAGGATACAATATGTCGATCAGCGGATACTTCGATAAACCGGACGGTTACAGCTCATCCTCTGATCCGGTATTTATCGCTGTCGTACAGGCGGATGATACATTCGAGATATTCAATGATCCGTTGAGTACAATACGTGCATTTAGCAAACTCGGCGCAGGCGAAAATCATTTTGATATTGATATATCAGATGCGGGCCTGGTTCCCGGAGATGAAGTGAGAGTGCTCGCTGTCTGGGACAGAAATTACAGGGGCGGATTTCCATATCCTGATGCAGGGGATATCGCAGGATACTTTCAGAACAAGAATGATTTCAGCTATTCATTCAATCTTCGTGATGGTGTGAACAGTGTTGTTCCCGGTAATGGATGGAGTTTTAACATTGACAAGCCAATCTACAGCCACAATTCACAGATATCATTTCAGGTAGACAAAGGACCACTCAGCAGCAGTGATATACTCGGAAAAATGGTAACGGTTGTTGCTGCCCAGGCAAATGGAATAGATGACAGCATGCACTGGTGGGATATCCTGTTTTTCAATCCACCGAGTTATGCGATAAGGGATATGGATTATATAATCTCCATAGATTATATCCGTGTCACTAGTTTTGATGAATGGTATACTGTTGATCTTTTCCCTTTTATCTACAACAGGATAAATGTTTACAATGGATTCAACATTAATGATGTTTATATCTATGCTATTCTCGATTCCAATGACAATGGATGGCCTGATGCGGGAGAGTATCTCGGTTATTACTATAAATGGCTCTTCGATTACATTCCAAAGAAAAAAGACAGAATCTCTGATGGTGTGAATAAACTGGACAATGACATAAGGTTTACAAAGAGAAAATATTAAAAGGAGTCAGTTGATGAAGTTTAAAGTTTTGAGTGTATTACTGGCTATGTTTATTGCCTTGCCGGCATTTGCACTTTCAGGCAGGGAAATCATGGAAAAACATGACAGCCTGGAAAAACAGAAATCCGCAAGAAGCCGTGTTGTAATGGAAATTCATAAGAGCGGAACAAAAGCTGTAAAGGTTTTTGATCTTTACAATAAGAAAATCAATGGCTGTGACAGAACCCTGATATCATTTCTCAAGCCAACAAGGATAAGGCTTCTTACTCATGCTGCAAAAAAAGGAGAGGATGCCCAGTGGCTCAGGATGACCTCAGGCAGAGTGAAGCGCATAAGGGGCAGCGGCAAGGGGGGATCTTTCGTAAGATCTCATTTCAGCTATCGTGATTTTGAGGCTTGGGAGATCGATGATTTCAGGTATACTGCCAATGGTGAAGGCGTTGTAAATGGCGCAAGGTGTTATCTTGTTGATTCTGTTCGGGTAAATGGTGATGATGATTTTGATCTCAGAAGGATATATTTGAGAAAGTCAGATTTTTTCATTGTTAAAGTTGAGTTTCTCAAGGGTAAGCGGATTGTTAAAACAATGGAGAATCAGGACATAAGAACTGTTAATAAGATAATCACACCTTTTAAAATTGTTATGAAGGAAAACGGTTCAGAAGACAGGACAGAATTGAAGGTTTTGAAACTCGATTACAATGTAGACATAAGAGATTCTCTTTTTTCAAAAAGTGCCCTGAGATAAATAAAACAATATTTGAATCATCAGTTTAACAGGGTGATAATATCATCCTGTTAAACAAAATTATCAGCTCCTCCGTGTTGTTTTTTTACCAGTGAATAGTTCTGATTTATGCACATGGAAACCGTTATCAAAAAATAACAATATCACCTGATCCCTCCTCTTAAAATTTCCAATACTTAATCCTTGACAAAAACTATAGTCAAAATGCTTCTTTTAAATTTATTCCTGGAGTATAATGATGAAATCTGGAAATTCAATCCCCAGCCCAAAAGGACTGAGTATAAGCCTTTGGATTATGGCTGTTTTATCGCTTCTGACCCTGATTATAGCAATTGTCGCCATTCTTATTCTTTTTGCTCCGGGTGAAGCTTCTCTGCTGAAAAATGGATGCAACTCAATTGAATATAATATAATTCTGTTTTCATTAATTCTCATATTACTGACTTCTTCTTCTTTGTTTTTTTTCAGCAGTAGAATAAGCAGGTCAATAAAAAATACTTTTAAACGGTTTGAATCAGAGATTGAAAGGAATGAAACAACAGGAGATGCTCTTAAAAAATCACAGGAGATTTTCCAGGATGTTGTGAAGAATATGCCCGTTATGTTCGATGCGGTTGACCAAAATGGGGTAGTGCTCTTCTGGAATAAGGAGTGTGAGCGTGTAACCGGTTACAGTGCAGAGGAAATTGTCAACAATCCAAAAGCCATTGAAATCTTTTATCCTGATGAGGGGGAAGCCCTGAAAAATATAGATCTTTTTGAGAGAACAATGGGCTGGTACCGTGACTGGGAAATTGAACTCAGGTGTAAAAATGATGAGAACCGTATTATTTCCTGGTCAAATGTCAGCAGAGATCACCCGATTCCGGGCTGGTTTACATGGGGAATAGGAATAGATGTAACAGAAAAGAAAAAAGCGGAAAAATCTCTCAGGGATAATCAAAAAGTCTATGAAACGATTGTAGAGCTCAGCAACCAGATAGTTTCTGATTATAATCCTCAAACAGGAGTGGTGAAATGGAGCGGTGCGATTTTACAGGTTACCGGATTCACTCCGGAAGAGTTCGGATCGATTGATAAGAGCGGATGGATGGATCGGATTCATCCGGATGACAGGGAGAATGTTCAAAGACATCTGAGTGATACCAGAAATAAACTGAAAAAATTTAAAGCAGACTACAGATTCCGCAGAAAGGACGAAACATTCATCTATGTTGAAGAGCAGGGGGCTTATCATACAGATGAAACAGGTTCTGCCATAAGAATGCTCTGTATAATGAAGGATATTTCAGAAAGAAAACTGTCTGAAGAGATGCTGAGTGAAAGCCGGGAGCATTATAAAAGTATATTCAGTAATGCACCAGTGGGGATATTTCACTGCGCATCTGACTGGAAGCTCTTTAATGCAAACCAGTTTATTGCTGACACATTTGGATACTCTTCACCGGCAGAATTTATTTCATCTTTAAATGAAAGTGAAAACACCATAAAGCTTGCCGCCAAGGCCCAAAGAAAGATCTCAACTCTGGGTAATATTTCTCCCAATGAGGTGTGGTACTATATTGAAACAGTATTTCATCACAGAAACGGAAAAAAAATTATCGGCCAGATAACGTTCAGACATGTAAAAAACAGTGCAAAGGGAATTGATTACTACGAAGGCTTCTTTCAGGATGTAACAGAGAAAAGAGAAACAGAAAAAACTCTATCTGAACTGGCAACACTGGATGATCTTACATCACTCTTTAACAGGCGCGTGTTAATGGAGTGTCTGCGTTCTGAATTCAGGCGGGCCAAAAGATATAGTGAGCCCTTATCGGTGTGCATGCTTGATCTGGATTTTTTTAAACATGTAAATGACACGTATGGTCATGAAGCGGGGGATATGGTGCTTGTTCAGGCAGCCAGCTCAATGAAGGCAGAGCTCAGGGAGACTGACATCTGCGGGCGCTATGGAGGAGAGGAATTTGCTGTAATACTTCCTCATACTGAAACTCATGATGTAATTATGCTTCTTGAAAGATTGAGAAACAGGATTTCATCCATTGAATATACAACACCAGAGGGAGAGACTTTCCATGTGACTGCCAGTATAGGGGTTGCAGAGTATAAACCTGAAGTCAATGATCCTGAAGATTTGCTAAGACTGGCAGACAAGGCTTTATATTCTGCAAAAAAAAGCGGAAGAAACAGGGTGTGCATGCATGAATATTAAATTTTTTAATAATTATGATTTAATGTGGAATAGAGCAGAGAATATAAAAACCGCAAATCAGATTTAGATTTGACACCCATGGCGAAGTCTGAAGAATAAGCCCGCAGGGTTCGAAACGCGGGCTTTATTATTGTCAGGGGAGATTTTTATGGATAAAAGTGAAATTATAAAATCAAAGATCAGAAGTATTCCTGATTTTCCCAAAAAGGGGATAATTTTCAGGGATATAACCACTCTTCTTCAGGATGCAGAAGGACTTTCTCTTGTTATAGATTCGCTGGTTGAAGAGTACAAAGACGCTGCAATTGATAAAATCGCAGGTGTTGAAGCAAGAGGATTTATCATTGCCGGAGCTCTGGCTCACCGGCTTGGCAAGGGATTCATTCCTGTAAGAAAAAAAGGAAAGCTTCCATATAATACTGTCTCTTATGAATATGAGCTGGAATACGGAACAGATTCACTCGAGATACATGTCGATTCAATAGATGAGGGGGATAATGTTCTGCTCATAGACGATCTGCTGGCAACCGGCGGCACATCACTTGCTGCTGCAGAACTGATCAGAAAGGTCGGAGGAAATGTGAGCGGAATGGGATTTATTGTAAACCTGCCTGATGTTGGCGGAGAAAAGAAACTCAGGGATGCGGGATATGATATATTTACCCTGTGTGAATTCGAGGGCGACTGATCAGCCCTGTTTCCTCTTCCATTCATAAAGGGCAATGGATGCAGCCACTGCTCCGTTAAGGGATTCAATCTCGTCTGAAATCGGAACAGATACAGTGTTTGCTTTCATGGCTTGCGGAAGCCCCGGACCCTCAATTCCCGGAAGCAGAAGGAAGTTTTCCGGGAAATTAAAACTCTGAATATTCTCTCCCGCACTGTGAAGTGCAACCACTGGAATTGAGCTCTCGAGTGAAATTTTTTCCAGATCATTGATCGATGGGCCTGAGAGAATTTCCATGGAGAAAACAGCGCCGGAAGAACTTCTGACTGCTTTTGGATGAAACGGGCTTGCTGATTCTCTGAGGATTATGCACTTCTTTATTCCAAAACCGCAGGCTGTTCTTATCACTGCACCAACATTTACAGGGTCCTGAAAGGCGATTACAGGCACACATGATGAAATTTTACTGCCATCCCATTTGCTAACATCAGGTTTCCTTACAACAAGAACAGGGTTGCCTGTGTTGAATGTGTCAATCTCATTGAAAAGGGATTTTTTGAGAATCAGCAGATTCCCCTTTTCATTGAAACCGGATATTGCTTTATTCATTGAATCATTATCTTCTGAGTATCCGTCAAAGATTATGATTTTTTCCGTAATGAGATTATCCTTCTTTAGAATATCCAGAATGATTTTTTTCCCGCTTACGGTCATTGAATCTGATTTCTTTATCCCCTCTATTGTTGTGAGTTTCTTTATTTCCCTGAATTTTTTATTATCAGCAGAGGTTATTGGAAATCCGATTGTTTCTTTTTCTTCTTTGAGTATTCTGTATGTTTTTTTATTATAGCTTACGGTCTTTTGATAGATGATGAGCCGCCTTTTATTATCTGTTCCCGGGAGATTGTAGGATGTATCGAGTTCGGGCGAGTAGTGCAGGCTGTTCTGTTCTGATATTTTGTTTATGTCTCTGTCTGCTTCCGGTCCCTTCATAAACAGAATTCTTCCGTTTTCGGGCAAAAAATGATCTGTGCGGGTCATGGTTTCATCGATTGACTCAAGTGCTCTCGTAATAACACCATCCACCTCAAAAAAAGATTTTTCCGTTACCAGGTGGGGATAAACTTCTATGCCCTCGAGTTTCAGCCTGTCAATTACCATGTGCATGAATTTGACTCGTTTGTGTCTTGGTTCAGCAAGGATTATTTTTGTTTCCGGGCTTATGATTTTCAGCGGAATCCCCGGAAAACCCGGGCCTGTTCCAATATCGACCAGCGATGGTGGGAGCTTTGTCAGTTTGGTGATGTATACTGAATCTATGAAATGTTTGATCATGATATCGTCAAAGCGAATCAGCCTGGAGAGATCGTATTCCCTGTTGAATTGTTTCAGCATTTCGTATAATGTAAAGAACTGGTCTTCCTGCTGGGTGCTGAGTTTTATTCCTGCTCTGTGGAAGAATCCTGACATCTGTGATTTTTCATTCATTACATAATCCTTTTTGAAGAGATAGAGAGGACTCTAGTTTATCAGGATTTTATATGTCAAGATCAATATGTACAAGTATTAATCAAAGCAATGCTGTCTGGGTCTGATCTTATGCTCTATCTTTGCAATTGAAAATTAATCCTTGTAAAATACGTACTTTTTACAATAACTGGTTTCAGCTTATGGGATGCAAACCATGCATCTTAAAACAGAGAAAGAAGGTATTTATGTCAAAAAATGATTTTCAGCCTCCATGCGATGAATGCGGGGGCAGGTGCTGTAAATATGTAGCTATTGAGATTGATAAACCCACCACAAAGACAGACTATGACCACATCAGATGGTACCTGGTTCATGAGAACGTGAATGTTTTTGTTGACCATGACAACAAATGGCATATCGAATTCAGAACTCCATGCGAATTTCAGGACGAGAACAACCGCTGTTCTATTTATTCAAAGAGACCAAAGATATGCAGGGAACACTGTGATGAAGAAGGTTCCTGCGAATTCTATGATACACCTTACTCTATGTATTTCTCAGAAGCGCGTGAATTCGAAAAATACCTGGAAAGGAAGGGCAAAGACTGGAAATTCAAGAATCATTAAAATAAATTTTAAAATTTACCGATCAGTATAACATGAAAAGAACTGATCGAAAAAAAAACAGCCTTCATTTACCTGTTGCAGCGGTATTTATATTTATCCTCTCATTGTCTGTGTTCGCAGATGAAATAGAGCATGCAGATGTTGAAAATGCGATAATTTTGAAGAATATTACAATGGAATCGGATGAGTTCCTTAAAGATCCTGATATGCTCGATGGGCAGATTATAATTGACCATGAATTCGACGATGAACTCAGGGAATTAAAGAAAGGCCCTGATGTGAAGAGTAAGCCGTCTAATAAAAAAGGAAGGCACATCAGTAATAACATCAGGAATAAAGAAGAAATATCTCTGATAGAAAAGCTGAGATTGAAGGATAAAAGATGGCATCTCTCCAAATATACGGTCAGGAAAGATGACAACCTGTGGAAGATAAGCAGGCTGTTTGATACAGATCACAGGCTTATAATAGATGCGAACAATATTAAAAAGCCTGATCACCTTTTGCCCGGAAGAAAAATTCTTATACCAAACCGTTTTGGAATCAGTTATAAAATTAAAAAAGGTGATACTCTGTGGGCAGTCTCAAGAAAGTATAAAATTACCACCCGTGATATTCTTGCTGTAAATGATGTGAAGAAGAAATTTCTTAGAATCGGGGATGAAATTTTCCTGCCGGATGCAGAAGAGATCAGCAGGCAGAGGAACAGCCGGACAGACAGAAAATACATTGCTAAAAAAAAGAATCTTCACAAAAAAAATGTAAGCAGCAGGAAATCTCTGGCATTTGTATGGCCGCTCAGGGGTAAAATAACTTCAGGTTTTGGAACCAGAAAAGACCCTTTTTCAGGAAAACAGAGCTTCCATTGCGGAATTGATATAAGCGCTAATTCAGGAACCCGTATAAGGGCAGCTGAAAACGGCAGGGTTATTTTCAGCGGATGGAAAAGCGGTTATGGGAAGGTTGTGATCCTGAGGCATGAAGGCGGATATATCAGCGTGTATGCCCATAACAGTAAAAATAAAGTCAGCAAAAATGACAGAATAAATAAAGGTCAACTGATCGCTTATTCGGGCATGACCGGAGCGGTCACCGGAGCACATCTTCATTTTGAGATCAGAAAATATCTCACTCCGCTCAATCCACTGAGGATCCTCTGTAAATGAATCATATAACGGATCAGATTAAAAAAATCCTGGTTGTAGTTTTTATTTTACTGCCTGCATTTTCATTCTCTGAGGAAGTAAAGAAAATCAAGGTGTTTTACAGCATGACAGATCTTCTGGGCTGGGAGGCGGTAGTGAAGGGCAGGGTCATGTCTTTTTCTGCCCGTGAAAAACTCGATAAAGACGATATCTTCGGAAAAGTACAGCAAAAGAGCAAGGTCACTGTAAGGCTTTCGGATACTCAGGGGATAACAAAGGGATCTGAGCTTTTCATTATAAACAGGGATAATCTCATTGTGTCAAGGTTGAAGGCTGATACTATATTTAAAAGCAGTTCTTTTGGGCACATGCTCATAGGATACGGTACATTCAGACTTGCCTCTCAGGGAGACAGGGTAGTCATAAGGATTAAAGATGAGCTTTCCAGGAAGGCCTTCATTCATATAACGAGGGGAAAATACTATGAGGACAGGGCCCTCAGAGGAAAATCCATTGCAGAATATAAGAAGGCCATAGCTTTTGACAGAGGCAACCCTGAAGCACATTTTTACCTTGGTAATATATATTTGTCTGAAAAAATGTATAGATTTGCAATAAACGAATACTCAATTGCATACAGCAATAAGTTCAGGCTTTATGATAATGAAGACAGGTTCGAATTGCTGAGAAATATGGGAGAGGTTCGCCTTATACAGATAAAATCCTCTTCAGTGCCCGGAAAGCTCAGGGAAAAATACAGGGCAGAAGGAAAAAAATATTCACAGGAAGCGCTTGCCCTTTATCCTGAATCAGCTGACGTGAATTATCTTATGGGCTGCTTTGAATATGTTCAGAGCAGTATCCCGCTTCCTTCTGACAGGGCAGCCAGGGATTATTTTCTTAAAGTTCTGGAAAAAAAATCCAATCACACTGGCGCATCTGTCGCTCTTGCGGAACTCTATTTTAAGCATAAGAATTATACGAAAGCCCGCTACTATGCCACAACTGCTCTTGAGTCTGATCCCGGGAATGTAAGGGCCATTCAGATTCTGGATTATATCAGGAAGGGGTATAACAGGCAGTGATCATATGGCGCTCGTATAACGCACTATAAAGGTTTTTTCTCTCCGGATGTCTGATCAGGCTGTTGATTAAAATTTTATTTCCTGCGAAATCCCTATTTTTCTCAGGCTGAGATAAGTTTCTTGACATTCCTGTAATAAATTTTTTATAATCAATTTTGCAAAAGATTGTTTACTGCAAAATAACATATCAATTGAAGTTTGTTCTGTAAATACATTTCTGATATTTAATATTTGATCAGTCTCAGAACATACAGGAAGGCTTCTGTTGATAGAGTCTGCCTGACCGCTTAATTCAGAACCAATCAGTACACGATACTGGCCGGATGCTGATTTCCCGGGGATGTAATAGTTTATGATAATAACTGTTCTGCTATTAGTTCTTGTTTTTTCCTTCTTTATTCATATTGGTTTTCTTGCGCTATATGTAGCTTCGCGCGGAAAAGCGAGAAAACAGCTTATTAATTTTTTTATATCAGCATTCATTAATTTTGGACTCATGATAGCCCTTATTTATGTGGCAATCAAGATGCCTGATATGGTCCAGCAGCTCAATTTTGAATTCATTCTCTGGGTCGTGTCAGGTATTGTTATGTTTTTTGTTCTTTTTATCAAGATTCTTGTCTACTGTCGTGTAAGAAAAAGAATGAAGGATTCTGACAATTTTCACTTTAATTATTTTGGTAAAAAGGTGTATCATACTTCAGTGGTTACAAAGGTTGATCTTGCAATTGTCTTTATTTCACTTCCGTTCTTTTTAATGATAGGTTCCTATTTTATTGCAAGGCTGATCAACCTGATTCTTTACGGTCATTTATGACAGGAGGAATGTATGAAGTTACCGCTTGAAAAAATTCTGATTAAAGACAGAATCAGAGAGGATATTGGGGATATCGGGCCGCTGAAGGAATCCATGCATAAATACGGATTACTTAATCCGATAACAGTTAATCGTGATCATGAACTCGTTGCAGGATTCAGGAGACTGATGGCAGCGAAATCCCTTGGATGGCATGAAATCGAATGTAATGTATTGGATGTTAAATCTAAACTGGATCTGCTTCTGGTCGAAGCTGCCGAAAACAATACAAGAAAGGATTTTACCCCTGAAGAACAGGATAAATTTATTCAGAGAAAATATTATCTCAGTCTGTCTTTTTTCGGTAAAATATTCCATCTCATTAAAATGTTTATCAAATGGATAATCAGCCTTTTTGCCGGGGCAAACAACGCAGGATGAAGTAATCGCTGCCTTCGGCAGGCTCAGGCAGCGTTACTTTTGAAATGCCTCCGGCAATGCTCAGGCTGCGCTGGTGATAACAAGCCTGGAAATTATCTCTATGTGATGTGTGCATGGGAACATGTCAATAAGGCTGATTCTTTCAAGGCTGTATCCTTCCTTTATGAAATCCTTAATATCCCTTGAATATGTGGACGGGTTGCATGAAACGTAGACAATTGTTTTGGGCCTGATTGTATTTACGGTACGCCTTGCTTTTTTTGATAAACCTGCTCTCGGAGGGTCGAGGATCACTGTATCGGCTGCATAAGAATGAGGGTTGATCTCAGAGGCGTTTTTTACAATAAATTCGGTGTTAGGCTTTTCGTTTAACTTTGCATTAAGCTTAGCTTTCTGAATGGATGATCTGCTGATATCGAATCCAATGCATTTTTTAACATGATCTGATAAGTAAAGAGAAAAGAATCCTGTTCCGCATCCAATGTCAAGAACGGTCTGATCCTTTGAGGGTGATGCCATATCCAGAACTGTTCTGAGCATTTCTTCCCTGAGAAGTGAGTTTGCCTGAAAAAAATCATTTATGTTTCTTCTGTATAGAATACCATCAGCTTTATCTTCTATTACTGATTTTGGTTCGGAATCGGAAAAGAATATTTTATTATTGCAGTCAATTGCTGCACGAAATTCGTTTGAATCAGGTTCGTGTTTCATTATTTCGGAATTGAGTTCGTCTCCAAGTAAAAGACATCCTGTTACCGGGAGTTCCGTAAAGTCGTTAGTTCCTCTTGTGAAAAATCCTTTTTTACCATTCTGTGATTTTACAGTTGCATGGCTTCTGTACCTGAATCTTTCTGCATTGATTACATTGACTGGAGGAATATTTTCTTTTTCAATACCGCCTATTCGAATAAGCTGGTCGATGAGAATATCCTTCTTTATCTGAAGTTCATTTTCGTAGGATGTGTTCTGGTATGAGCATCCTCCGCATTCGGTAAAAACCTGGCATTCCGGTTGTATCCTCTGTTCTGACGGGGATATCACTTGAACGATTTTTGCGAAGGAATGGTTTTTCTTTTCTTCGGTGATTTCAACCTCGAGTTTGTCCCCGGGCAGAGCAGAGTATACGAATATTACTTTCCCGTTGTTACGCGCAATCCCCCATCCCCCGAATGCTGTTGCTGTTATGTCAACTGTTGTCATTTGTTCTCCTGTAATACGATATTTTTCTTTTTGATATTCTTTCTGAATTCCTCAGGTATCCTTTCCCGGTCGAGTACATCGACTGAAAACGGAAGGTCACTCACATCAAAGGCTTCCTTAAACTTTTCTTCGCTGTAATCATGAGCTGTGCCAACTCCTGCATTGGCGTATTCAAGCCATTTTTTAATATTGTCGATGATGTGATTTCCATAGGCAAACCTTGGCACAGGCCTGGGACTACCGGGGACATCGGGCAACCCGCTTTCATGCTCAGGGTATTAAAACAAACCCCTATTTGACAAGACAAATTTATAACAGGTTTATTCATGTCTCGCAACAGCTGAATGGGACTGTGGTGAGACATGAATAAACCTGCAACCGGCGGGCTGGAGAAGAGTTTTGCCCCATAGTTTTTGGACAGTTACGATGCGCTGTAGTTCATTCATGCTGTATACATGTTATATACATGTTATAACATGCTGCTTTTAAGATATTTGGGTCTGTTTTTCTGTCTGTATCTGTAGTATCAGTAACCAATGGATATTACACAGGCTTCGGAATCTGCAAACGGGGTCAGTGTATAATCGAGGCGAATATTCATGAAAAAAGTCTGTTCCAGTTCATACTCGAACTTTGAAAGCCACTTCCGGAAATCTTCATTTGAATCGAAAAGAGACAAAGGCATGATGAGTTTTATATCATTACCGCTTACTGTACACCTGAAACTGCGGGTTTTTTCTCCGGGAATGGTCATGGTTATATCAAAGATGTCAGTCTTTTCATGTCTTGCTTTCAGGTCAAAGGAAGGATCTGCATTAAAAAGCATCACAGCACAGTCTATCACCTTCATGTAATCGATATATGACATTTAGAAATTACCCCCGGATATATTGTGATTTTTTGATCGCCGATCAGATTGTTAAATCCGGAAATTACATTATTGATAATGTGCAGAATAATACAAATACTATTTTTTTGATCTATGCTATATCCGGACTTCGGATCAGTATGGTTCGGGGCCCGAGGCAGGATAGTCTGAAACTCTGATCAGAATGTTCTGATCAGCGGATCAGACTATCCCGATGCACCGATCAGTATGGTTCAGTATTTAATTTAATTAGGGTTTATCCAAAATACAGTTGGGTGTTAGCATTATTATTCCAGCCGGGAAATTATGGGAGTTAATCATTGGATCAAGAAGGAAACTTTAGCTGACTATAGTCTCTCCCTAAATGACACTGCTCTGAATCACTCTCCACAGAGAGTGATTCAAATATCTTCTGATTAAAAATTATAAACTTCATCCCCTGGAAACCAAAAGCTCCTTAACCTTCCACTTTTCCTCAACCTTCAGAAATTCAAAATCCTTGCCGTTTTTGGGCGGTATAAATGAATTTGCTCTTTCAGCAAAAGCCGAAATAGTAAGGCTTGGGTTCACTCCGAGGTTTGTGGGTATCATTGATCCGTCTATTACATACATATTCTCATATCCGAAAACCCTGTTTTGGAGATCAATCACTCCGGTCTCTGGAGTTTCACCCATAGGGCATCCGCTTAAGATATGTGCCGTTGTTGGTGCGTTAAGCATTATCTCGTTTATCGTACTGTATGCAGAACCTTTGGTTCTCCTGGCAAGCTTTCTTGCAAAGTCATTTGCAATCGGAATATACGTTGGAATCTTTTTATCATCACTCTGTTTTGATGTCAGTGATTTTACAAAGGGCCATATTAGCCTGCGTTTTCTGTGGATGTTAATACTGTTGTCATAATCCTGCATAACGAGAAGGCATATTCCTCTTTCGGCAGCATGATAAGGACCACCTTTGGGACGGCCTGGTAAAAATTCTGCAGTTAATAAAAAGCAGGAACGGATTGATAGTGGAATGAGGAATGCAATTGAAGGAAGCTTTGGAACCGGCAAAAGACGTTATGGATTAAACAGAATCATGAGCAAGTTAAAAGAGACAAGTGAAACATCAATTAACCTGATTATATTGTTAATGAACCGTGAGAAGCTTCTAAAGGATGTTTTTGTCAATTTTTTTTGGTGGTATATTTTACTCTTAAAACGAGTATTTTGCATAAAACTACAGGTTTCCTGACTTTTTCAGGAAACCCTAAGCAG
>CAZEJW010000034.1:27253-31723 GCA_964512685.1 uncultured Leptospirales bacterium | reverse complement strand
AGGAGGATGAGGAGCAAAACACGTCATCCGTGGGGTAGTCCGGAACTTGCGCAGCTTGCATCCGGTTTCGAGTTGCTGAAGCCAGATGGAGAAATTGCCCAAACAGAAAAACCAACAAAAGAGATACTCGATATACTGAGAAATGAAGTTGACCCTAACGGGTTATTTATCTCACTTCCCTCATAATAATTTATTTAACCAAACATTTTTATTGCTTACCCTCCCGAAAGGGAGGGTATATTTTTTATTATAAATTGCGAAAACACTCCGAACAAAACTGACTGCCGCCGCTTTTATATATTTTGGTTTCCATTACAACTTCACCACAACTGTGGCATTTTATTGAATTAAAAATCATTGCCCTTTCAGGCATTTCAAAATGAGGCTTATCAAACCTGAGAAAATCTTCTTCAGGTGCATTAAGAATAATATCGATTCTCTCCTTTCTGATATCCTGTTTCTCAGCCTCCTCTTCAGGGGTGAGTGAACTTTTTTTCATCAGCTCTACCAGGCGTTCATCATCTTTATTCATTTTCTGCATATCAGCATATATTCTTATGCCATTCCCTGTTCTGCGGTTAAAGAATGTATATGCATGTTTACCTTCATTGTTTATAATCAGATTTCCCTTGCCCGCAGTGCATCCTGCAAGAGCCTGAATCGCATCGATACTGCAACTGTTATTTTCTGCGACAGCTACAAATTCTTCATCCTCTGCCCTTTCGCTTTTAAGCCTTTCCATTGCTCCAAGAGTTACCCTGTAGCCTATAGCAAGCCCCGGGCAAATATGCCCGTGAAATTCTGCAGCTTTTTTAAATCTTTCATCCATTATAAAGTCTCCATTGATTCTGACAATCTTTCAGTTTATAAAAAACGCCGTGCCACATAAATTACTTTTGTAACACGACGTCACTTTTTCATTATTGATGTATCAGTACAACAATAATTGATGTCAGACACTGAAGAAATGCATTTTTTCCTTGAGGTTTTCAGCCATACCCGCGAGTTCCTCTGCGCCCGATGCCATCTCTTCAGAACCGGCTGCATTGGACTGAATATTCTGGCTAATATCATTAATGGATTTTGAAATTTCCTCAACAGCCAGTTTTTCTTCGCCTGTTGAATTCTTTATATTTTCAGACATCCCCATAACTTTCGTGGAATAATCCGAAACGAGATTTCTTGAATCTATCTGTTCTGACATAAAACCGGATATTTTCTGCGCCATATCATTTATCTTTCCAACACCCTCGATTATTTTAGAAATCAGGTTTATCGAATTTGTTATTCCTTCCTGCCCATTCTGAATTTCCACATTGTTCACATTGATCAGATTGTTTATCTCTTTCAGGCTCTGGGCTGTTTTATCTGCAAGTCCTGATATTTCATCCGCTACAACAGCAAACCCCCTTCCCGCATCACCCGCACGGGCCGCCTCAATTGCAGCGTTAAGAGACAGGAGGTTTATCTGCTCTGAAATATCATTTATAATCTTTAGAATGCCTGTCATGTCTTTAGAACTTTCAGTAATTTTCAACATTATGGCATCCATACCTTTAAGTGAATCCTCCCCCTCCCTGGCCAGGGAACTCATATTATCTGTAAGTGAAGAAGTTTCCTGTACGAGAGCCTCGTTTTCCTTTATAAGAGATGCAAGATTATTTATCTGATCAGAAAGAAGCTCCATTGTTCTGTTCTGGTCATCAGTACTTCTTGCAACATTATCCATTCCTGCGCTGATCTGCTCCGTTGAAGCTGAAATCTCTTCAGCGCTTGCAGACTGGCTCTGGAAGCTTTCACTGAATGTTGATACCGTGCCTGCCATCTCCTCCGAAGAAACTGCCAGCTGATCAAAGGCCATCTGAAGATCAGTAATTATCTTTTTCATTTCATCTACAAAAATACTGAAGTTACGTGACAGGTCACCAATCTCGTCGTGTCTGCCTGTCAGTTTTTCAGGAATCTCCATGGTAAAATCTCCACCTGATGTCTGTTTAATAATTTCAATCAGAGACAAAATTGGTGAGGCAAACCTGTCAGAAAGGAAAAACGCCAGAACCAGAGCAATGGCAATAAATACAGCTCCCACTACTGAAACAATACCGGTTATTTTGGTTGCTCCCGCGTCTATCTCTTTCTCATCAAGTATTCCCAGAAATTTCCAGCCGGTGGATTTAGATGTGTATATAACAGCCATTTTGTCTTCTCCTTCATGGCTGTAAAATTTGCGGCCGAATTCTGTTTTTTCGATTCCCCTGAACGCTTCAATTCCGGTATCAACGAGCTTTTTAAAATTAAGTTCAGGCCTCTTTGGATGTGCCAGAATAGTACCATCTCCTGTTGCCAGAACAACATAACCGGTTTCACCGATTTTGAGGTTCTTTATAAGCTGGCTCAGTTTTTTAAGATTATAGTCCAGGCATATAACGCCAAGAACATTCCCGTTCAGATCATCAACACTTCTCACTGCCGAGACGAGGACATCCTCTTTCCACTTGTATGGATCTGTAATAATGGTCTTGCCTCTGTTTTCCACTCCATCCCTGTACCAGGGTCTTATTCTTGGATCATATTTTTTATAGACCTGCCCTTTGGGCCAGGGGATATAACCGCCGTATTTTGTTCCCAGAACAAGATAAATAGTATCAGGATGAGCCTGGCCGTAATTATCGAGTTCTTCCCATATCTTCTGTTCTATTCCTCCATTAATTTCCGGAGTCGCAGGATCATCAGTCGCTTGCCCCATATAGGTTGTTACTGAAGCGTCAGCAGACCTGACAACCTTATGACTGACAATCATGTTAACATCTTCTTTTTGTTTGTTAAAGACCGAAGTCAGGTAATTATCTATCTGACTTATCTCACCATTGGTCCGCTCTGCAAAGGCATCTCTTGATTCATCAGACACAATATAGTTTACTATCAAAAGAATGCTCACCAGTGGAATAATGACAACAGCCATATAACCCAGAAAAAGCCTTGCTTTCATACCCTTTGTATTTATCTTTTTCAAAACAACGCCCCCTGTTAAAAATTCTGGAAAAGTATTTACTCTTATTTGACACTAAGAATAAATACAGATTAAATTTATGAAATTTAATTATAGCACGCCAGTATTCAGTGTCAATATAGCAGCCATTAATATTACCAGCCCCGAATTACTAAAATTTCGGAAAAACATGGTTAAGGAAAGCAGCGAATACACTAAATCAGATTCAAATATAAATATAACAGACCATATAAGCGGGAAAAACTATAAAAATTCACAGACCACAATTTTTATGAACACAACCCATAATGATTTATTTTTCTTTGATTATTTTACCCTGTATTTTATAATGGTTAAATTATTTCTTCTCAAAACTGTGCATTCTGGAATGAATTCACGGTTATTGAAAAGATATATAAAACAAAATAATCAAAAAGGACGGAGGTTTTAAATGAAAAAAAATTCTAAAATACTGACAGCACTGCTGGCATCTTTTTTTCTTTTTTCAGCAGGAGCAGTATTCAGCCAGGATGCCGGTGCAGAAAAAGCTAAACCTGCAACAGAATTTAATCCATACATGAAAGTTTTTCTTTTCATGGATGTAAAACATGATTCAGATGATTTTCCAACGACCGGGGGAGACACTGAGTATTCACAATGGCTTTCTTCAATCAGCAGATTCGGCGGAAACTTCAAGTATGGGAAACTATCAGCAAACACTGAAATCGGACTCAACACAGGTGGTGTTAACCTGAGAAGGGCTTTTGTTGAGTACAGCTTTGACGGCGGATCAGTCCTCTTTGGTAGAGAATGGTCACCATACGGATACTTTACAGAGCAGACAACAAGAGATCTCATAGGGTCATGGGGATTTGGTTCTTCATCAGACATGAGAAAAACCAGACTTCTCACAAGATTCATGGGAGCATATCTTGACCTCGTTGAACCAGAGAATGACATGAAAACTAATTTAGGAACAGAAATGGCAACAGAAGCTGATTCTGTAATGCCAAAAATTGCTGTAGGTTATGACTTCTCTGCAGCCGGATTCAAGATAAGCCCTGCTTTTATCATGAACTATACAAGGCTTTCAGGAAAATCTATAAATACAGATACAACGGATGACATTGAAGATCACAGTTGGGATCTTGATGGAGAAGCTATTTTTTCATGGATGGCATGCCTTCACATGGAATACAGCGTTGATATCTTTACAGTAAGAATGAATGGCGCTTATGGCGTTAACCCGGGCAACATGGGATTCGAATATCCAGGAAGTGTTGATGCATCCACTGTTGTACTTCCTGCAAGAGCAGAAGTAAATTCAGATAAAGATGGAATCGAAAACACTAAAGTAATGGAAGGATTCATTGACTTTGGAATTAAACTCGACTTTGGAACAATCAATGCCGGTTGCGGTTATGCACAGGCTGATGCAAAATCCTATGGAGTTGACAAGCAGATCCAGTACTATGGAAATG
>CAZEJW010000034.1:6489-27153 GCA_964512685.1 uncultured Leptospirales bacterium | reverse complement strand
CAGGCTGATGCAAAATCCTATGGAGTTGACAAGCAGATCCAGTACTATGGAAATGTACAGATTCCTGTACACGAAATGATTACTGTAACTCCAGAATTCTCATATCATGATTTTCTTAATGATGATGGATATGAATGGGTTGCGAGCCTTCTTGTTATGGCATACGTTAAGTAAGTAAAACCCCGGGGGAGAGGGATTTCTCTCTCCCTTTTATTCAATCCTAAAATATACGATATCCTCTTGTTTGGAAAGAATAACCGGTATTTCATCCAACTTTCTTTTACTGCTTTCTGCAAGTATTACAAATGAATATTCTTTTTTTTCGTAATCAAAACTCAGAGAAAGAGTTTTATATCTTTTGGCTCCCAGAATTTCCTTAATATCATTCTTTGAACATTCCACACGCGATGTAATGTGAATCTTTTTTCTGTAAGATCCGATGCTTCTCTTTTCGAAATACATGTCTATAAATATCACGATCCATATCATTGCATAGAGAATTGCAGCCGATATATATTGGCCAATACCAATAATAAGCCCAAGTATTGAAAATATCCATATACTGGCAGCGCTTGTAAAGCCGAAAATACGGTCTCCTGATTTGACAAGAGCTCCTGCTCCGAGGAAACCGATACCCGTTACTATAGCTCCAAGCAGTGGGAGAGAATTTTCAAAATTCAGAGTCAGCGCAGCAACCGAGAGGGCACAAGAACCTATGGCAACGAAAATAAAAGTACCAAAACCAATCTGCTTATGAGAAAGCTGCCTTTGAATACCAAAAGCGAGCGACAAAATGAATGTTAGCATAAAACGAAAAATTACAATATCAATTTCCATCTCTACTCCAGGCAGAAATATCATTCATTATTTTTAATTACTGATTCTTAAGACTGCGTTAAAGCGTCAGAAGCGCTTAGAAAAGTAAAAAATAAAATCATTAAACGAGAGCAGCCAGATCAAGAACAAGTTTTTCAGAATCTTCCCAGCCCAGACAGGGATCAGTTATTGATCTTCCGAAATCATTACCATGCGAATCCTGTGATCCCTCAAGAATATAACTCTCGATCATAAGGCCTTTAACCATTTTTTTCAGATTGTCAGAATTACTTCTGCTCTGCATAATTTCTTTTGCGATTCTGGGCTGTTCTCTGAATTTCTTTCCCGAATTTGAATGATTGGTATCAACCACGATCAGAGGATTATGAACGTCCCTTTCTTCATACATCTCAACCAGCCTCATTAGATGTTCATAGTGATAATTAGGAAGATGGTTACCCTCTCTGTCGACCGACCCTCTGAGGATTGCATGAGCAAGAGGATTCCCGGTAGTAGAAACCTCCCACCCGTTATAAACAAAAACATGAGGCTGCTGAGCGGCATAAATGGAATCCAGCATTACCTTGAGATCTCCGGCTGTAGGATTTTTCATTCCAACAGGAATATCAACGCCACTTACGGTCAGCCTGTGCTGCTGATTCTCAACCGATCGGGCGCCTATTGCAATATACGAAAGCACGTCTGCAAGATATGGGAAATTTCCCGGATAAAGCATTTCATCAGCGGCAGGAAGGTGTGATTCAGACAAAGCTCTTATATGCATGTGCCTGATAGCCTTTAGTCCCTGAACAATATCTGACTTCTTCTTATGGTCAGGCTGATGAAACATTCCTTTGTAACCGGTTCCGGTTGTTCTGGGTTTATTTGTATATATTCTTGGTATAATCAGAATACGGTCTTCCACTTTTTCCTGAAGAACTGACAGCCGTGTTACATATTCACAAACAGCATCAACATTGTGTGCTGAACAGGGTCCTATTATCAGAAGAAAGCGGTCATCCCTGCCCTCGAAAACAGCCTTTATCTTCTTATCGCGTTTTTCCTTTAATTCCCGAAGATCACCCGATAATGGCTGAGACTCGAGAATCTCCTCTACAGTTGGAAGCTTTTGCACATATTCAAAACTCATCTTTATTTACATTCCTTTTATTATCTGAAATACTCAACAGCGTTTTTAAAAATCCTTATTCCGTCACTTTCGACCGGAACATCTTTTCCGTTTCTTCGATATTCTTCACGAAGCAGACTCCAGTCGTCCCTTTGTGTAAAAAACATTCCTCTTTCGGGATGAGGCATCATGCCCATTACTCTGCCTGTCCTGTCGCATATTGAGGCAATGTCATTCAACGAGCCATTGGGGTTAAAAGGGAATTCGCCATTTGCCTTTGTGCCATCAGATTTAGAATAACGCATAGTGACCAGTTTGCTGTCCTCAATATGCTCCAGAACCTCCGGAGCAGCAAAAAAATTACCTTCACCGTGAGCGACGGGGACATGAAGAGTTTCGAGACCCCTGGTAAACACACAATTCGATTCTTTTTCAATCTGCAGATCGACCCATCTGCACTGATACCTGAAAGAAGTGTTATGCTCGAGTGACACTTCTACATTACCTGTAGTTTTTTCCAGAGCAGGCACAACACCAATATTTACCATGACCTGAAAACCATTGCATATACCGAGCATCAGGGTGTCTCTTTCCAAAAATGAATCAATTTCATCCCTGAGATTATTCCTGATTCGGTTTGAAAGTGCTTTACCGCTTCCAGTATCATCTCCATAGGAGAAGCCGCCCGGGAAAACGAAAATCTGATAATTTTCGAGTAATGAAGTCTTCTCAATTATATCATTTATATGAACGATATCCGCGATGGCACCGGCCTTTTCAAATGCAAACCTGGTTTCTTCCTCGCAATTAATACCGTATCCTGTAACTAAAATTGTTTTAGGTTGAGCCATTGAATTCCCCTGATCTAAAAATCTGCAAACCTGTTTTTATAGACTTCAAGCAGCGATCCGATTCGCGTATTAACAATTCTGCCGCAATCAGCAGAATTAATTATCACTGCGTCATCCTCTCTGACTGTTCCGGCACATGCAAGAGGGAGCGCACTGAACAGTTCCTCGAACTTTTCCCTGTTCTTCGGATTAATCGTAACAAGAAGCCTCCCCTGGGATTCGGAAAAAAGAGCAATATCATTTCTTAGACTGCCCGCTCCCGGCAGCAGGGATACATCAAGGCTGAATCCCAGCATTCCTGCCATGGATGACCTGGCCAGAGCATAACCCAGCCCTCCCCTTTCTACTGAAAGTGAAGATGCAACAAAACCTTCCTTCATTGCAATTTCAAATTGACGGTACATCCTGATAAAAAGTTCAGGCTTAACTTCCGGTATATTGCCAGCCATAGACTTTTTCCCGGCTGCATCTTCGATCAACGAAAGATACTCGCTTCCCCCAATTTCGTCTGCTGTTTCTCCTAGTATATAAATCAGGTCACCTGCTTTTTTGAAATCCATTGTCTGACAATCATGAATATCCTCTACAACTCCAATTGACGAAATAAGAAGAGTAGGAGGAATACTGATCGTCACTGGTTCCAGGTCAGCATCATATCCCCTGAAATCATTGAACATGCTGTCCTTGCCCGATATAAAAGGAGTTCCGTATGCTACAGCAAAATCATAGCATGCCTCTGCCGCCTGTTTAAGCTGCCAGAGCCTCTCACTGTTGTTTGAATCACACCAGCAGAAATTATCAAGCAGTGCCATATAATCTACAGACCCTCCTGCTGCAACCGCATTTCGTATAGCGGTATCGATGGAACATGCCGCCATTCTGTACGGGTCCATTTCACTGTATGACGGATAAAGCCCCTGAGAAAGGACCACCCCACGCATGGAATCGAGAAGAGGGCGAATTACTGAAGCATTTGAATTGACCTTTCCTTTTCCCTGGACTGGTTTTATAACAGAATTTCCCTGTACTTCATAATCATACTGATATGATATAAAATCAAATGAGGCAGTATTCAGCCTGCCGGTCATTTTAATAAAAGTATCAGTGAGCTCCTGCTGTTCCGGGATATCAGCTTTAATATTTTTTACTGAAACAGGTTTTGTATAAAGAATTTTATCGGGAAGTCCCTCATGCAGAAAATTCATATCCAGATCGAAAATGACATTCCCGTTAAATTTTACTATTCCTCTGTCTGTTGAGTTGAATTTTCCGATAACGGTTGCCTCAACACCGCGTCTTTTCATAAGATCAAGAAACTTATCCAGATTATTCTTTGATACAGAAAGTGTCATTCTCTCCTGAGATTCACTGATCCATATCTGCCATGGAGAAAGGCCCGGATATTTCAAAGGAACCTTTTCAAGATCGACTTCGAATCCTCCGCACTCTCTTGCCATCTCTGCAACAGAACATGACAACCCGCCTGCTCCATTGTCTGTAATGGAATTATAGAGCCCGAGATCTCTTGCCTCTTTGACGATTGCATCGGACATCTTTTTCTGTGTAATTGGGTCACCTATCTGGACAGCTGTCGCAGGACTGCCTGAATCCAGAGCCTCTGATGAAAAAGTAGCTCCATGTATCCCGTCTCGTCCAACGCGCCCTCCGGTCATTACAATATAATCACCGTCACGGGCGCTTTTAGTAACTGAAGGTTTCCCGTTGAGTTCCTTTGGCATGAGCCCTATCGTTCCGACAAAAACCAGTGGTTTACCCCTGTATCTTTCATCAAAATAAACAAAGCCCTGCGGAGTGGGTATTCCTGAAGTGTTTCCGCCGGCATTGACCCCGTGAATTACACCTTTCATTATTCTTTCAGGAGAAAGAAGCTTAGTGCCTTTATCCTTTCCTCTGTAAAGAGGACGGGTATCCGCAGGATCAGCGAAACAAAATCCATACCTGTTTGCAACAGGTTTTGCAGCCATTCCAAAACCGATGGCATCTCTGTTAACACCAACGATTCCAGTTATTGCACCGCCAAAAGGATCAAGTGCGCTTGGAGAATTATGGGTTTCGACCTTGTCGGAGATTATATAATCTTCATTAAATTCTATTCCGCCTGAATTGTCAGTAAAAACCGACATGCAGAAATCTTTTTCGCCTTTCTCCTTTCTGATGCGTTTTGTGGCTTCTTTTATATAACGCCTGTATATTCCATCTTCAACATCATCAATTTTTGAAGCAAATATTGTATGCTTGCAGTGTTCACTCCAGGTCTGTGCAATTGACTCGAGTTCAATATCACGTGGCTGTCTTTTCTCTTTTTCAATAAAATAATCCTTTATTGCCTGCATAGAAGCCATATCAAGAGCAAGCGGACCCCGCCTGCTTCCATCGCTGTTGGAGATCCCCTCTTTTGCAATTTTCATCAATTCCGTGTCGTCACACGATATATTAACTTCATCAGCCAACGGGCTTCCTTTTATTGTTACAACCGGAAGATTGTATCCCATTCCGCCAAGTTGATTATATTCTTCTTTTGAGAGAATATTTACCCTTTCAATGAGAGGGTTGTAAAACTCTGAAGCAATTTTCTCTGCGTCACTTTTTGTAATGTCGCCTTTTAGAAAACAAGTGTATGATGAGAAGACTGATTTCTCGATATCAAGTTCGATATTCAGCAAATCATTTGCCGTCTCTCTGACCGTATGAGCAACATTGTCTGTTACGCCAGGAAGAAATCCTATTTCAACTGCATAATCAAAATCCGGCTCATAAGGCGAATTAACAAGAAAAGCCTGGGTTACAGGCTGTATAAGCGAATGCGCAATTTTGTCAGCACTCTCCATATCAATATCAGCACTGATAAGATAATTATCAGTGTACATGACAGATTCCACCGCATAACCGAGCGATTTAAGTTTCTTTCGGGTAACAAGTCCACGGGCATCATGATATCTGTAATAAATTTCAATTCTAAAATCTGCTTTTTCCATTCAATGTATCCTTTGATTACGGGCTGACAGGCAGACGTTTTGAATCACTGTGTTCAACAAGTATTACACCGTCTTCTTTATACTTTTTCAGCATGAAATGTGTCACCGTTGACTGAACTCCCTTTATTGTGGAAAGTTTCTCTGAAACAAAAAGCGCAACCTCGTTGAGATCGGTTCCTTCGACCTGAACGATTAAATCATAACCGCCGGAGATAAGATATACATCAGTAACCTCCGGGAAACGATAAATCGACTCAGCAACAGCATCGAATCCCACTTTTCGTTCCGGTGCAACCTTGACCTCAATAAGAGCTCTTACATCCTGCTGCCGGATTCGCTGCCAGTTGATATTAGTTTTGTATCCTAATATTATTCCGTCTTTTTCAAGTTTTTTAATATATCTTTCGACTTCCTTTGTCTCAAGATTCAGCTGCCTTGCGATATCATCTGCACCGGCTTTTGAATCTCTGGAAAGAATATCAAGTATTGCCTCACCGTTTTTATCAATTCTGTAAGGTTTCATATAACACTCCGATTTTTTAATAAGGGAATATTCTAACCCGCATTGTTCAGACTGAATTTATCCTCAATACATTCCCTGAGAGCTTCATTCCAGCTCCTGGGAATTTTTCCGGTAGTATCTGTGTATTTACCGGTATCAAGAACATTCATTATCGGCCTGTCTGCCGGGGAAAGATAGTCTTCAAAAGATACTTCTTCAATTTGTTCAGGGAGATTCTCTCCGCTGACTTCATTATAATAATGCAAAACAGTTCTGAAAAAATCTCCTGCTTTCGTATAACTCTGCTGGGAAAAATGATAGTTCCCGCATGCATTTTTTTTAATGAGATCGATAATAGCGGATGCAGCATCAAAAACATAGACAGGAGAGACGCTCTGATTTCCAATGACTTTGTAAGACTGGCCTTTCTTTATCCTGTCAATACAATCGAACGGAAGCCCAAAATCATTACCATAGAGGTCTGAAAATCTCACATTGAGAAAAGAGCACCCCGAGTCAGCAATTATTTTTTCACCGAGAAGCTTTGAGTCTCCATATACCGATACAGGAGCAGGACTGTCATTTTCTCTGTAAGGTATATCAGCGGAGCCATCAAAAACATATGAAGTACTTATGTAAACAAGCTGAATACTTTCCTTCAGGCATATTTCAGAAATTTCCTTCATAGCAATGGCATTGCAGTAATATGCCTGATCTCTGATGAACTCAGCGGCATCGATATCCCCATACTCTGCACAATGAATCAGCACATCAGGAGAAAGTGATCCAATATGACAGATATCCTCTGCACACAGAGTTTCATATTCCTGATCAAGAAGTGAAAACAGTTTTTCGGCAAGTATTGTCTGTGAACCGGATATTGCAATCATTTTGATTTTTTTCAGGGTCTTCTGTATCCCAGTTCAAAGGCAGATGCATCGAGATCCGGTGTAGCAATATTTTCAACCAGTAAATCAAAACGGGTCTCATCGAACTGCTTTTGAATCCTTAAAGTTTTTATATATCCTTTACATTCATCACAATAATCTATCCTGAATACTTCGTTCTCTCCTGCCAGGAAGCCAAGAGTTTCAGGATTGTCATTACTGCAGACAGGGCAATATATTCTCCTGAAATCCCATTCATACTCACAAAGAGCACAGTGCAGGATTCTTTTACTGTCTTTACTTTCAACTATCTTTGCCATATCCGCTTCGAAACCGCAGAATGGGCATGTGGATTTAAGCCATTTTGATGAATCAATCTCACTGTCAACGGCAGATCTTAAACTCAATAAAAATGGCTTGAAAAGATTTATCAGAGTAAAAATAAATTCATCACGACCAATTTTTATTTCTTCACCGATCTTAGCAATCTTTTCAAAATCTTTTTCCAGTAAAATCCTCAAAGTATCACAAAAACGATTTTTATCATCAGAAAAATATCCGATTAAAGAATCGAAATTCAATCCCGGATTCTTCCGGACTATCAAGGATGTGAGATCCTGAAGCAAATTTCCTGTTTCAGACAACTCATTTGCAGAAAGGATGACATTTTCCGGACTGATTACAGGGAAAGTGGAAATATCATAATCAATGCCCTGTGAAGATATTTTAGAGAAAACTCCTGTATACTTTTCCTGAAGAACGAACAGATCCGTGTAAAAATCAAGCAACTCTTTGCTCAGATTTCCACCGGACAGAATCTCATCTCTTTTGTTTACAAGATATTCACTGTGAGTCATTTTTCTGTTTTGTCGCTTTTATCGTCTTTGCCGTCTTTGTCGTCTTTGTCTTCTTCACTTATCGACTTTTTGAATTCCCTGATTCCACCGCCGATATCTTTTGCAATCTTGGGTATTTTGCCTGCTCCAAAAAGAACAAGAATTATCAAAAATATTATAACCAGTTCAGGTACTCCTAATCCACCTATCATAATATCCTCCTTTAATATAAATTCAATAAGAAATGCTCAAAACAAAAGAATGTTTCAATCAGATAAACCCCTTACTAACTGAGACAATCTACATCAAAATAATTACAATTTTTTTAGTAATTAACAGCTATAATACAGGAATATTTGAATTTACTCCAGTTTTTTATCATCCTCTTCATTTATCGACTTTTTGAATTCCCTGATTCCACCGCCGATATCTTTTGCAATCTTGGGTATTTTGCCAGCCCCGAAGAGTATAAGAATAATAAAAAATATTACAACCAGTTCCGGAACTCCAAGTCCGCCAATCATAATACCCCCCTCTATTTAAAACAGTCCTGTTATGATACAAAGGATAAATGATGAAAGAAATCCTCTCCAGGAACAATCCCTGAAGAATCTTCAATCAAAATGCCTGTAAGCAGGCATAAATTATCACAGACATTAAATTTAGATGTCATGTCATTTGTCAAATTAAATACTGACAGTAGAATTGAATTTATAGAAGTGGGCTAAATATCGGGCAGAAAGCATCAAACAGCAGAGGTAAACCTGATTATTTTTTCTACCGGGTCTTCGTAAAACTTGACATTGACACTTTCCAGATCTATTTTTTTGACACTCTTCTTTATATTAAGAACTGTTCCAGGATATATTTTCTCGTGAATAATAACAACCGGTTCCTGGTCGAGCTTTAGCTTTGATTCAACTTCCTCAACCTGAGCCTGAAGCTCTTTCAGGTTATTGTTAGCCTCACTCATCTCCTTTAAAAGAATCAGACAGTTTTTCTTTTTTACATCAGGCAAAATTGACAGATATTTCTTGGGATCTTCAAATATCCCTTCCCCAAAGTTTACCTTGAGTCTTCTGGTAACTTCAGCAGCCTCTTCTTTAGCGACCGATATCAGTTTTTTTATTCTGAATACTTCTCTTTCGATGAATAAGTTTCTTCCTACAGTAAGAGTTGTTCCGGTTTCATTAGGAGCTCCGGCAACCTTAACTTCGATTTCATTAAGAGCAGTACAATTTCCACCTATTATCTTTCCCTGCTTTTCCAGAACAGATATCTTTTTATTGGAAAAAATATCACAGTTAATTATTGAATCCTCTACAATAATTTCATCACCTGCTTCAACATGTGCATTGAGAAGATACTTTGCCATGATTTTGCCCTTTGCAATAACTCTCACTGATTCCTTTCCGACTATACCCATTTTCACTATAACATTGCCGCCAGCCTGAACCTGAGAGTCTTCCACTGTACCTTCAATTGTAATATCAGCATCTGCCTTAACGATAAATCCCGGAAGAACAGATCCGTTTACGATCACAGAACCGCTGAATTCAATATTTCCTGTTTCATAGTTGATATCACCATTTATTACAACAGTCTCGAGCACATGAACCTTTTTCTTGACCTCTTTAATACAGCCATCAATTGCAGAAAGATAAATATTTTCATCATGTCCGGACTGAACAATATTATCTCCTCTCTTATACCCCAGTCCATCCTCAAACACAGCCGGAACTTTATTACCAAAGACATCGAACCCGTCTTCTGATTTAAGTTCGGGAATTCTTTCAAGAATTTCCTGCCCCTTAACAACCTGAATAATGGAGTTAAGTTCCTTGAAATCCATACTGCCGTCAGATTTAAGCTGCCCGGCTTTTTTTTCAAGATCAATCAGAGGAACAAAATATTCCTCGTGCCCGTTAACAGGTTCCTTTCCCTTTGCCGCGAGAATTCTAACCAGCCCGGGTTTATCCACATCAATTTTCTGTAGCTGTTCCTCGATCTTTTTACGGCCGATTCCGGCAAGTATCTTAAAATTATGCATATACTCTTCAATATCATTATATGAAGGCAATTTGCCAAATTTTGTAGGATGAAGATAGTAGTAGACCTTAAACTTATCTCTGGTAATATGCCTTGCAGTAAGAAGTCTGAACTCCCCCTTAAGGAATACCACGAAACCATAGGCAGCGGCCTTATATGCATTAATCCGTTCGTCAAAATATATTCCATCGCCGGATTTAACAGGAACATAATCAGCTATATTGTAATAATCATAATCCGGATCAATCCGCTGCTGGATCTGATCATCATTATCAATTTCAATAACCCTTGCGACTATTTCAGCAGCAGAAACAAAATTCTTCGGCGAGGACAGAACTTTTTTCTTTTCCCCGGATTCATCAGTTTTCTCAACAAGGATTTTGGTTGCAGCAGGATCAAAATACAGTACGATTTTTTTCATGTCTTCTCCGAAAAGCTGTAAAATTCAGCTACTATTCTTATTTTCGTCCATTCATGAAAAAAGATGTAATAACTTTCAGTATTTATTCCTAAAAATACTTTTTAGCGCAAATGGAAGAATCTTATTTTATCTGCCCATTCTTTCGGGAACAAAAACTAAAAAAACAATTACCTGAATGCATAAAAAAATATCATGCTTTCTTTTTAAAATACAATTTAAATTATAAAAGGTCAAGAGGTAAAATTAAAGCGGATAATCTGACGAAGGATTTTGAGCCGCCCCGTAAAACGGAAACGGCTCTTAGTTTGACTTTATTTAAAGATTATACTAAACCTTTCTCTATTAAAAGCTCTGCAATCTGTATGGTATTAAGAGCAGCGCCTTTCCTTATATTATCAGAGACAATCCACATATTTATTCCGTTTGCAATTGTTTCATCCTCTCTGATTCTTCCAACAAATACATCATCCTTATGAGCAGCATCAGATGCAAGCGGATAAATATTATTCTTCGGGTCATCAAGTACTGTTATTCCCGGTGACTTTGCGAGAATGTCTCTTACTTCCTGAACCGTTAGTTTCTTTTCTGTTTCAATATTCACAGATTCAGAGTGACCATATACGACAGGAACTCTTACAGCTGTTGCAGTTACATTTATGGAATCATCCCCCATAATCTTTTTGGTCTCATTAACCATCTTCATTTCTTCCTTTGTATATCCATTATCGAGAAAAACGTCGATATGAGGAAGAGCGTTGAATGCTATCTGGTGAGGATAAACTGAAGGCTTTTCTATTTCTTTGCCTGCAACAATGTCCCGGGCCTGATTCACGCACTCCTGAATCGCCTGAAGGCCGGAGCCTGAAACAGCCTGGTATGTACTTACAACAACACGCTTTATCTTTGCTGCATCATGTAAAGGTTTGAGCGCAGCAACCATCTGAATGGTTGAACAGTTTGGGTTTGCAATAATTCCCTTATGCCATTTAACATCTTCCGGGTTTACCTCAGGAACTACGAGCGGAACCTCAGGGTCCATCCTCCATGCAGAACTGTTATCGACAACAATACATCCTGCTGCAGCTGCTTTTTTGGCAATTTCAAGACTTGCGTCACCACCTGCCGAGAAAAGAGCAATATCATATCCATTAAAAGAATCTTCTTTTACCGGCTCAATCTCTATCTTCTGTCCCCCGAAATCGATTACCTCGCCTGCTGTTGCCTTATCGAGAAACCTGATTTTATCAATAGGAAACTTCCTCTGAAGAAGCGTCTTTCTAAACTCTGATCCTACAGCACCGGAAGCGCCGAGAATTACAACATTATACTTTTTCATTTTACCCTCCGGTTATATTTTTTTAAATATAATATTTTTACCGTATACCCATTAATACACTGCCCCTCACAGAATTTTCAGGACACTACGGTGTTTTAACTGATTAAATATCGATAGAGAATGTTCTTTTGTTCTCATCCTCACTGACCTTGAAAAGGATAAGAACATTGCCGACTATATCAACAATCGATGCAGATACAGCTGCTGCGAGTTCTGCTGAGATACTCTTTTTTTCATCTTTGAATCCGATAAACTTTATCTTAATAAGTTCGTGGTCGTTCAGAGCCTGATTAACAGCTGATATCAGACCGGGAGCAAGCCCGTTTTTTCCTATCTGGACTACAGGGCTCAGGGAATGAGCCGAAGATTTCAGTTTTCTCTTTTGCGACGGGGTTAGTTCATTCATTATTATTATCCATATGATTTAAAATTCAGATGATCAAATTTACCCTTATCCCATCAAGCCTTTTTTTAATCTTTCAGGGAAAAGTTACAGAAATGTAATATGGCCGAGGTTTGATAATAGTCTGGCGAATAGAAAATCCAAACTCTGCGCACAGACTATTATGACAGCATTTTTTTCTTGTAATTACAAAACTCCGGATATATGGATAAACCAGCTTCCGGCTCAACAATCGATACTGGTGAAAACAAATGATGAGAGAATCTGCCTTTTCCATATTACTTGCACTTGTCTTCTGTTCCCCTCTGACGGCAGCAGACAAACCATTAAGGTGGATGTACGTTCATCATAAATCCAGGCTTTCTGAAAAGGATATCATGGATACGGTAAAAAACAATGATATTATTTGCCTGACAGGATTCACCCTTGCAGGAACCGGCAAATTAAAGTCATCACAGAACCGCTTGACCGGAACAATAATAAAACTGTCAAAAAAATACAAAACCAGGATATATCCTCTTGTAAATCTCTCATGTGTGAAGCAGGGCATGGATATTCTCGACTCAGTGAATAAAAAGAACCGGGCAGTGAGAGAAATTTCATTGCTGCTAAAAAAATATTCTTTTAAAGGCATACATCTGGATTTCGAATATCTCCCTGCAGAATACTCCCTCAGGTACGCAGATTTTCTCAAACAACTACGAAAAAAAATACACCCTGCAGAAATAACCATAGCGGTTTTTCCTCATATTGAGTTTCCTTTCAAATGGTCAGGTTTTCATAATCCGGATATCCTCAAAAATCATGTAGATAATTTCGTTATCATGTGCTATGATCAGCACAGAAAAGACACAAAAGCCGGACCGGTTGCAGATTTGGCATGGGCGGAAAAAAACATTCACTTTTACCTGAAAAAAATAGATCCATCAAAACTTATAATGGGGATACCTGCATATGGTTATATCTGGAGTTCTGACGGCAGATGCAGGACAGTTTCTGCACGTTATGGGAAAACTCTTGCTGCCAGGTATGGATTCACCAGGCACAGTTCAGGTAATATGTATATAGTTTACACCGTCAAAGGAATAAATCACAGAGCTTTTATCTCTGATAAAGCCATGAGGATTAAACTCAAACAAAAATCAATTGATATGAATTTAAAAGGATGGGCTGTATGGCGTAAGGGACTGGAGGACAGGTGACGTACCAAGGAGAAACAATCAATTTACATCACACCATGTTCTCTACGGACTGATCTCAGCCATTCCATAAAAAACACTATAAACACCGCCAGAAAGCCTGACGTGAATCCTGCGACTATAACCATAAGGGCTCTCTTGGGCTTTGATCTTTTATCAGGGGCAATTGGCGGATCCACCACTTCAACGAAGAGGCTTTCCTGCGCTTCTTCGAGTCTTGCCTGCTCATAAAGCTTCAGCAGAGTTTCATACATCGCTTTTGATACTTCCAGATTCCTGTAGAATTCTGAAAATGTAACGATTCTGTCCGGTGCGTCTTTTAAAGAAGGAAGTGCGCCGGAACTTGTTCCGCCCTCGATGCTCTGAATTTTTTTTTCAATTTCATCTCGTTGTGACTGGAGAGATTTTAAAATAGGACTGCCCGGGCTGAGTGCTATCTCCATACTTTTTATCTGAACATCAACTTTTGTCTTCTGAGCTATCAGTTCTCCAAGGAGCGCCATCGACCCCTTAGCCTGGTCAACCGGCTGAAGCATTTTGGTCTTTTTCTGATATCGCGCCATCACTCTCTGATCTTTTTTCAGCCTCTTTTCAGTTTGCCTTAGCTGTTTTTCCAGGAAAACTCTCTTCATTTTGTTTGTGGTCAGAGATTTCGAATTCAGAATATCCTTCAACTCGGAAACATAGACATCGGCAATTTTCCTGGCTCTTTCAGGATCTTCATCTTCAATGGCGATACTGATTACCCCTGATTTTTTATCACTCGATATGCTGACCCTTTTTTCAAACTTTTCAAGACAGGCCTGCATGGGGTCACGGTTTTCAGGAACTTCCTCGAGTATTACCTTTACAAGATCAAGCCTCTTAATTACATTTTCCTTAATAGTTCTGCTGTTGAGAACAGCCATAACCTTCTGACTGTCATCACCCCCTCCGCCTACAGACAGGCCGGCAATGGCTGCAATGTCAGACAATCCTCCAAGCATATTCGATTTTCCTGAAACAGGCAGAACAGTAGTTTCGGATTTATAAACAGGTGTCATAATGAGACTGATTACAGCGGTCAAAATGACAGATACACTCACGAATATTATAATGAACTTTCGCCTGGACCACAGAGTCTGCCATAACTCATAGAGATCTATTGTATCTTCTTCGTAAGGTATTTTATCCTGATATGTATTCATTGTTATTCCTGAATTTTGTGGTTAGTCATAAAAAGATCGCAATGCCATTCTCTTTTAAAGAAGGAAATTTTATCCGGCATTTCACATAATGTCAGATAAATTTTTCAACAGGTAAAATCAAGACACTTTTTTATATACTGTTAAAAAAACATTACTCCATCATAAAAAATATTAATTGACCAATTTTGTACCCGCTTTATTCTGACACTAATTATTGAACAGATAAAATAACGGAGCCTCTTTATGAGTTTTGATCAATCCAGGACTAAAAATTGTACAAAATATTTAATATACATATTTTTTTCATTAGTAATATCTTTTTTCTTTAGTACAAGTCTTATGGCACAGGAATATAACATCAGTCATAACAAAAAGATATTAAGCTAGAAGAATCAGGAACAACTACAGCAATACCTGAATAAAAACCAGAATCAGTTAACAGACAGCAGAACTGACTCTGTCCAGAGATTAAGATCAGGCAATGAAAACACAGACCGAAATAATAGTAAAAATTACCTAGAACAGAATAATGAGAACCTGACTCAGAAGAACCAGCAAATCAGAAAGGTTTTCACCCCTGGAGAAGAATTCTCCAACATCGAGAACATGTATAACAAAAACTACAGCCGATTCTGTAAAGAACCGCTTTTTCAGTACGGGTATGACTTTTTCAAAAAAAAGGGCGGAGATTCATTTCTTCCTGTTGGCGGGAAATACCGTGTCGGACCGGGAGACACTATCTGTATATACCTGTGGGGACACCCGGTGGACATTCTTGGACTCCAGGGCTTTTATCCGGCCACAGTAGACAGACAGGGGAAAATATACATTCCCAACCTGGGAGTCTTTTACATATGGGGGCTTGAAACTGAAAAAGTAAAAAAAATCATCCACCGGGCAATGTCACGGAAGTTCAAAAATTTCGAACTGGATGTTACTCTTGGGAAACTCAGAGAATTCCCGGTTTATGTTTCAGGATATGTTAACGAACCCGGTATTGTGCTAACTACCGGAATCAACAGCATTCTCGATATTCTATCAATGGCCGGAGGTGTCGCAAAAAACGGTAGTCTCAGAAATATTGTACTGAAGAGACAAACAAAAGACGGCAATGAAAACATCAAAATTGATCTTTACGAACTGTTTCAGAAAGGAGAACTCCTTAATACAAGAGTAACTGAAGGAGATTCAATTATTATCAATTCAATCGGAAAGAGTGCCGGAATATACGGAAGCGTTAAACGCCCCGCAATATACGAAATAGTACCCGAAAAGGAAACCATTACATCTCTTATTGAAATATCAGGAAACATACTCCCCTCTACCTGCTCAACAGGACTCAAACTGCTGAGATTTGAAAACAATACAGTTAAGATTATAAACGGAAATCTCAAAGACAGTCATTTTCTTTCAACTCAACTCAAAGACGGTGATCTTCTGGTAATAGAAGAGCAGTATAATTTCATTAAAAATGAAATCCTTGTAGAAGGAAAGGTTTCTTATCCGGGAAGATATTCATGGATCAATGGAATCAGGCTATCCGATATAATCAAGAAAATAGGAATACTTCCTGATACCAATATTTATACAGCTGAAATCCGAAGAGAAAATTCAAACAGGCTGATTCATTTTTCTCCCGATTCAATAGTCAATGGGAAATCCGACATTGTACTAAAACCGAGGGACAGAATACACTTTTATCCTAAATGGATTCACGAACCTGTACAGGTTTCAGGTGAAATTGAAGGGCCACGGATTATTCCTTACTATGAAAAAATCAGGCTCATGGATGTACTAAAACTTGTTTCACTAAAACATCCTGCAAGAAGTCTAAAGGCAGAAATCTTTAAAATCGACAAAAAAGGAAGTAAAGACAATCAGGAGAATCATTCTGTTACTGTATATCTTTACGATCTATTGATCAAAGCATCCGAAGAAAGTAATATACTTCTTTCTCCGGGTTCGAAAATTCTCATAAAAAAAGCCAATTCTTCAGAAAGAGGGAAAACCATTACGGTTCTTGGAGAAATACAGAAACCCGGGATATACAATTACGAATCCGGTCTTAAACTTCACGATATTCTAAAGAAAGCCGGAGGCTATACCAATGATGCATATCCTCAGGGCCTGATTCTTGTCCGCAACAGTGCCAAAAAACTTCAGATGGAACAGATTAACATCTCCATGCTCTCCATGAAGGAATATGCGGCCAAACAGCAAAATGCATTCTCTTCAATGGGTTCATCAGGTGAAGAAAAGGCCATGATCCAGATGATGATAAAACAGTATGATCAGATGCTGGATATAATGAATAAAAAATCTCAGATGGCGATTGGAAGGATTGCTCTTGATGTGCCGGGCAAGCTTGAAAAACTTAAAAAATCTCCGGACAATATAGAACTCATAGATCAGGATTATATTTACATCCCCCCAAAACCAAACTATGTACTGGTGCTTGGCAATGTCTATAATCAGATGTCTCTACCCTACTCTACAGGAAATTGCCTCAAGCATTACATTGACCAGCTTGGAGGTACAACCCGGGATGCAGATTCTGAGAACATGTATGTTATCAAAGCAAATGGGAAAATAGTTTCAAGAAGGCAGTACGATTCAATAATAAATTTCAACTTCGAGGTTGACTGGCAAAAAAAGAAAATCTGTTTTTTTAAAGACTTCGAAGATATGATTCTTGAACAGGGTGATGCAATTGTGATACCGGCTGAATTAAAAGTCCCGATAATGTGGAGATCCCTGATAAAGGACGTAACACAGATTATGTTTCAGTCAATTTCGACTCTTGTGCTGGCTCAGAACCTTTAATAACAAAAGAGTATATAAAAACAAAAAACTCTTTATGATTTTCTTCTTGACAGCTTGTATGTAAAAATTTTACTTATTTTTATAAACCGGAGGCATCATGATAACGTTAAATGGAATTTCAGTATTATTTCTCTCACTTGTAACTTCCGGGGTTACCATTCCAGCAGTTATGTATTTATCCAGAAGATACAAACTCTATGACCGAATCGATGAAAGAAAAATTCACAACGGCAATATCAGCAGGCTTGGTGGGACAGGAATCTTTATAGGTTTTCTGATCTCCTATGTATGGATATTCAGCCAGTCAGCCTTTCCTGAAGAATCAGGTTTCAGTCTTATTTTATTCACCAGTGCGGCAGTACTGATCTTTCTTACAGGTCTATTCGATGATATATTTCCGCTGAACCCGCGCATAAAATTGATTATGCAGATTTCATGTGCCTCACTTGCTGCTTTCTCCGGTCTTAGAATCAGTGAATTCACTCTGTTTTCAATTACTTTTTCGAATCCATATGTACTGTTTGCATTCACAGTAATATGGATGATCATTTTCATGAACGCAATAAATCTCATCGATGGAATTGACGGCCTTTCATCAGGAATAATAATAATCGCTTCGACCTTCATGGCAATAATATCGCTTTCATGCAATTGTACTGTTTCCCTGTTTCTCTCCTGTGCGCTATCAGGATCTGTTATTGGTTTCTACGTTTACAACTACCCTCCTGCAAAAATATTCATGGGAGACGGAGGGGCCTACTTTACAGGATTCATCCTGTCTGCAATTCCACTTATGAATATCAGCGAAGGAGCATCGGAAATTTCTCTTCTGGTTCCATTGATTCTTTTATTCGTTCCTCTTTCTGATATTATACAGGTCTGTCTAATCCGTCTCAGGGAAGGTGTTCACATATTCAGAGCAGACAACAACCACATCCATCACAGACTAATGCACATTGGTCTTCATAATAAAAAAATAATATATTCAATTTTCACATTTACTCTGATACTCGGAATACTGGCCCTAGTCCTGATCATTGCTTCCCCTGAGAAGTTCTTCATTTTTTTTTCGGTAATATTACTTCTGGCTTTTACATTCATTTTTATGCTTAACACGTCAGAAAAGATCTCTGATGACAGCGAAAACAATCATAAAGACAACAACAGGGTATGTCAGCGAATTTTTGTCAATGACCTGATAGCACTTCACAAGGGCGATAAAACAATCGAAGCCTTTACCTTTGATGCGGCCCCAACCGGGCTATCCTTCTACTCTCCAGTGTTGTTGATAGAGCATGATATTATATCTGTTGATTACAGAATCCAAGATTTAAATAAGACTGTAAAAATGAAAATTATCGTAGAAGAAAGCGAAGAAATTTCAAAAAATTTTGGATTCTATACTCGTGCAGAAATTCTGGAAATTGAAGAAGATAAAAAAGAAATTTTCATGGATAATTACTATCAGAGGATAACCTCAGGCCTCAATAATCCTCTTTTAAAAAGTATCAGCCTGTAAAAATAATCAGAGTTTTTTCCTGAACACTATTGCATAATAAAAGTTCATTACTCCATGACGAACTGAGATGAGGATATGACATGAAGAAAAGACCTTTAGCAATACTGGCAGTATCAGCAGCGCTGTTTATCTCACCACTCTGGATTATGGGCCAGATAATGGTAGCCCAGTATATGAAATATGATCTGTGGGTTTTTCCTGATTTCACCCATAATTTACAGGCATTATTTCTTCTGCTGCTTTCTCTGATTGTTGGATTTGGAGTCTATTCTGTAAAAAAATGGGGTTTCCATCTGCTGATTGTTTTCTCTCTTTTTACAATAATCAACAATGTTCTTCTTCAATATCTTCATAAAACTGTTTTTCCATCATGGGGAATTATTGTCTGTAATGTCGCTGTTCTCGGAGTTATGATAATCTTTTCCAGAAGAGAGATATATTCCCCCTACTTCAATCCTGACCTGCGCTGGTGGGAACAGGCCAGAAGATTTTACTGCCCGGACATGCACATAGATGTATTTTCAGTTGAAAGCAACCAAAAACTCACAGAAGCTACTGCTTTTGATATTTCCGAAAGCGGATTTTACGCAGTACATGAACCGGATTTTGAGGTAGGCCAAAAATTTATTGTAAACATACATTTTTCTTCAGATTTCATAATAACGGCCGAGGCAGAATCTGTGTGGAGAAACTCAGGCACGGCAAACCTTCCGGCCGGATACGGATGCAGATTCATCAAGACAAAATCATCATTCAGAAAAGTGATTCGCAGGGAAATAAAAAATATCAGTCTCAGACTGCGGGAACGGAACTGACCGGATTATATTTTTGCTGTTACCGACACACCCGCACTTACCATATTTTTGTCACTTCCTGTTATTGAAAACTGCGTTGCCAGGCTGTCTTCGTCATAATTTTCTATTCTGTCATAACGCGCGTATAATTCAAATGTATATCGTTCGTAAATAAAATTGAAAAGTATGGAAACATAAATGGATTTTGTCTGATCATCAAGTTCAGAAGCAGGCTTCAGTATATCAAAATAACCCCTGTTTGTTTTATCTTCCCTGTCAAAACACGGCCCCTGATACAAACCGGCAGTAGTTTCAAGGGTAACACAGTCTTCAAAAAATATTTTATGCATGAAAGTTAAAGACTGCATGTTTCTGCCATAGGGATACCCCAGGCACAGGCCTTTATATGAATATCCTTCAACATCATAATAATGATGAGAATAGAATGATCTCGCTGTAGTTACATATTCAGCTTTAAAGATATTATCGTCAGTTGAAACAAGAAATCCCAACTGAAAAGCTTTTTCATATAACCTTAATGCATTTCTTTCAAATCGCCATTTATCTTCCTTCTGCCACGGTGCCTTTATATCTGTACCTGCAACCTGATAATAAATCTTAGCAGTTCTTATTGTATTCCAGATTTTGTTTACCGGGAGGTATATGGAAATATCATATCCTCCATATGCATCATTGTCGTATTTATCTCCCGGCAGGTTTTCATTTGCTCCGGCAACCATTTTAGGATATTCCCAGAAATGATAATGCGGACGACCTGTACCTCCGTAAAGGGTAGTTCTTGTAGCTCCGAATTCAATAAAATTACAGGGTTTCCATGCGATTCTCATGGCAAAGATTTCCGGATTGCTCTTGTCTTCCCGTTCTTCCTGTTCATTGTAGGGGTATCACTCTGGTT
>CAZEJW010000034.1:0-6479 GCA_964512685.1 uncultured Leptospirales bacterium | reverse complement strand
AGATAAACAAGAGGGGAGTAACCATACTCCTTGTCGAACAGATGGTCCAGGAAGCCCTTGAAATCGCAAAGAGGGGCTATGTCATCCACGAAGATGCCTGGCCCAAGGTCCAGGTTGTCAACTCCACCCTCTATTGAAAGTTTGCCAAGCAGGCATTTTGCATAAGCGCGATGAAGGTCAAAAGAAATCCCATCCCTGTCGAACCTTTCCCTGAGTCCGTAATACAGAACTAAACTGCGTCCAAAGGAAAAAAATCCCTCCTGATACAAAAAAAGATTACTCCCCTCTTTGTATTTTTTACCCGAACCTCCTGGAATAAAATAACCATCCTCTGGCGAATAGAAATAATTTGAACTCAACCCGGAGAGAGGTTTCCAGTAACAGTCCGTACCGTCTTCGACATTCACATTCGAATCCAACCGTCCATACTCTCCAGGATAAAGAGAAACAGCATACGAAGGAACCGGCTTTATTGAAAAAGTATATATTGTGCTGTTACGTGCAGACTGAAGGATATCATAAGACTTATCCTCCGGATCAATATTTAACAGCGGATTTGCCATAAGCATAGAGAGTGGAAATATAATTATAAAAAATTGCATTAAAATTTTGAATTTCATGCTCTTCACTAACCTTTACAATTTAATAATGACACTTTTATCACTCAACGTTTTATTAACAAGATATTTTCTTTTTTTGTTTAAAATAGTTTAATCATCAAATAAAAAATCCAAACCAATGCCTGGGTCAAAGGCGGCAATAGAGTATTTTATTGTTTGAAATAAAATCATTATGAATTAAAATAAAAGTATTCCTGCTGTTGTAAAAAAACCGGGATTTCCTGAAGATGGAGGCAAGCTCTGAAATCATTTATCAGCAGTCATTATTCTGCGATCATGTTAATAACATTTTTATTCATTCTTTTTTTCAACCTGCCCTGCTTGAGCCAGGATGAGAAAAAACCTGTAAGCGGTCAGAATGAAATCTTTGACGAAAAAATCATTAAGGAAAGCAAAACAGATGATTTTCTAATAGATTTCATGTTTATAAGAAATCTTCACACTTCCTGTTATTACACCCAGGAAATAAACCATCTCATTCAAAACCAGGAAGGAACGAACCTTTCGAAAAAAAACAATCTTTATTTGTTCGAAGACGGTTACCTGGCTATATCCCAACACTTCAGATTCTTCTATGCCTTCAGAGAGTATTTTGATCGTAATGGAATCAGGCGCATTGACAGTATTGATTACAAGAACAGCAGTGATTATTTCGTTCACAGAATTCACACTGAATTTGATATCTGGAAACTCTATATAAAGGGTGGAATAGACAATAATAATTTTGGGCCTGCTCAAAACGGATTGATTCTTTCAGACAATACAGCTCCTTATTTAATGGCAGCAACAGGCACTTCAGAACCAATAAACCTTTTTGGGAAATGGGATTATACAATAATGCATGCCTGGCTGAGAGAAAACAGATATGACTGGAATGACCCAATGTTTGCATTTTTTCGAATCTCATATTCCCCTTTTGATTTCATAAAAATCGGACTTTCACGGTTTATTATGTATGGTGGAACAGGAGAACCAATTGGGGGGAAAAAACGTCCATCCTACGGAAGTGCTGGAGAATACTATAAACTTCTGATTGGGCCTGAAGAAAAGATCCCCGGAGGTAATTATGATAATGCTGCATATTCGGGTTTTGATTTACAATTTAATATACCGGTTCAATCCCTGATAAAATGGATAGATTCATTTACTGTTTACTATGAATACAGCACTGAAGATATGGTTGCCCCATGGTACGTACAGGGCAGTGAATCATCAGGTGTAAAATTCAACATACCGGCATATCAGTGGGGTCTGCTTCTTAAAACCGGGAGGCAATCCTTCAGGCTTGAGTACACAGCAATATCAAAATATTTTTATACTCATCATGAATATTATGAAGAAGGCCACTCATTCAGGGGGGTATCTCTTGGTCATCCTGCAGGAAGAAATTCAAAAACTCTTTGCCTGACATATACATATAAATTCAACAACACTTTTTTTATCAACTCAACCTTTGGTATAACCAAACAACCTGCATTCGATAGTGCCGGCATTTCGACTATGGAATATTTTAATTTTACTGAACTTTTCACAAAAGCGGAATATTTCAGGATGAAGAAATACTACCTGACACTTTCACCGCAAATTACACTATCTTCTCTTACAATAAATCCATACCTTTGTATGGATATTGTAACTCATATTGACGAAAATCCCATGCCTCATCAATATACAATTTTCGATGAAAGCCGTACATTATTCTCATTTGGAATTTCAATCTCGTACAGAATTGGAGACTTTCTGAGACTTAAGATCTGATGTATTGAAATCTGAAATAAAATATTTCTTTTTAATATTTTTTTTCAGATCATCAGCATACATTCTGTCATAACTTTCAGAAAGATAGTAACTGCACTTCCTGTAAGATTCAGTTGATTGGTCACGCAAGAATGTCTTCCTCACCATATCTCCCGGAAGATTGCCATTCTGATCCGCGTGAGAGGGCAGGACATTGTAGTATTCCTCTGACATGCAATAACAGAACCTGTATTTACCCATCCTTGTACCGCTGATCAGAGAGAAAGGATTAGTAAGAACATCCTCACAAATCACTCTGTAACTTTCAGCAACCTTCTCATTGAAGCCGGATCTTACCAGAACCGAACATGAAGTAAAAAGAATAATTACAATAAAAGAATACAATAAAAGAGTAAAAATTATTTTCATATCCATGACCACTGTAAAATTTAAAGAAATTTTATCATATAGCTGTAAAGAAATCAACAGCAGAGAAAAAAGATATTTCTTATCTGGTCATTTTTATGTAAATTATTTTTCAGTATTTATTACAAAAAAGTTTACACCCGGGTAAATTCAACAGGGGTAACCGGTTTTCATTTTATAAAGAGATTACCGATTTCCCTTTATTGCTTCCAGCGGGATATTAATAAATCCTGAATTTTCCAATATCCCTGTCTCCTTCAATTACATGAACCGCACACGCAATACAGGGGTCGAAAGACTTAACCACTCTTACTGCCTCTATCGGATTTTTTTCATCTGAAATTGGTGTGCCAACAAGAGCATCTTCAACAGGTCCACGCACACCCCTGTCATCCCTGGGACTGCAGAACCAGGTTGTCGGAACTACACATTGATAGTTTTCGATTTTTTTATCATTGATTACTATCCAGTGACCCAGCGCTCCCCTTGGCGCTTCTGTCAGTCCCATGCCCTTACCCTTATCCGGAATTGTGTAAGAATTCCGTGGGGGGCTGCCAGGATCAAGTTCATCGAGCCATTCATGGGCTTTTTCACAGAGCATACTGCATTCAACAGCCCGCGCTGCATGCCTACCCATTACAGAGAAGAGCATCGAAACCTCTCCGTTTATGCTTTTCAAGAGTCCGTCAATATTTTTTTTAACCAATTCATTTCCCGATGAATATCCTGTTATCATTCGGGAAAGAGGCCCTACCTCATAAGGCATATTATTATATCGTGGCGCTTTTATCCACGAATATGATTTTCTTTTATGGGGATCGGGATCAGTTTTTCCTTCATAGGGATGCAGCCCCGAACCTGAACTATATCTTGAATACAGAACATCCTCCCTGATTTTTTCAGGATCAACATTATGCATCTTACCATTCAGATAGATTCCCGCTTCAAAAAGTTTACTTTCTTCATCAAGTTCAAACACACCGTAAGAAAGATGATTTTTATATTCTCCAAGCTTAAAATAAGCAGGGAAAGAAGAAGCGACTGCAACAACATCCTTTAAATAAATATCATTAACAAATTTCTCAATTTCACTTAAAAGACTTTTGTACTCCCTTATACTCGTACGGTCTGGCTTTTTGGTTATACCACCCGGCACAATAGCCATGGTATGCGGAACCCTGCCTGCAAAAACCGAGCACATCCTGTGGGCCTTCATTCTGATATCAAGTGCTTTGACATAATCAGCAATTGCCTTCATGTTCAGCTCCCTGTCCCTGATATAGAAATCCTTACCTTCATAACGGGGAAGAAACGGGCTGATCGCCGTTATTTGATCTTTCTTACCCATCTTGTTTTTTACTTCAGCATTGGCCCAGTTTTTCAGTCTGTTCATCCCTTCATCTTTACCTGAATAGGAGAGGATTGTTCTAATATCAATATAATCAACTGCTGAAAGATGGTAAAAATGCAGGATATGTGACTGAAGATAATTTGCCGCAAATATCAGGTTTCTAAGGAGTCTGCCGTTTTTGTTTGTGTTTATACCAAAAGCATCGTCAAGACACAGGGCAGAAGCAATTCCATGTGAAACCGGGCACACTCCGCAAATCCGCTGCGTTATCTGCTGTGCATCAAGAGGATTACGTCCCTGAAGAATTTTTTCAAATCCCCTGAACATATCTCCTTTTACATGCGCATCCTCTACTTTACCATTTATTACATTTATCTCAATTGAAAGATGCCCTTCTATCCTTGTTACCGGATTGATTATGACTTCAGCCATTGTCTATTCCTCCATTCCTCAATTTCTGCAGCACTTCCCTGACACGTGGTTCACCCCAGTCAAGATCTCCCGCATTTGCCTGAAGGTGTTTGTATATTCCCCTGTTCCCTGTGTCAGGAAAAACATCCTCGGTACAGCCGATGCATCCTGACCCGCAACCGGTACATGTGCTGTTGCCACCAACCCATTTCCTTTCAGGAATATCACAGCATGAATCCATTCCAAGACAGCCAAGCATATACAGACATCCGTCATCCCCCCATCGCTTTGCAAATCTTCCACGCTTATAATCTTTGAGGTGTTCACATTGTTCATGAACGGTTTTAGCAAAATACATAAGAGGTCTGTTATATTCATCAAGTTTTGGAGTCCCCTTCAATAATACATGAACAAGGGTGCCAACAATCCAGTCCGGGTGCGGCGGGCACCCCGGTACATTTATAATCTTCCTGTTTGTGACAATTTCAGAAAGCGGCTTTGCTCCTGTGGGATTCTCTCCTGTAGCCCTTATCTCAGCAGCAGGGATTCCTCCATAGGTTGCACATGTTCCAACAGCAATCACTCCCATGGCATTTTCGGCAAGTTTTTCAATCCACTCCCTGACTCCGTGATGTTTCCCGTTTTTTTGGCCAAGGGTGCAGAATTCCTCACTTTTTGTGGGGATAGAACCTTCTACAATAAGGATGTAATCCTTTCTGTTTTTTTGAAGAGTGTCTTCAAGAACAGATATTGCAGTATCTCCCATTCCGCCCATAAGAGTCTGATGAAAATTCAGACTAATATGTTCCGTGAGCACCGATGCAATGTCTGGTGAGGTGGAGTTAAGGAGTGAGACAGAGCAGCCGGAACATGACTGAGCCTGAATCCAGATAACAGATGTATTCTTCGAGGCTTTCTGAATCTCTTTTTTACAGCCATTCAGAATAACAGCAGGAAAGGAAATTGCAGCAGCCGTTCCTCCCATAAGTTTTATAAAATCCCTTCTGTTTATATCCATTCAGAATCCTCCTCTTTCAAATTCTTCCAGTATCTCAAAGATCATGTTCAAAACTGCAGGTATTGCCTGCTCTACAGGATGAGTCAATCCAATCTGAATTGTTGTAACATCCTGTGCATTTATTCCAATAAAATCTATTACAGGATCATACCCAAGGAGCTGCATAGTTCTTATCACATTCATTATCCCCATATCATGAAGAGAAAGCATATCATTTCCCTGAGGAGCATCCCATGAAGAAAAATGATATATACTTCCCGGTTCTTCATCAGTTATGATCGCATCAATAATAAGAATTCTTTTGAAAGGAGCCATTACAGACACAAGGTCAAAACCCTGAGTACCGCCATCCTCAACCTGAACCCAGGGAGGAAGTCTGTCAGATATTTTTCTAAGTTCACTAATTACATAAATACCCGCTCCATCATCACTTTTAAGAATATTCCCAAGGCCCAGAAGAAGAATCCTTTTAGTCTTCATTTCAGATTTACAGGTCATTCTGTAAATGGCATTCATCACATTCAACCGGTCCTTCCTTTTTCTTTTTATGACAATCAATACAAAGAGTGTGATAATAATCCTCTCCCTCTTTACCTTTATGGCACATGGCACAATTTTTAATTCTGTCGTCATTTTCAAATTTATGATGACAGACAACACATTTGACATCATGATCTTCATGAGCCTGATGCGAAAAAATTACTTCGGACTTTTTATCTTTTGTTCGCTTTACGCCTTCGTTTATATCCTTCTCAGTAATAAATTTATTAACATTAGTTATTTTTACTATGTCCGTGGAAGAAGGCTTACTCCTGGAACAAAAAAACAGAGCCAACCCTGAGATAATAATCAGTACAAATGTCCAGTACCATGGCTATGTCTATTACATCCTTGTATTCCTCGTCGCCGTTGACAG
>CAZEJW010000033.1:13876-31941 GCA_964512685.1 uncultured Leptospirales bacterium | reverse complement strand
TGGGAATATATTTTTATTCTCCGGGAATATCCGTTTATTCTTTGGGAATATATTTATATTCTCTGAGAATATCCGTTTATTCTTCGGGAATATATTTATATTCTCCGGGAATATCCGTTTATTCTCCGGGAATATATTTATATTCTCCGGGAATATCCGTTTATTCCTGAAGAATATAATTTTGGTCACTGAGAATATCTGATAATTCTGTAAATATAACTTCTGGTGGTCAGTAAGACGGGGATAAAATTTTTAACGGGAAAACAGGTCAGCTTTTGATACTTTTTGAATACTCATCAGCCTTTTCTGCAATTTCTTCAAGGGAGAGATCTTCAAGCAGTTCTTTTCTCCACCTGGTATAATCAAAATTCTCTCTGTTCATGAGAGCAATAAATTTTTCCATATCTACAGGGCCAAGTTTTTCTTTCAATGCTGCCAGCCCTTCCCTTTTAATGGCCTCATCAGATTTCATTATTGATTTCCTCCCTGCGAGTAACAAATTCAATTGGGCTGATTATTGATATTTCATCAACCAGAGCTTTTTTCTTCAAAATTCCCTTATCTACTGTAATAAAATAATCACTGCCTGCATAAATTGCAGAAGCTAGATGTATTGCATCCTTTTTGCCAAAGCCTGACTGAACAAATTTCTGTGCTTTATCAATAATTCTCTTATCGTTCATAATATAACAAGATGCCTTCTCTCTCCATAAAAAAATTTCATGTTTAACTGATTCATCCGGATTAAAACTGTTTTCATAATCAAGAATAAATGACCATATAAGATCAACTTCCAGATTATTAACTGATTCCTGAATAAAAAGCTTGGCCTGAGTTTCAATAAAAATCGACAAAAATCTCTGATCATCATAAGGACGATTAAAACAGCAATTATCAAGATATATTTTCAGTTTATTCATTGTACAAAACTCCAAAAATTTCTGCAGGAATCAATTAAAGATTTTGGCTGAACAAATGAATATTAAAGAAATCTTAATACAATAAAGTCGGGATTCAAAACCCACAGGTTATGCTTATCAAACTCCTGCTTCATTATAAGAACGCGTGACTTTTTTCATAAACACATCAAAGTCTTTTTTGCATGTTATATTATACCGGTCGAGAACATCATCCTCGAGATAGTAATAGTCGAATTTCTTTTCTTCAATAAGGCAGAGTTTGTTTGCAAGGTATGTTATATATACTATATCTTTGTATTCATCTGAAGCGTTAAGAGGTGAATGATGGTGGGCTATAGCTTCAATGATATATGGAGGCAGATTCCACTTCTCTGCAATGAGCCTGCCTATTGTTGAATGGCTGATTCCGATAGAGACCTCTTCGATTACGGTTGATGTTCTCACCTGCATTTTGAGGGCAACCATGTTAATTCTTTCAAGTATATCCTCATCGAGCGAAAGCAGAACAATTTTGCCAAGGTCGTGAAGCAGGGCTGCAAGTACTATTTTGTCTGAGATTCTGTTGAGTTTAACCTCGTTTGCAATGATTCTTGAATAATAGGCAGTCTTGTTGCAGTGGTCCCAGATACTCTTAAAATGAGAAAATTTATCATCCATGATCTTGCGGGTTGCTGTTGAGATCAATATGCTGTTGAGGTTCCTGAGGCCTATGATCATTACAGCATCGAGTATGTTATCCACCCTTTTTGAGGTTATGAATCCTGCAGAGTTTGAAAGCCTCAGAACCGATGCTGAAAGAGAAGGATCAATTGATATCCTGCCTGCAAGATCTTTTACTGAAACATCCGGCTTTGTACACATTTCCTGAAGCAGGGTTATATTCTCAGGCATTGCAGGCAGACTGTTTACTTCATCAATAATCTGCTTACTTATTGCACTCGTTACATCAACAGGCTTTACTGCAAAGGGTATGGTGAATGCTGACTGTGTAATTTTGCCATTGGTCTTTATGCTGAATGAATCCTCACCTATGCCTGAATTTCTCAAAAAAAGCATGGTAAGCGGAATCCCAAGCCCCTCACCCTCCTCTTCGTCACAGATATCCATGTAGATATCGGCAAAATCATTGTACTGCCTTGCCTTTTCCATCCTCATGTTTATTCTTTCCTGTTCAAAGGGCAGAAGGCCTGTATTGTTTCTGACCATTACCCTGAAACCTTCATTTTCCTTTTTGAGGTAAAGGTCTACCTTGAATCCGTTTTCCTTCAGGGCAACTGCAATGTTCTCCTGTTCGGCGATTATAAACTCCTTGAAGTCTGAAATCCCCATACTGTAGTCATATGAATTCTCTATGTCGAGGTTTTCTTTTTTAAAGAATACCCTTTTTGAATTGGCTTTGACTGCATTGACCACCATTTCCCTTATTACGGTTTCAACAGTGCTCTGCAAATAAGCCATATCATTCTTTGACAGCACTTTAGTGAGAAGTGAATTTATAAATTTAATGGTATTTTTTGTATGATAATAAAACGACAGTTTAACGGGCTGGCCGTTGTCAAGACGTGAAGACAGGCTTGATGTTTTTTCCAGAATCATTTTGCACCATCACTATTTAAGCGTTCCAGGCTATTTTGGTATTTAACCGGTTAGTAATAAAACAATAAATAAACTAAACATGGCCCCTTTAAGCGTCAAGAATAATATGCCATAATAGTTTCAAAATTGTTCCAGTCCCTCTGTGGAAACCATATCAAAGAATATTAAAAAAACTAAAAGAGGAGTACAGACGCGGTATAACCCGCGGCTGCTCCTCTTTTGAGGAAAGAGGGTACATCTTTATGGGGATTCATGGAGGATAAGACTGTTTATCTCATGCTGCCGGGCAGACCGCAAAAGCGCTCTATTAAGCTTCCGGCCAAACTGCTCTTCTCTGTCTTTTTTATAGTGTTTATCATATCATGAACATATTCATACTCGAGAGTACCTTTATCAAATTTTAAAAGACAGTTTTGATAATACTTGAGTCTGGTTTTGTCCCACTCATACTCATTGTGTCCGGAAAAAAATTCTCTTATTGTTTTAAATGTTCTCATAATTTTTTTTACCTGAGTTAAGTATAATCAGTACACCCGTCCGGTCAATAACAGGTTTCTGCTGTTTTGGGGTAGCCTGTTCCATTAATGCCAATATTTATGAAAAGGTTTCCCCCTGTAGGGGTTCAAAATCTTGAACCCCTACAGGGGGCTTACCAGCAATTATATATTTGACACTCCGCTGCATAAACCTACTGTTTAACCATGAAAAAGATACTCTTTACTGCAATAAACGCAAGGTATTCACACTCGAACCCTGCCATATACTATTTTAAAGCCGATATTGACAGGGATGCATACACTCCCCTTGTAAGGGAATTCTCGATCAATCAGCCGGTTGATGAAATCACTGAAGAAATAGTAAAAACTGATCCTCACATAACCGCGATATCCGTGTACATATGGAACAGCAATACAGTGAAGCTGCTTATACCAAAAATCAAGGCAGCACTTCCCGGAACAGTTATCATTCTCGGCGGGCCTGAGGTCAGCTATAATGCAGATGAGTGGATCACAGAGTTTCCCCAGGCAGATATTATAATCGCGGGCCCTGGCGAAGAGGGCATGAAATTTGCACTCAGTAATATCAATGGCAACAGGAATAAAACACTCCGCATCCCGAACAGGCCCTTTGAATCCGTACCCTTTCCATATTCGGATGAAGACCTTGCAGCCCTGAAAAACCGTTATGTGTATTATGAATCGAGCAGGGGCTGCCCCTTCAGGTGTTCATACTGCCTTTCATCAAGGTCAGACCAAAGACTCGAGTTTCTTCCCATTGAAAGAGTTAAAAGGGATATCCTGCATATAATGAAATACAGCCCTGGCACACTCAAGTTCGTTGACCGAACCTTCAACATTAAGCCGGCACACTCAAGAGAGATATGGAAATTTCTCATCAGCGAATTCAGTAAAAACAAAACAACCTTTCACTTTGAAATACACCCTGCTCTTCTCACTGACGATGATTTTGAAATCATTGAAAAAGCCCCGCATGATCTCTTTCAGTTCGAGATGGGGATTCAGTCAACGTGCAAAAAAGCCCTTGAAGCAGTGAACAGAAAAGACACATGGGAGAAGAGCAAAGCGGCTGTAAAACGAATCGTTGATATGGGCAACATCCATATTCACACTGATCTCATTGCAGGCCTCCCGTTTGAAGACTGGCAGACTCTCAAAAAATCATTCAATGATATCTATTCTCTGGGCGCAGACCATTTCCAGGCAGGCATACTAAAGGTTCTCAAGGGAACTGAGATTTATGACCGCGCAGAAGAGTTCGGCATGGAGTGGGATGAAGAAGCCCCGTTTACAATACAGAAAAACCTGTGGATAGACAGGGGAAATTTTTCTCTTTTTGAAAACATGGCTGCCCTGGTTGATATAATTCACAATACACACCAGTTTGACACTGCCCTTAAAATTCTCGAATCTCTTAGTGATAGCCCTTTTGACATATACGAAAAAATGGCAGGTTTAAGCAATCAGGAACTGAACAGGGCGTTTGAAACAGGAGCCGAACTGATTCTCGAATTTGCGAAAAATCATTACAGTGACAAAATAAATATAATTCGTGATGCCCTTAGATGGGATTTCTGTCTCAAACAGAAAAATCACCGTTACCCAAACCTGCTTAAATCGGAACAAACTGACCGCGCAAGAGTAAGGGGTTTCAGCCATGTTGTTAAATTCTCAGAGAAAAATATAATCCGTTTCAACGGTAGAGAATTCTCCCAGGCGGATCTCAAAAAAAGCATATTCTTTCAGAGTGAAACCGAAACATTCAGAAGAAATTTTCTCAAGGGTCACAACACAGCCCTTTTTCTGCCCTCAAAAGAAGTAATTATTTTCAGTGTTTATTTTTAAACTTTATTGCCCCGCCGCCGAAGGCGGCGGGGCAATAAAATACTTTTTTTCCTTTACTCTGAAACGTATATGCAGACTGATTGCACAATAGAAACAGATTGTTTAAAACAGGATATATCATGAAAAAGAAAAAAAAGCTCTACTTCAAAGAACTCGCTGACAAATACAGGGGAGATGGAGTTGAACCAAGGTGCAAACACTTCGATAAATGCGGAGGATGCATGTTCCAGGACATATCATATGAGAACCAGCTCCTTCTCAAAAGAGAATATATCAATGACACTATGAAGGATGTTTGTGAAATCACAGAGGTTCATCCCGGAGACCCCTTTCATTACCGCAACCGCATGGACATGGTAACAGCATTCGGTAAGGCAGGCCTCAGGGAAGCAGGCTCATATAAATTCGTTGTAGACATCGAGAACTGCGACATCATGCAGCAGAAAACAAACAGCATTTTTCAAAAGCTGAGGCCCCTTCTTCTTGAAATCGAACAGTACAACTACCTCAGTCACAAAGGCTATCACAGGTATGTTGTTTTGAGAGAGGCAGCCACAACCGGAGAGACAATGGCAAACTTCGTTATTGCACAGCCTGAGAACAGGGTTCAAAACCTCATTGACTGCATAAAAGACGATGTTGATTCAATCTCAATTCTTTTGAGCGACGGAATGGCTGACCTGAGCTATGGGCCTGTTTTCGAAGATGTCAAAAGGGGATACATAGAAGAGAATTTCGACGGAATAAAATACAGGATAACGCCAAATTCATTCTTTCAGTCAAACACACCGGTCGCTGTTACAATGTACAGGGAAATAAAAAAACAGGCCAGGGGCAAAGTACTCGATCTCTATTCAGGCGTGGGCAGCATAACTCTCTTTGCGGCAGCCAACTGTGAACACATAACGGGAGTTGAAATTGTTGAAGAGGCAGTAGAGACAGCAGAAGTGAACCGTGAAATCAACGGCATAAACAATGCGTCCTTTGTCTGTGCGGATGCAGGCGAGTTCATAAAAGAGAGGGGCGATGATTTCGACACACTCATCCTTGACCCTCCAAGAAGCGGCATGCATCCCAAGATGCTGAGACACATCAACACAATGGCTCCTGAAAGAATAATATACATGTCGTGTAATCCGGCTACATTCAGAAATGACCTTGACGGACTCGAAGGGTATGAACTCGAGGGATTTGAGGCATATGACATGTTCCCTCAGACTCCACATGTTGAAAGCCTTGCAGTACTCGGAAGAAAATAAAATGACAAAGACACAAGACAAAGGGCTTGCCCGCAGAATCAAACAGCACGTAAACGCGCGAACACACACATTCTTTGCAGTGGTACAGCCCGGCTTTGAAGAGACAGCAAAAAAAGAACTCGAAAGCATTGGAATAACATCCTTTGGCAAAGACGAAAAAGGCGGGGTCGAATTCTACTCAAAGCTTGAAGGCTGCTACAGGGCAAACCTTCTTTCGCGAACCATTACCAGGATACTCATGAGGCTTAGAAAATTCAATGCAGTCAATTTCGAGACCTTTTCAAAACAGCTTTCCGATTTTCCATGGGAGCTATACCTCTCTGAGGCTTCATCCCTTTCGTTCAGGGTATCATCCACGTCATCGGGTCTTTTTCACACAGGGAAAATTGAAGACGAACTAAAGAAAGCAGTTACCGAAAGACTTTCTTCATACGGCATAACAGCACATTTCAGCATGGGGGATGAAGACACAGCGGACGAACAGAAAATCTACGCCCGCATAAACAAAAACACATGCACCCTCAGCATTGACACAACAGGAGAGCTGCTTTACATGAGGGGCATAAAGACACTGAATACCGGGGCTCCTCTAAGGGAAACCCTTGCCTCTTCCATTCTGCTCGAAGCTGACTTTCTTTCATATGATACACTCATAGATCCGATGTGCGGTTCAGGCACCTTTTCTGTTGAGGCCGCGTCCATTGCAGAGGGTGAACCGGCAAACATACGCAAAAACTTCATTTTTAAAACCTGGCCGGGCTTCAGGGAAGCGGCCTGGAATCACATGCTGAAAAATACAGCGGGAGAAAAGAACGCGATCAGAATCCTTGCTTCAGACATTGACACAAAGGCAGTTGAAACCTGTTCCGCAAATCTCGAAAACTCAGGGCTTAAGGGAAGGGTTGATATTGAAACAGCAGACTTCTTTCAAAAAAAAACAGATCCGGAAGAATCCGGCAAACTCTTCATTGTGCTGAATCCCCCGTACGGCGAAAGAATTACAGCTTTCAACATAAAGGAAACATACAAAAAAATCGGCAGAACAATAAAGGAAAAATATTCGGGCTGCGGTTATGCGATAATAGCGCCCACTGAGGAACACATAAAGATCATGTCGCTCCCCTATGATAAAAAGATAAAGTTTTCCAATGGGGGGATAAGGGTGAATGTTATTTTCAAAAGATAACAATCAATCTTCTTCTGTACCGTCTTCCTTAAAAATATCAGGGTAGAGTATCTTCGCGCAGTCAGGGCATATGCCGTGGGTAAAATCAGCATCAGAATGATTCTGAATGTATTCCTCAACCTGATGCCAGTATCCCTCGTCATCCCTTATTTTCTTGCAGTTTGCGCATATGGGAAGAAGTCCCTTGAGCGTCTTAACCTTGTGCAGAGCTTCCCTTAACTCGGCTATGAGCTCCTGCTGCTGTTTCTGCATCCGTGCCCTTTCAAGGGCAATCTCTATAACTATCTCCAGTTCCCTCTCTTTTATTGGCTTTACAATAAAACTGTAGGGAGAGGTAATTTTAGCCTTTTCCAGGATTTCCCTGTCAGAATATGCCGAGGCATACACTACCGGGATATCATCGTGTTCATTCAGTATATGGGTAGTCTCGATTCCATTGAGTTTTCCTGCAAGCTGTATATCCATTATCACGAGATCGGGCTTTTCACGCTTTACGGTTTCTATTGCCTCTTCTCCGCTTTCCACCATATCGATCACTCTGTAGCCCTTTCGTTCGAGTACCATCCTCGTGGATAGAGCAATGACCTTTTCATCCTCAACAATCAGTATTGCCGCTTCTTTCATTTCACCCATATCATTTCCCTTTATTCAACTCCTGTCGTATTCTATAGAGTTCTTCCCACAGTTTGCCCACTGAATACTCCAGTCTCCTTAAAACATCCGGCATATCCTTAAAATTTTCAGATTCATTCATTTCCCTGATCTCTTTTAGAATCTCATTGTTCTCTTCAGAATAAAAAACAGAGACAATGCCCTTCAGCCTGTGACTCTCCCTCTCTATTCTGCGAGCGTCCCCGGCATCCACAGCAGCCCTTAATGTGGCGAGATATGAATCTTTTTCGTTTATAAAAATATCGAGTATTTCCACATATGTGTCAAAAGTATTCTCGTCCAGCATACCCAGAAACTTTTCCCTGTCAATTATATCACCGCTTAATGAGCTGTTTTCCTCTTCTCCTAGCTCTTCAGAGGATACTGTTTTGCCATATATTGTCGAGTAGAGTGTATCGAGAAGTCTTTCAAGTCTTATGGGTTTACTTATATAATTATCCATTCCGGCTTCAATAAAAGTTTCCCTGTCTCCAGCAATGGCTGCGGCAGTCAGGGCAATTATCGGAACATGTTCACCCGTACCCTCTTCCATTTTTCTGATCTGTTTTGTGGTTTCAATTCCGTCGAGAACAGGCATCTGAACATCCATGAAAACACAGTCAAATTTTCCCCTGCTGAACTCTTCTACTGCAAGACTTCCATTGGAAACAATGGTGACATTGTGGCCATGAAATGAAAGCATCTCCCTTATCACCTTCTGGTTTATAAGATTATCCTCTGCAACCAGAATTGAGAGTATTCCCGGGCTAACCGGTTCAATCAAATTACCAGGATCACCCGAGTATCCCAAATCACCTGCCGCCCTCTTAAACGGCATGGACACAACAAACCTGCTGCCCTTGCCCACACGGCTCTTCAGAGAAATTTTTCCTCCCATCATTTCGGTCAGTTTTCTCGCTATTGCAAGACCAAGCCCGGAGCCACCGTATTCCCTGCTCGTGGAAGAATCCCCCTGTGTGAAACTCCTGAATATCCTTGAAATATTATCCTCTGATATACCGATTCCTGTATCTGCCACAGTAAACTCAATTACAGCCCTGTGATCTTCAGAACGAACATGGTCCAGGTGAGCGCTGATCTCAACTCTGCCCATCCTGGTAAACTTGACAGCATTGCTCAGGAGGTTGTTCAGAATCTGCTGAAGCCTTCCGCTGTCACCGCATAAAATTTCCGGAATACCAGAAGATATCGTATGCTTAAAATCAATATTCTTTCTCTCCGCCTGATACCGGTATATTCTCACAAGGTTATCGATTATTGCCCTGAGGTTGAATTCCCCCTCAACAAGTTCTGCCTTTTCAGCTTCAATTTTTGAAAGATCAAGAATGTCATTTATAATGAACATCAGGTTTTCTGATGACATTTTTATTGCTTCAATAAATTCCTTCTGCTTTGAGTCGATCTTTGTATTGAAGAGCAGCTGTGCCATTCCGGAGATCCCGTTAAGGGGAGTTCTTATCTCGTGGCTCATGTTTGCAAGAAAGGTGGATTTTGCCTTATTTGCGATTTCCGCTGCATCCTTTGCCCGCCTGAGTTCTCTCTCTCCTTCCCTTAGTTCGGTTATATCAGTAAGGATACTTCCAAGGGCATATATTTTCCCGCTGTTATCAAGAAGAGGAAATTTTGTGCAGATTAAATTTCTTACGTCCTGCCTGTTATGGATTACAGTTTCAAATTCTATGGATTCACCTGTTTCAAGCACCCTGTCATCCTCACGGGAAAAACCTTCTGCAGTGTAGGGAGGAAAGAGTTCGAAATCAGTCTTGTTTTCTATTTTGCTGACACTCAGGCCTGTTATTTTTTCAAAGAATCTGTTTGCAAGAATATATCTCTTCCCGGTGTCCTTGAGAGTTATAATGGATGTGGAATTGTCAATTATTGATCTCAGCCTTTTTTCACTTATTATGAGTTTCTCTTCAGCCATCTTCCTGTCTGTAATAAGCTGGTTGGTTCCAACCACTCGAAGTGGTCTGCCGTCATGATCCCTTTGAACAACCTTAGCCCTTGTAAGAATCCACTCAAACTCCTTTCTGCCGCCCATAAATCTGAACTCAGTATCATAACTGCCATTGCTCTTTTCCATGTGACTCATGAATCCATCAAAAACCCTTTTCCTGTCATCCGGATGCATAAGCCTGTTGACCTCGCTCAAAGGCACCATTGTCGATTTAAAAGGAAACTCAAGAATCTCGAAATTCCTCTTGCTCGAATAGATCATGTCAGTTTCCAGGTTGTAATCCCAGAGACCTTCGTCAGTAGCCTCAAGAGCCCTTGCCAGTCTTTCCTCATTCTTTCTGAGCTCATCCTCCATCATTTTTCCTGCTGTGATATCCCTGCCTGTTGCAAGATACTCCACCAGTTTCCCCTGTTTGTTGAAAAGCGCCCTGGTTGTCCAGTGCTGCCAGACAATCCTGTTTTCAGGCATTCTTGCCCTGTGTTCAAAAAACCCAACAGGTTCATCAGGAGTCAGAGACTGTGCCATTTCGATAACATCGCTCCTGCTCATCTCTGCAATATCAGAGAAACAGTTTCTTCCGATAAGGAAATCACTGGCCTTGCCAAAATATCTTGCATAGGCTTCGTTAACAAAAGTAATCCTTCCATCAGGAAGAACACGGCATATAAGCTCGGTCTGATCTTCAACCACAGCCCTGTATCTTTTCTCACTCTTCACGAGTTCCTGTTCCACCCTTATCCTGGCAATCAGGCCTCCAATCTGCATGGCAATAGACTCAAGAGCAAGCTTTGATTTCTCAGGAATCCACTTCTGGAAATGAGAAGCAAGAGCCAGTACTGCAATGGTTTTATCTTCATGTTTTACAGGAATAAATGCAAAGGCCCTGAGTCCCTCTTCAATATATGCTGAATAGAGACTTTTGTCTCTGCCTTCATTGATCGAATAAACCGGGTTTCCCTTTGAAGCGAGTTTCACCAGGGGTGAATTATGCGGAAATGAGCCTATACTGCCGATAAATTTTTCGCCAAGTCCCCTGTGAGCAGCCAGAGTCATACCGCCGTATATTGATTCAAAGGTATATATTACACCACAATCGATTGCATCAATACATATTATCCTTTCGAGCATCTCACTCAGTATTTCAGATATATCCCTGCTCGAACTCAGGGTAAGGGCAATATCATACTGTATTTTCAATAACTCTTCAGTGAACCTTCTCTCTGTAATATCATGAGAATACAGGGCAAGAGATTCAACCTTGCTGCCTGAATTGAAAACCGGATACAGGTTGTGATTATACAATGCACCGTCAATTTCATCCTCGAATGAAATATTCACTCCTGTCTGAAGAGCAAGGTCAAAAAAATATTTTCTTTCCGGTGTTGCCACTCCGGGGTACAGATCAATGATATTGGTTCCCGTGGATCTTTTCGGATCGATTCTGAACCACCTGGAAGCGGTTTTATTCAGGGCAAGAATATTATATTCTGAATCAAACAGAACAATGGGGTCTACGGATGCATCCATAAGAACCTCGATCATCCGTAAATGATCCCGTCCATTGCCGTTCTCTTCAGCTTTGACTTTTCGCATGGCTTTTACAAGAACAGCAGAGAAATTTTTGTACGCGACCGGTTCTGATGATAATATCACGGAAACCGATTCGCTTATTTCTTCATTGATGCTGCGTTTGAGAATTGCAGGAATTTCTTTAGCAAGCGGAGGCAGGTCTGAAAGGCTGAGATTCTCTGCCCTCAGGCCTGAAAAAAGATCCGAAAAAGCTGTCTTCATGAAATTCACATGAGAGATACATGCTGCATTCTTCCCTGCTTCGGAAGCATTCAGCAGAACTTCCTTTTTAGTATCAAAGAGAAAAAAAAGGTCACCGGACTGTCTCAACAAGGAATCGAGCAGGGTGTTATCTTCCGTTTTATCCTTTATGGATTTTTTTTTCGTCATTTACATCTGGTTCCTGTCAGATTGAATATAAAATGCCATTGTCCTGAATGTTTTTCAATTAAGCCAATGGAATACAAAAAAGGCAACTATAAAGAGTGCCTGAAATCCTCACCTTAAAACACAATGATATGTGGTAAAATAACTTTTTTTATTACAATACATTTTTTCAATAATTTTTTTATCAAGCGGTTTTACCTGCTTTATTTATTCTTGACCTGCCTGTTGTGATCGAAATATAATTGAATCACAAAACTTTTTTCAGAAAATACAACAAATTAACGTTTACCGGAGATAACAATGGAAGTATTTGATGGTTTTATATCAGCAGTGGCTTCAGACTTTAAGATTCAGTTTCATAAAGACTCGGAAGGAAGCTACAGAACGACAATAGAGTTCGAAAACGACAGAACCCAGGAAGTTCTGATAACCCTCACAAAGGATGAATCAGGAGACAGAATCATCAATTACTATTCAATAATCGGAGTTCTTAAAAAAGACCTCTGTGAACTCTATAAATATTCCCTTCAGCTGAACTCAACTTTTGACTATGGTTCTATTTCACTAATGAACCAGACCCTGGTTCTCAGAAACTCGATTCTGCTGCAGGACTGCGACCCGAGAAGATTCATGAAGAGCCTCACATACATAGCCGCAAAGGCCGACGAACTCGAAGAACTGCTGATTCAGGAGAATATTTACTGAAATAAGTTGAGTCATAAAAAAGGAGACATATGATCGAGGAGACCCTGAAAATCCATGATCTCTACCAGTTTGAAATCAAACAGTCATATGATCTCCCCTCTGATGGGGATAAAAATTCATACTATGTTCAAACCTTTCTTTTTATCCCCAATAATCTCAACATAAACAAGGATACATATTCAAGCGCTGATTTCTTCAGTGACCTTCATACGTATATCAGACTGAAAACACCGCTGGTTCCACTCAGAGATTTCATGGGAATTGAATCATTCCGGAAGTGCAGCCGCAGCCTTTCGGAATTTATATCAAACCCAGGGATGCGTAACTTCAACGACCTTGATTACCAGATAAAAATGTACTGCACTCTGTTCAAACGGTCCATGCTTCGCCAGCTCTCCATAATCAGGGCAGGCAAAACATCCACTGAAAGACAGGATCAGATTCATGAATTCATTGAATCTGTTAAGGCTGCTGTTATCAATTTCAGGAGTATAAGCCCTGATATAAAAAAAACACCCGATCTCCGCATACAATCCCTTTTCAGACTTGCAGACGAATACATGAGTCTCAAGGCAGAATCTCACTCCTTCAGACTTCTGGAGATGATCAGAAATACCCCTGAAAATGATATTTTCGGCAAAATAATTCTGAGTTTTATTAAAGACGAAATTACATACAGGGACAAAAACTCATACCCCTCCATTCTGAGTGAAAAAGATGACGGAGAAAACGAATCATTTATCTACCGCCAAAGCGTTTTGAAAAAATACCTTAGCTCGGTCCTTTTTCTTGAAACCAGGACAAAGAGGGAAGGAGTATATGTCGAACAGTTCCTGTACAGCATTGCAGCTGGCATTGCCATGCTTTTTGCAACAGCAGTTGCGTTCATTTCACAGGACCTCTACGGAAGGTTCACACTGCCTGTTTTTGCAGCTCTTGTAATAAGCTATGTTTTCAAGGACCGTCTCAAGGATCTCATGAAGATTTATTTTACAAACACCATGAAGCGCTGGCTCTATGACAGGAAAAGAAACATTTACCACAGTTTCAGGAAAAAGATAGGCTGCTGCCGTGAAAGTTTTCACTATATAAGCGAAAAAAGACTGCCGCCTGAGATAAAAGAAAAGAGAGAAAGGGATATTCTAACTGATATTGACAACAGCCTGACAGGCGAAACAATAATACTTTACAGAAAATTCGTTTCACTGAAACGCAAACCTGATAAAAACATCAGAGAGGGATACCCGGTTTCGGGAATCACTGATATTGTGAGATTCAATACAGGTAAATTTCTGAGAACAATGGATGACCCTCAAAAAAATATCTTCATTCCTGCTGACGGTACTTATAAAAAAATAAGAGCAAACAGGGTATATCATATCAATATAATCATTCAATATACATTCAGCACTCATCAGCTCTTGAAGAAATTCAGAATAATTCTTAACAGACAGGGAATTCGAAGAATTGAAGAGGTGGAATAAAACGGGGTGAAAATTTTCACCCCTGTCATACTATTCTTTTATCATATAACTGTCTTTGTATCGGGAATCCTTATTGACTTCCTTCAAAAGACTGAGAGCATTCTTTTTCGATGAAACCGGCCCTATCCTCACCCTGTAAAATCGGGTGCTTCCTACCATGGTATTGCTTATATATGCGCTGTATTTTTCTTTTTTAAGTCTGTCAATTTCATTCATGGCAGTACTATGTTTATCATAAGATGCGACCTGAACAGCATAATGAGGGCCGTTCTTTATATGTTTTTTCTTTTCAGCAACCACAGGAACAACACGCTGCTGTTTCTTCACATGTTTCTTTTTGACCGGCCTTATCGCAACCCTGCTTACCTGTTTCTTCCTTTTGACGGTTTTTTTGACAGCTTTCTTTTCAGACGGTTCAACACTGACAACGTTAATTTTTTTTGCCGGCTTTGTTTCTTTTACAGCAGGCGTTATTATCTCATTGATATTTTCACTGTTGAAAACATCGGGCTTAACCTTAGATTCGGTTTCTGCCAGGATAGTATTCGTTTCTTTAGCAGGAATTTTTTCATTAACAGGATTTTTCTCTGCTGAAAAAAGTGAATCATCGTCAGAGGGAGGTGCCGGAATATTGTTTGTCTGAAAAAAATCAGATTTTTCCTGAACCATCATATTATCTGCTGTTACAGCCTCAGCATCGCCTTTTTTGATAAAATTCATACCGAGAAGAAAAGAAACAACTATCACGCCAATAACAACTGATGAGATTATTATTATTCTCGGGGTATCAAGATGCAGGAGGTAAACACTCTTTTCTCTTACTCTGCCTTTATCCTGTTCAAAATGTTCCATAAGTCAGTAACCTGCCTTTTTGTATTCTCAAGACCTTTTGAGTTATCTATTACATAATCGGCCAGTTCCCTTTTCTCATTTAACGAAATTTGATGCTGAAGCCTGTCCCGGATCTCTCTTTCTGTAATATTATCCCTTTTTATGCCTCTTTCGATGACCTGCTCATCATCCGCTACAACTACGATATTTTTATCCATGTAATTGTTGAAGCCGGACTCAAAAAGAAGAGGAGTATTGATCATGTAAACAGCATCTCCGCCTGACCTCTGAATAACAAGATCGAGAATAAGGGGATGGGTAATGCTGTTGAGTTTTTCAACAAGCAACTCATTCTGAAACACATGGTTTGCAAATTTTCTTCTGTCAAGACCTCCTTCAGCATCGATGAATTTCTGACCGAACTCGAGCTCTATCAGCTGAATTCCAACCGATCCCGGCTCAACCACCTCGCGGGCAACTTCATCTGTATCTATGACTTTTGCGCCAAGTTCCTGAAACATGGCACATACTGTTCCCTTGCCTGATGCAAAAATTCCTGTTACACCAATTCTCATAACATCCTCCCTGTAATTATTCACATAGCAATTCAAAAAGCTTAAAGACTATGCCCCTGTCTCTCCATTACATCTCTAAATCCTCTTTGATCTTTCTCCATCCTGCTGAAGTCTCCCGAGCATCTGCCTGTACCTGTTCTCAGCTAAATTCGATATTTTCTCTCCAAGGGATACCTTTATGAATTCATCAAAGACATCCTCTCTGAGAAGAAACTGTGACATTTGAGAAAGAGAGAATGCATTTCTCTTTTTTATGCATTCAGAAAGTATTTGATCAATATACGAAATCCTGTCAATATCTATACCCTTAATATCAGAAAAGCATTCCTCAATTGTGATATCGGGAATTTTTTCAAATCCAATACCTGCGCCCCTCAGTATAAAAATACCGCCCTTTTTTTCAGATAAGATCATCTCTTCAATGGACTCCCTGTACTGAAGAAAAGAGGCCCTTGTATAATTTTTTCCAATCTTCTTTGCCCGGCTAGATTTCATTATATAATTCATATTCGAGGTTTCAACAGGAAGCAGCCTGTTCTGAAAATAAAGAGAATACCTTCTCTGATATGCACTGCCCCTGGAATATATATCATAAAACGGAAAAGAAAAATCCATGCCTGCCATAAAGATTCTTCTGAATCCAAGAAGCACAGCAAGTTTCACTGCGTCACCAGCAACTGAGCCTGTTTTTGAATCTATAGATTCATGAATTCCGGGATTCTGTTCTTTAATAATCTGGCAAACCGGATGTGAATTCAGGGAAACAAAGACTCCGCTTTTATCAGAAACAACCCCTGAACACATCTCCACAGCACCGGGAAATGCGGTAAGTGAAAAAACAGGAACAGTATGGCTTAAATCAGCTCCATGAAAATGTTCCATAATGTATGGCTGAGGATCAATTGACACCACAAAATCCGGCACAATGCCGCATGACTTCAGCACTCCCAGGGCAGAATCTACAGCAATTATGAATACCGATTCCCTGTTCTCCCTGATTGAAGGCAGAAACTCATAAACCCCCGGGCCTGATGACAGAATAAATACATCCTTTCCATGAAATTTTCCTGCGATGTGCGCAAGAGACAAAAACCGGCTGCCATGCTTAAGATTATTCAGTGCATTTGACAGGTATCTTGAACCAAATGCCTTTTTTGCAATCGCACTTCCGGCCTTCCTGTTAAGAAGACCGGCTGCTCTCTTTTTTATATCAGCATAGTATTCAGGCAATATTCTGAATGATGAGGGGTGTTCGATAATATCAAGCCCTCTGATCTTTTCAAGATCCAGGTATTCAGATATTGCTGCAATAACATCATCAGGATTTTTTCCTGTTACAAAAACCGTATTATCAGAAGATACAAGAAAATCAGTATAGGGATTTTCAGCAATGCAGGACTCTATACCCCCGAAGTAATCCACAATGACTATCATATTATATTCATGAATCTTTTCCTTCAGAGGTATCAGGTGATAGCCCAGCCCGCATCCAAGAACAACAAGAAAATCATATTTCCCCGGAACAAAACGTTCCTTCAGTGAATCCTGTTCCCTCAGAGGCGATATTTTACTGTGCAGAGGATACTCCCTGCCATCCCTTGAAACAATGAGAGTTGTTTCACCCTTTTTTGAAACTTCTGTTCTGAATTCTGCCCTGTTCTCCATAAAATATTTATCGGTATGCAGTCAAAACATAAAAAGCAGAATACTGCTGCAGGCATCCTCTGTTTTGACTCGAGTCTTAAGGCAGCTTTCAGGGTCACAGAGTCTGTTTATGTTCAGATTATTTTAAACAGTAGACAAATCATAAACAAATATTAATTATAATTAAATACAGAGCTATTAACAGGGGGATAAAATGGAAGAAAAACAGGCATCATGGATTAAAAAAGACGGCATATGTACAATAACAATGAATTCACCAAAAACTCTGAATGCTCTCAGCAGCAGGCTTACTGCTGATCTTGAAGAAGCGTTTGAAGACTGCTTTGATGAAAACATTCGCGCGGTGGTATTGACCGGAAGCGGTAAAGCCTTCTGTGCAGGAGGAGACCTTCAGGGGATGCTTGAAACAGGAGCTCAAAAATGGCTTCAGCAGGTTCCCAAGAAACTTGCTGTTGTAATAAGTTCTATACGCGAACTGCCCAAGCCAGTGATTGCCGCGGTCAACGGTCCGGCAATGGGAGTCGGGATGAGTGTTGCCATGGCATGCGATCTGAGGATTGCTTCAGACAGGGCATCCTTTGTGCAGGCATATACATCCGTTGGTCTGAGTCCGGACGGAGCCTGGTCTCTTACAGTCCCCAGGATAGTGGGCCTTTCAAAGGCAATGGTTCGACTACTTCAACAGGCGTATCGGCAGACTCTTCGGATTCACCGAGGAATGCAAACACGCGCTCTGCCGCAGCGGCGGTGGATTGCAGCGTATTGGAGATGGACGAGAGCTGCGCAATCGGCTGCGTGAAGCTCCGCATATATTGAATGAAGGACTGGATATCGCCGATTTCCACGACTTTCTTCACTGCGAGATAGCCGCCGAGAATACAGACGGCGACATAGCC